>NZ_JBXWQJ010000013.1:0-130748 GCF_059612325.1 Ruegeria sp. CDSA021
GTTTTACCATGGTCAACGTGGCCAATCGTGCCGATGTTGACGTGCGGCTTATTACGCTCAAACTTTTCCTTTGCCATTCCTCAGGCGCCCTTTTGCGATTTGGGGGACCCTTGGTCCCGTGGTTACATCTGCGCGCGCGAGATATTTGGTTCAAAGGGGAAAATCAAGCACATCCTGCCTGAAAAGCGAGCTAAGACGCCGGATTTTGAGTGAGTTCGACAGATTCCAGCGGCTGGATCAGGTCAGGCCGTCGGTCGAACCAGCCGTTTTCCTTGTGTTCTTCGGCCAGCCATTCTTCGACTCGGTCGGCAACTTTCAGTGCAAGACCGTCCATTTGCTCTTCTCTCGTGCGGGTGTGACCCGAGCCGGCCAGAGCACTTTCACCGGTTGTGTCTTCAAGAACCTGAAACTGTTTGCCCTTGGCCAGGAACTCTTTCTTACGGACGTCGTAGACGTTCACCAGAACAATTGCCGTGCTTTTTGGATTATAGATCACGGGCACGCCGGGAGGGGCCAGCATATAGCCTTCAAGACTGATACCGATGTCATATTCCTGTGCGCCCACGTAGCGACCCAGACGAATGTCCACCGCGTTTTGAATGGCATCCTCCCACTCCTTTGGAGTGGCGTCCCGCGACACCGGTCCTTTTTTTGCTTTTTCAGCAAAAGCGTAATTCACGCGCAGTTTGAATTCCCCAAGGCTCTCGGGTTCTTCGTACACCTGCGTCTGCGTACACGCGCCCATCAGGGCCAATCCGGTAATCAGGGTCAGAATTCGCAACATGTGTCTCTTCTCGATAGGCCTGTTTTACGGGATGTAGCGCACCGACACGGCCTGTGCAAAGTCGTATCGGCAGAAATTGACTGTTGTGGCCGCCAGATCACGAAAACTTATAGTCCCGTGGGAAGCCATAGGGCGGCTTTTTCCCGACGCTCGCACGCTTGGCCAGCCACTGGGTCATATCCGCCTCGTGTCTAGTCTTGTCACCACCCATTGACCATTTCAGGCCCTCTTCCCAATTGAAGGTCGTAATATCCGACAACCCGCCATCCAGTTCCAGCGTGCCCTGTCGCCCTCGCGCCATGTTGTATTTCTGCAGTCGTACGCCCTTGCCGCGAGTCATCTCGGGCAGCTCTTCTGCCGGGAACACAAGGAACTTGCCGTTCTGAGACACCACGGCCACATGGTCCCCTGCAACCGGTTTGCAGATCATCGCCGTTTCGCCGCTTTTGACGTTCAGCACCTGTTTACCGTTGCGGGTCTGGGCCAGTACGTCATCCTCGGGCACCATGAAGCCATTGCCTGCATCTGACGCCACCAGCAGCTTGCGCCCCGGTTTGTGGATCAGGATGTCGATGATCTGTGCTTCGTTCGGCAGATCGACCATCAGGCGCAGCGGCTCTCCCATGCCTCGCCCACCGGGCAGATTCGCGGCGCTGAGCGTGTAGAATCGCCCGTTCGAGGCAAACACCAGCAAGCGGTCGGTGGTTTCCGCATGGAAGATGAAACGCGGGCCGTCGCCATCCTTGAACTTCAACTCGCGCTTCAGGTCGATATGGCCGGTCATGGCGCGAATCCAGCCCATCTCAGAGCAGACAACCGTGATCGGTTCCTTGTCGATCATTGCCTCAAGCGGCACTTCCTCGACCTGACCCGCCTCGGCGAATTGAGACCGACGCGCGCCGCCTTCGTAGTCTTTGCCAAAGGTCTTCTTGGTCTCTTTCAGCTGCTCTGCAATCTTGGCCCATTGCAGCGCCGGATCTGCCAGCAGATCTTCGAGATTTGCGCGCTCTTCCATCAGCGCGTCACGTTCGCGAACCAGCTCCATCTCTTCCAGACGGCGCAGGCTACGCAGACGCATGTTGAGGATGGCGTCGACCTGAACCTCGGACAGCTCGCCCTCGCCCGGTTTCGGCGAGACATAGTCGGCCTCGCTGGTGGCGCGGACGTGGTCGATGCCCCAATCCTCGCGCATCAGCGCCGCCTTGGGGTCGTCGTCGTAGCGGATGATGTCGATCACACGGTCGAGGTTCAGGAAGGCAACGATAAAGCCCTCCAACACTTCCAAGCGATGGTCGATCTTAGCCATGCGATGACGCGATCGGCGCAGCAGCACCTCTTGCCGGTGATCAAGGAAGGCACGCAGAACTTCCTTCATCGAGCAGACCTTGGGCGTCACACCGTCGATCAGCACGTTCATGTTCAGGCTGAACCGCACCTCAAGGTCCGAGTTGCGATAGAGCATTCCCATCAACACCTCGGGGTCCACGTTCTTGGAACGCGGCTCGAGGATCAGGCGGATGTCATCAGCAGATTCGTCACGGACATCGGCGAGGATCGGGATTTTTTTGGTCTGGATCAGTTCCGCGATCTTTTCGATCAGCTTGGATTTCTGAACCTGATAGGGGATCTCGGTGACCACGATCTGCCACTGGCCACGGCCCAGATCCTCGACCTCGAACTTACAGCGCAGGCGGAACGACCCGCGCCCGGTGCGATAGGCCTGCGCGATATTCTCGGACGGTTCGACAATGACACCGCCGGTGGGGAAATCCGGACCGGGGACGTAGTTCAACAGCGTATCGTCGCGGGCATCCGGCGTCTTGATCAGATGCAGACAGGCGTCGCAGAGTTCCGAGATATTGTGCGGCGGAATATTTGTCGCCATCCCGACCGCGATGCCGCTGGACCCATTGGCCAGCAGGTTCGGAAACTGCGCAGGCAGCACGACCGGTTCCGTCAGTGTGCCGTCATAGTTGTCGCGGAAGTCGACGGCATCTTCGTTCAGACCCTCAAGCAGCGCTTCGGCCACGATGGTCATCCGCGCCTCGGTGTAACGTGAGGCCGCCGGGTTGTCGCCGTCGATATTGCCAAAGTTCCCCTGCCCGTCGACCAGCGGGTAACGGACGTTGAAATCCTGCGCCAGGCGCGCCATCGCGTCATAGATCGCAGCATCGCCGTGCGGGTGATAGTTACCCATCACGTCGCCCGAAATCTTGGCCGACTTACGGAATCCTCCGGTTGCACTTAGTCGCAGCTCTCTCATCGCATAGAGGATTCGCCGGTGAACCGGCTTCAAACCGTCACGCGCGTCGGGCAAGGCCCGGTGCATGATGGTGGACAGAGCATAGGTCAGATAGCGTTCGCCAATCGCGCGGCGGAGCGGTTCGGCTATCTCGCCCCCATTCTCAGGGGTCTCCATGTTGGGGTCGTCGATGGTATCGTTCATATATGATGTGATACGACGCAAGCGCGTCTTGGTAAAGCAAGCTGCAGGTATTTAGCTGGGGACAAGTCGCGCTTTTTGCAACAGGGGGAGACAGGTGGTTGTTTTCCCCCGTTTTTCGACTCATCGCTGAAAATATGGTAAGCTTTCATCAATTGAACTGCTGCCTTTTTATTGATGTTACGATTACCATTGGGGGATGGCCACAATGCGCCTGTTGCTAGTTACCTTTGCCGCTCTTGGCTGGACCTTTTATGTGATGAGTGGAGGTCCCGACTTCGAACCGCGCGGCATACGCGAAGCCGAACCGGAACGTGTTGCTATTGCGCCGAAACCAGTCCGCCCTGTTATCGAAACCGCACCAGCGACGAGCCTGGTAACAAAAGCATCCATCCAGCCCGAACATGTACCCTTACCCACACCTGAACCCACAGTGGAGCCGGATGAAGCCACGGCCCAACTGGGTGAAGAGGAAACCAAAGCACTGCTGTCGCAGGTCGCAGCAGGGCTGAGGGCGAATCCTTCGCTTTTTAGCGATGAAAACGTGACCCTGACCTTGGCTTCTCTGGAAGAAGGCGTGTCTTCGCTTGAACAGGTTGCGACCGATGCTGAGTTGCCAACCGTTGATCTGCCCGCACCCCTTGAAGCCCCAAAAGACATTCGCGAGATTTCGGGCACCCGCGTAAACTTGCGCGATGGCCCTGGGACCATCTACCCAATCATCGGCAAGGCTCGCATTGGCCAACAGGTCGAAGTCTTGAGCGAATCGGGCACAGGGTGGTTACGCCTACGCGTGTTGCCCGAGCAACAAGTTGGATGGATTTCGGCATCACTTGTCCGGAAAACAACAAACTGACGTCCGAGCATCATTGCCCTGCCACAAACCCCGCCATAGCTATGGGTGGGGTTCAGGTTCGGAAGGCTCATGCAGAAATCGATACTCATTACAGGATGCTCTTCTGGCATAGGCCTGGATGCAGCACACGGAATGCGTGCACGCGGCTGGCGTGTCTTTGCGTCCTGCCGTCAACAACGCGATTGCGATCGTTTGCGTGCGCAAGGCTTTGAAAGCCCCAGAATCGACTATACCGACACCGAAAGCATCACGTCAGGATTATCATCTGTGCTTGAGGCCACGGGCGGTACTCTGGATGCCCTGTTCAACAACGGCGCCCATGGTCTGCCAGGGGCGGTCGAAGACGTTCCAACCGACGGATTGCGCCATATCTTTGAAACCAATGTCTTCGGATGGCATGAGCTGACACGCCAAGTGATTCCCGTCATGCGGGAACAGGGCCATGGCCGAATTGTTCAGTGTTCTTCGGTTCTGGGCCTTGTCGCCTTTCCCTGGCGCGGAGCCTATGTCGCCACCAAATACGCCATCGAGGGCTTGACCGATACGATGCGGTTGGAGTTGCGCGATACCGGGATTCACGTCGTCCTGATCGAACCTGGACCAATCACCTCGAAACTCAGGGAAAAAGCAATCCCGATGTTCGAAAGATTCATTGATTGGGAAAACTCGGCCCTACGTGCAAAATACGAAGCCTCGCTGTTGAAACGGCTCTATGAAAGCAACGGCCCAGATCGATTCGAGCTGCCCGCCTCAGCCGTGACTGACAAACTGGCTTACGCGGTAGAAGCCCGGCGCCCGAAGCCGCGCTATTACGTGACGACGCCGACCTACATCGCCGGCCTTCTGCGCCGAGTTTTGCCCACCAAGGCCACCGACCGCATACTGTCAGACATCTGAGACGAAATTTCCCGTTCGCTTTTTGACGCCCTGACGCTAGATGGGGCATAATCGAAAAAACCGGACGGTGACTTGTAATGGACCTTTTGATGGTCGTTCTGCTTTTGGCCATGGCGGCGGTTGTCGTTGTGTTGGCCTTAGGCATCGCGAATTTCGGCAAAGGCGGCATGGAAGCCGCAAAGAAAAGCAACAAGATGATGCGGCTGCGCATCCTCTTTCAGTTCATTGCCGTGGTGCTGATCGTGCTTTTCGTCTATCTGCGCGGACAAGGGGTGCAATAAATGGTCGTTCTCAACAAGATTTATACGCGCACGGGCGACGACGGCAAAACGGCCCTGGGCAATGGTGAACGTGTGGCCAAATACGCAGGCCGCGTTGCCGCCTATGGCACGGTGGATGAGTTGAACGCCTTTGTGGGCGTGGCCCGGTCCGAAGCCGAAGGTGAAGTCGACGCAGCATTGTCTCGCATCCAGAATGACCTGTTCGATTTGGGCGCGGATTTCTGCCGTCCCGATATGGATAAGGATGCCGAGGCCGACTATCCGCCCCTGCGCGTCATACCTTCTCAGATCGACCGGCTCGAGGCCGAGATTGATGCAATGAACGAAGCGCTGGAACCGCTGCGCAGCTTCATCCTGCCCGGTGGCTCGCGTCTGGCCGCGCATCTGCACGTGTGTCGCACCGTATCGCGCCGGGCAGAACGTCTTGCCGTCGAACTGACGAATATAGAGCCCGTCAACGCCGTAGCTGTCAAATATCTCAACCGGCTGAGCGACTGGTTCTTTGTGGCCGCTCGTTGCGCAAACACCAACGGGAAAGACGACGTTTTGTGGGTTCCGGGCGCGAACCGCTGAAGGCGGCGCGGTGGCCAGTGGACACCATGGAGACCGGAAAGGCGAAGCCCCAGCCAGAAGGCTGGGCGTGAACTGCAGACCACGAAATACCAATTCTGTGGGTAACAATCTTTCGCCTTAAAGCAAAAAAATTGCGAAACGCGACGTCCCGGCGGCATGACGTGACGATTTTGCTCTGTTGCGCCACTGCGGCAGGCGCTATCTAGTCCCTCGAGAGCATTGGTGGAGTCGCCTTCGCGGCTTACCGTTTTTTTGAGGAGAAAGCGCTACAATGAAGGTACTGGTGCCTGTCAAGCGCGTGATTGACTACAATGTGAAGGTCCGCGTGAAAGCGGACGGTAGCGGTGTTGATCTCGCCAATGTCAAAATGTCGATGAACCCGTTCGACGAGATTGCTGTTGAAGAGGCGATTCGCCTGAAAGAAGCAGGCAAGGCTGACGAAGTCGTTGCTGTTTCGATCGGTGTGAAGCAGGCGCAGGAAACCCTGCGCACCGCGCTGGCCATGGGTGCAGACCGCGCCATCCTGGTTGTAGCGGCTGACGACGTACACACTGATATCGAGCCTCTGGCCGTTGCCAAAATCCTGGCCAAAGTGGTTGAGGAAGAGCAGCCCGGCATCGTTCTGGCGGGCAAGCAGGCGATCGACAACGACATGAACGCCACCGGCCAGATGCTGTCGGCCCTGCTGGGCTGGAGCCAAGGCACCTTCGCGTCCGAGCTGGACATCGAAGGCGACGCTGCCCGGATCACCCGTGAAGTCGACGGCGGTCTGCAGACCATCAGCGTCAAGATGCCGACCATCGTGACCGTCGATCTGCGCCTGAACGAGCCGCGCTATGCGTCGCTGCCCAACATCATGAAGGCGAAGAAAAAGCCGCTGGACGAGAAAACCGCCGCCGATTACGGCGTCGACGTCACGCCGCGTCTGGAGATTGTCAAAACCGACGAACCCCCGGCACGCGCTGCTGGTATCGTTGTGGGCTCGGTCGACGAGCTGGTCGAGAAACTCAAAGAAGCGGGGGCTGTGTAATGGCTGTACTTCTGCTTGCCGAAGTCAACAACGGTGAACTGGCGCTGGATGCGACCGCAAAGGCCGTGACCGCTGCGAAAACACTGGGTGACATCACCGTTCTGGCCGCTGGTGGCTCTGCCGCCGCTGCTGGGGAAGCCGCCGCCAAGATCGATGGCGTGTCCAAGGTTCTGGTGGCCGAAGATGCCTCGCTGGGTCATCGCCTGGCGGAATCAACCGCAGCCCTGATCGTGGGTCTGGCTGATGGGTACGAGCATATCGTTGCCCCTGCCACCACCGACGCCAAGAACGTGATGCCGCGCGTGGCCGCGCTGCTGGATGTCATGGTAATCTCGGATGCGTCCGGCGTGGTCGATGGTTCGACCTTCGAGCGCCCGATCTACGCGGGCAACGCGGTTCAGACGGTGAAATCGAACGACGCCAAAAAGGTTGTCACCCTGCGTACCGCCAGCTTTGACGCAGCGGGTGAAGGTGGCTCGGCGGCGGTTGAAACCATCTCGGTCGGCGACAACCCGGGTCTGTCGTCCTGGGTCGAGGACAAGGTCGCCGAAAGCGACCGTCCGGAACTGACCTCGGCCGGTGTTGTTGTCTCGGGCGGCCGTGGTGTCGGCTCGGAAGAGGACTTCAAACTGATCGAGGGTCTGGCCGACAAGCTGGGCGCTGCTGTAGGCGCATCACGCGCCGCTGTTGACTCGGGCTATGCTCCGAACGACTGGCAGGTAGGTCAGACCGGTAAGGTTGTTGCACCGGACCTGTATGTCGCTGTTGGCATCTCGGGCGCGATCCAGCACCTGGCTGGCATGAAGGACTCAAAGGTCATCGTGGCGATCAACAAAGACGAAGAAGCGCCGATCTTCCAGGTCGCCGACTTCGGACTGGTTGCAGACCTGTTCCAGGCCGTGCCGGAACTCACCGAAAAACTCGGCTAAACCCAAGATTTTGACAACACGTCTTCAAAGGCCCGCCAAAAGGCGGGCCTTTTCAGTTCAGGTCGCGCAAAACAGGTAACAGTTTCGCGGCAATCTCTCTGTGCGCAGACGGGCCAATCACATGCTCAGCCATCGGCTGTTGCAACGTCCCAAACAACACGTCCTCCAACGCGTCTGACTCCGCCGCCACGCGAACCGAGCATTCAACAACGCTGGTACAAAGGGACCGAAGCTGTTCGATCATCGCGGCATCCGGTAAGACAGGATCGCTATGCATACCCGTCTGCCTCTGCACATGCAGCCAAAGCAGAATGACCGGCGGCTTTATGCGGCGTATCAATTCTGAACAAGCGCGCAACCAAGCGTCTCGCAGTTCTTGCGCGACAATTTCGAAACGGGCGTCTTGGTTAGTGCGCAGCCGATCCAACAGATGCCGCACAAAATGGACTTCCGTGAAATCGACCTCCGGATATAGTTGTACCAGATCGTGCGAGGGCTCCAAGAAACGATTATTGCGGCGCGGGTGCACCCGGTAGAACCGGTTCGACTGGCATGGCAGATCGGGTGCCTGCAATACGCAAATCTCTGACGCTTTTACCAGCTTCAATAGTGCCGGATCCCGCAGCATGGCCTCAACACCACAAAAAAGGCTGCCGAAATTGATGCATGGCAGCTTCAACCGTTTCCCAAGCTCGGCTGGAAACGGACGCTCCACAAACCGGCCAAAGGTTTCCTCTCCCCCCAGGCAGGCCACATATGGCTCGCACAAATCACCCGGTGGCCCCCTAAACCACAACTTGGATTCCTTGTATTGACAGGCGGCCTCTCCTCCGCCACCAGATTGATGAAAGCTCATATCAAGCCGCCCGTTTTTTCACCCGGTTGCCATCTTGCGGCCTTAGGTGTTGAGAAAACCCTAATGCGCGCATTTGAAGCGAAATTGACAGGTTCGATCCCCTTGCCGCCTGCCCCGCTCTGCCGATACTGTCGCGATAACCTTCAGGGCAGAGGCAGCTGGACATGGAAATACAATCGGTCGGAGTAATTGGCGCGGGTCAGATGGGCAATGGGATTGCCCATGTTCTGGCATTGGCGGGATACGAGGTCTTGCTGAACGATGTCAGCCAGGACGCGCTGAATAACGCCGTGACTATTATCGAAGGCAACATGGCGCGCCAAGCCTCTCGCGGCAAGATCAGTGACGACGACATGCAGGCCGCCTTAGAACGGATCGCGACCACGTTGGAACTACCCCGTATTGGTCAGACCGATCTGGTCATCGAGGCCGCGACAGAGCGGGAGACAATCAAACAGGCAATCTTCGAAGACCTGCAACCACATCTGCTGCCACATACAATTTTGACGTCGAACACATCGTCCATTTCAATCACACGCCTGGCCAGCCGCACCGACCGGCCAGAGCGGTTCATGGGCTTTCACTTCATGAACCCGGTGCCTGTCATGCAACTGGTGGAACTGATCCGCGGCATTGCAACGGACGAAGAAACCTTCAGCGCCTGTAAGGTCGTGGTCGATCGCCTTGGTAAAACGGCCGCCAGCGCCGAAGATTTCCCGGCCTTCATCGTCAACCGGATCCTGATGCCGATGATTAATGAGGCCGTTTATACGCTGTATGAAGGCGTCGGAAGCGTACAGTCTATCGACCAATCGATGAAGCTGGGCGCGAATCATCCCATGGGGCCGCTGGAGCTGGCGGATTTCATCGGACTGGACACCTGCTTGGCAATCATGAACGTCTTGCATGATGGGCTGGCCGATACCAAGTACCGCCCCTGTCCGCTGCTGACGAAATATGTCGAGGCTGGCTGGTTGGGCCGCAAGACCGAACGTGGATTCTATGACTATCGCGGTGAGATTCCGGTTCCGACCCGGTAGTTCGGGGGCCAGCCCCCCAACCCGGGATAATTAGCCCGAAAGAGCGCTGATCAGGTTTTGCTTGATTTCACCAGAGCCATGGTGTGGTTTCTGAGCCAGGTCATGAAACCACGCGGGTCGCGCTCTAGCAGTTCCATGTCCTGATCTGAGATCGGATCGCCGATGACTGGCGACTGCGGTTTATTGCAGGACCGGACGATCTCATGCAGCAGCAGACCCTGTCGCAGGATCGGCGACAATTTGTTGGCGATCTGGTACGAGCGCGAGTTTCTGCCCGGGAAGAAAATCGGCACCACCTGCGCGCCCGAGCGGCGGATCATCTTGGCCGTGAACACGTTCCATTCTCGTTCGATAGCAGGGCCAAACCAGCTGTCCGAAGACATCACCACACCCGACGGAAACAGGGCCACTACACCGCCGTTCTTCAGGTGTTCCATGGCCTTACCACGCATCTCCAGCATTTTGGCCTGTGCCTCGGGGTCGTGCGGGAAAGGAACCGGGATCATGAAAGATGTCGCGGCCTCATCAAGACCGGTCAGGACCGAGCGGGTCAGAATACGATAATCGCTGCGCACCTGTCCGATCAGCTCAGCCAGGATCATACCGTCGACCATACCGTGCGGATGGTTGGCAACAACCACGACAGGGCCGGTTTTGGGAATGCGGGCAATCTGTTCTTGCGGTGTGGTCAGGTCGATTCCCATAGTCTTGAGGGCACCACCCCAAAACCGCTGGCCGCGATAGTATTCGTTCTTTCTTTCGAACTTGTTGACCATGCGCAGAATGGTCAGCTTACCAGTGCACCATTCGATGGCCCGAATGGCGGTCGAAGTCCAGGCATCGTCAAAAGAGTTCGCATAGGTCAGAGTTCTACGGTCGTAGATCTCGCCCTGATCTGCGGTCCCATCCACCACCGGGCTTGTCTTGGTCTCGTGCGTCGTTTCCGCCAATTCCTGGTCTTCCCGTTCTTCCTGTCCCGGCGGGGTGGCTTTAGAACCCCTCTCCGAACTTGTCGTTCACAAGCGTTTCCAGAGCTTCTGCCAATGCCTCAGCATCCGGCCCGGACGTCTCGACGTCAATAGTTGTTCCGCGCGATGCTGCCAACATCAAAAGACCCATGATACTGTCGCCTGAGGCAGAAAGTCCGTCTTTTGACACCTCGGCATGGGCATCAAACCCTTCCACGACCTCGACCAGCTTAGCCGAGGCGCGGGCGTGCAGGCCCTTTTCATTGATAATTTTAAAGCTTCGGTTGGTCATAGTCGTCAATCCGGTTTCATTCCAATGTCACATTTTGTGCATTTATGTATTTCCGTCCAGCCTCCATGGCCTGACGCACGGCATCGCCGATGGGCAGGTGGCGGCTTTTGGCCAATTTGATCAGCATAGGCAGGTTCGCACCATAAAGAATCCGCCGATCCTGAGGGGTGCAGGCCCTTAGGCTGAGATTCGACGGGCTTCCTCCAAACAGATCTGTGACGACAACAACCCCATCGCCCATGTCCACGCTGTCGGCGGCTTGGCAGATCTCGGCCTGTTTTTCATCGCGGTCGTGCTCGGCTTCGATGGCGATAGCCATCAGACCGGGTTGCTGCCCGACCACATGCTGAGTAGCGGCCAGGTATTCCCGGGCCAATCCCCCATGCGCAACGATCACGATTCCGATCAATCCGACCTCACATTCAACGTCCGGCGTTCCATCTCGCGATGTCTAATTGCCACTTGCTGACCGCCCTCTGCAAGGGCATTTGCGACTGCTTCTGCCATTGCAACAGATCTGTGTTGCCCTCCGGTACACCCAAAGGCCACAGACAAATGCGCTTTGCCTTCGGCCCGAAATGCGGGCATCAACAAGGTCAGCAAATCCATCACGCGGTCAAAAAACGGCAAATAGGTTGTGTCCGATTGCACATAGTGCGCGACGTCCGGGTGTCGACCATCCGCCGCACGCAGTTCTGGGCGCCAATAGGGATTGGCAAGGAACCGGCAATCGAACACCATATCCAGCCCGCGCGGCAGCCCGCGCTTATACGAGAAGGATTCGATCGAGACCGCAAGGTGCCGCCCGCCTTTGGGGGCAAACCAGGTCTCGACCTCTTCGCGCAAATGATGGACGTTCAGAAGACTGGTATCGATCAGCGTATCCGCAATCTCGCGGATCGGGGTCAACAGTTCTTTTTCGCGCTGGATGCCGGTTTCGGGGCCGGCATTTCTTGCGACCGGGTGACGGCGGCGGGTTTCCGAAAACCGACGCAGCAGGACGTCATCGCTGCAATCCAGATACAAAACGGTCAGATCCACGTGCGCCATCCGGCCCAGCTTTTCGGCAAGCTCAATAAATCCGATTGTCGAGAAGTCCCGATTGCGGGCATCAACGCCCAGCGCCATCGGACGGTCGCTGTCTGCACTATCGAGCAGACGCAGTAGCAGCCCCATCGGCAGGTTATCAATGGCCTCAAAACCAAGATCTTCCAGCACATGGATAGCGGTGGACCGGCCTGCCCCGGAAGGGCCAGTGACCAATACGATCCTCCGTTGTGAAGTCATGTTGTCGGCCATTCCGGATTTACACGCCCATCTCTTAGCAACTGCATCAACGCTGCAGCCAAATTGGGGACACCCGCACCTCGAAGCAAGGGAACAGTTTGCCTCAGGACCTGAACGGTGACCTGTTCGGGCAAGCGCTTGGGTTCGCTTTGATCCAGATCCACCACATAATCCAATGGTACCGCCCCGGTCGTCCGGGCCATGAGCAGGCCGATATGGCGCGCCTCGATCAAGCCGCGGATTTGCGGGACAGCGGATGCGAAGACCTGATCGCCGCGCATTTCAAGGGTCACGCGGTCATCTGCAACAAGCTCTGCGCCATAGGCCATCATCTGCAACATCAGCCCGGATTTCCCCGTGCCTGAAGCTCCGATAGCCAACATCCCTCGTCCGGCAACAGACACGCAGGAGGCGTGAATACACGCCTTGTCCCGGTCTTTGGCGTTTGACAGCAAAGCGGCTTGCATCGGTTAAACGGGCAACCCCACCACAAAGCGCGCACCCAGCGGATCCGAAGTGATATCGGCCTCGGTCGGGCGGATGTTCTCGGCCCAGATCACACCGCCATGTGCCTCGACGATCTGCTTCGAGATCGCAAGCCCAAGGCCCGAGTTGTTACCGAAATGCTCTGCCGGACGTTGCGAGTAGAAGCGCTTGAACACTTTGGTCAGTGCCTGCTCGGGGATGCCCGGCCCGGTGTCTTCGACCACGACAAGCACGCGGTTGTCGCGCTGACGAACCCAGACGCGAATGGCGTCGTTTTCCTCGCAAAAGGATATGGCGTTGGTAATGAGGTTCACGAAAACCTGCGCCAGCCGGGCTTCGAGTCCGTCAATGATGATCGGTTCTGGCGGCAGGTCGGTGATGTAATCGATGCCTTTGGATCGGGCATCTTCACCCAAGTACTGACCCAGATTGCCCAGCAATTTAAGCAGATCAAAGGGCTGCTCTTCTTCCTTGACCAATTCCGCATCCAGACGCGACGCGTTCGAAATATCGCTGACCAGACGGTCAAGACGCCGGACATCATGTTCAATCACGTCCAGCAACTTGTCTTTTTGGTCCTCACGCTTGACCATGCGCAGCGTGCCAACTGCAGATTGCAGGCTGGCCAGCGGATTTTTGATTTCATGCGCCACGTCAGCGGCAAACTGTTCGTTTGCGTCTATCCGATTATAGAGCGCAGTCACCATACCGCGCAGGGCGCGGCTGAGCCGTCCAATCTCGTCCGGGCGCGCACTGAGGTCCGGAATGCGGATGCGACCGGGATTGACCCCTGTGCCCCGGTCCTTGCCCATTTCAGCCGCCGCCGCTAGATCCGCCAACGGGTTGGCGATGGTCGAGGCGAGCACAAGGCTCAGGCCCACAGAAACCAGCAGGGCCACCACGAACATCTGAAGGATACGTTCCTGTTCGCGGCGGGCAAGTGCGTCGATCTCACCTGCCGGGCCTGTGATGGCAACGGCTCCGGCAAAGGTATTTTCGGATAGGATTGGGGCAGCGGCAACGATCACCGTTTCACCAGCCTCGTCCGAAACCGCCTGAACCTGCGCTTGTCCCGCAAGCGCCTGCGGAATGATTGCCTGCACGCGCTGCGCCAATGTCGGGGATTCTGCTTCGGTCGACCAATTGAACAGTTTGGACAAACCGATCCAGACCGCGTTCAACGTGTCGCTGATTACAGTACTGCCGGTCTGCAAGTCAGAATCAGAGCGTAGTAGAACCGGCATTTCGGATGCCTGCGGCGCTCCACGTGTCCAACCGATCAATGTACCACTTGCGTCGTATACAAAAACTTCACCGCCTTCGGGCAACGTCAGCCCTGAAAGCGTATCTTTGACGTCCAAGCTTCCAGCATTTTGGGGCGCGCTTTGAGCACCTTGGCGCAGCTGGGTTTCAAAGACGTTGCTGACCAGCTGCGCATCGCCCAGCAGATTGCGTGCGGTCTGCTGCACCTTCTCTTTCCGCGAATCGTCTAGATAGAGCAGCCCAGTGACCAGAATGACCAGGGCGATCAGATTGAAGGTGATGATCTTGCGCGCCAAGGGTGAGCCGCGCAGAGAATACAGGCTTCTCCGGGACCTCTTCTCCCTAAGCTCGGCGGACTCGGAATCTTGGGGGATGACCCAATCATCCCCGAGAACGACATCGCCGTCGCGCATTTCTGTGGCTTCTTCAGTGTCGCGCACGAGAGCCCATTACCTCTTGCAGTCGTCGCGCCTATTCTTCGTTGTACCGGTAACCGATCCCATACAGGGTTTCGATCGCCGAAAACTCGGGGTCGGCCGCGCGCATCTTCTTGCGTAGGCGTTTAATGTGGCTGTCGATCGTTCGGTCGTCCACATAAACTTGATCGTCATAGGCCACATCCATCAGTTGATCGCGGCTTTTGACAAAGCCAGGACGCTGGGCAAGCGCCTGCAGCAGAAGGAACTCGGTCACGGTCAGGGACACATCATTCCCTCTCCAGCTGACCGCATGGCGCAGCGGGTCCATTCGCAAGTCGCCGCGCTCCATGACTTTTGTATCATTACTGTTGGCTGCAACCGCATCACCGGTTGTCGCCTCTTGCCGACGCAGCAATGCCCGGATGCGTTCCACCAGCAACCGTTGCGAAAAGGGCTTTTTCACATAGTCATCCGCGCCCATGCGCAGGCCCAGAACTTCGTCGATTTCATCATCTTTCGACGTCAGGAAGATCACTGGCATCTGCGTTTTCTGACGCAGCCGCTGCAGCAGATCCATGCCATCCATGCGCGGCATCTTGATATCGAGCACGGCCATGTCCGGCAGCTTTTTGTTGAACGCATCCAACGCGGCCTGGCCATCATTATAAGTTTCAACCTCGAAACCTTCGGCTTCGAGCGTCATGGATACGGACGTCAGAATGTTTCTGTCGTCATCCACCAGTGCAATCTTTGACATCGGGCTCACCCCTATTCCTGCTCACTCACGCAATAATTCGCTTATTTGTAAGGCATTGTTGGCGGTTTTAAGACGCCGAATCAATCCGTAACCTCGAATCGTGCCTTTGTTGCGGCAGGTCTGCGGCATATTTGCCTTGATGCCCGCAAAAATCTGCCTGCATTTCGAACATTGAAATTGTGATGGCGCTAAACTCGGACTTGGTTGCGCTAACTGCGTCAACCCGCCTGTTCATGCCCCAAACGACCGTGATAAGAGGCGCCCAGCCGCCGGTTTTCCGGCTCACTGCCCCAATGGCGCTTCCGGGTCACACCCCGTGCGCCGCCACAGGAGAAGACACACATGACATCTGGACGGGTTAACCCGCAATTCCGCCTCGAAGATCAGGGCATCGAGGGTCTGGGCAATGTCTATTATAACTTCATGGAACCGGCGCTGATCGAAGAAGCGCTGAAGCGCGGCGAAGGTACACTTGGCAATGGTGGCGCATTTCTGGTCACGACCGGCAAATTCACCGGTCGCTCACCCAAGGACAAGCACGTCGTCAAAACCGACAGTGTCGTCGATACCATCTGGTGGGAAAACAACGCCGAGATGAGCCCCGAAGGCTTTGACGCGCTGTACGAAGACATGCTGGCCCATATGAAAGGTCGCGACTATTTCGTGCAGGACCTTGTCGGTGGCGCAGACCCAGCATACGCAATCAATGTACGAATGGTCACAGAGCTGGCCTGGCACAACCTGTTCATCCGCCACTTGCTGCGCAGACCAGATCGTGAGGATCTGGACGAGTTCACCGCAGACTTCACCGTCATCAACTGCCCCAGCTTCCAGGCCGACCCGGCAAAACACGGCTGCCGCAGTGAAACGGTGATTGCCCTGAACTTCGATCGCAAGCTGATCCTGATCGGTGGCACAGAATATGCTGGTGAAAACAAGAAGTCCGTTTTCACTTTGCTGAACTACATGCTGCCCGAAAAAGGCGTGATGCCGATGCACTGCTCGGCCAACCACGCCGTTGGCAACCCGGTCGACACCGCCGTGTTCTTCGGCCTGTCTGGCACTGGCAAGACCACCCTGTCCGCCGACCCGTCACGCGTGTTGATCGGTGATGACGAACATGGCTGGTCGGATCGCGGTACCTTCAACTTTGAAGGTGGGTGCTATGCCAAGACGATCAACCTGAACGCCGAGGCCGAGCCCGAAATCTATGCAACCACCAGCAAGTTCGGCACCGTGATCGAAAACATGGTCTTCGATCCCGAAACAAAAGAGCTGGATTTCGACGACGATTCGCTGACCGCGAACATGCGTTGCGCCTACCCGCTGGAGTATATTTCCAATGCCTCCAGCAGCGCCTTGGGGGGGCATCCCAAGAACATCATCATGCTGACCTGCGATGCCTTTGGTGTTCTACCGCCGATCGCGCGGCTGACCCCGGCGCAGGCGATGTATCACTTCCTATCAGGCTTCACCTCGAAGGTTGCTGGGACCGAACGCGGCGTCACCGAACCGCAACCCACCTTCTCGACCTGCTTTGGCGCACCGTTCATGCCGCGTCGGCCGGAAGAATACGGCAACCTGCTGCGTGACAAGATTGCCCAGCACGGCGCGACCTGCTGGCTGGTGAATACCGGCTGGACAGGTGGTGCTTATGGCGTGGGCAGCCGGATGCCGATCCGGGCCACTCGTGCCCTGCTGACCGCCGCACTGGAAGGTTCGCTGCGTGATGCCGAGTTCCGCAAGGATGCAAATTTCGGCTTTGACGTACCAGTCTCTGTACCGGGTGTTGCCGAGGTTCTGCTGGACCCACGCCGGACCTGGGACGATCAGGCCGCGTTCGACAAGCAGGCCGAGAAACTGGTTAAGATGTTTGCTGAGAACTTTGAGCAATACCTGCCGTTCATTGACGACGACATCAAAGCTGTCGCAATTGGCTGACAAGGTGTTGGAAAAGAAAACAAGGGGCCTGTGGGTCCCTTTTTCGATGTCGACGACATTTAGTTTTATCAACTAGTGGTTGTATGTCACAAAAAGCACATACAAGTTCGTTGTGTCAAATTGCGATCTAAGGTACCTGTACGTATCGAAGAAACGAAAAAGCCCGGCACATCAGCGCCGGGCGTTGACTGAAAGAACTTTGGGGCTGCTCATATGCGCACACTCACAGCGCTGGATTGAGCAACCTAATCAGGTACCTAGTGTAGGTAAATGGGGATGAGTGTCAACATGGGACCTGCTGATCAGCATTATGGTCAGCGTGGCGCGTATCGTCGCAGAAGGGCGGCAATTGGCACAGGAAATTGTAGGTAAGAACATGACGGAAGTCTCGAAGCTCACCGAACTTCGCAAACTGATGCAAAGCATGGAGAGGACGCTGGGTCTGGAAAAACTATCTCCGGTTGAGCGCGATATTTATTACGCCGCCGAAGAGCTTTCCAAATCCGACCAGGAAGTGCGCACGTTTGGTTTGATCGAGCATACTCTGGTCCAAAGCGTGTCACGCCCGACCTTTTTTCGCGCTCTGAAATCGCTGGTGAAAAAAGGGTATCTTTCGCAGAGCGGCAGCGCAAACCGGGGACGGTACATCGTTCATGCACCCAGATGACGCCAGTCAGACACGCGAGGTGCGATGATCGCCCTGCGTGCCTGGGCGATTGAAACGGCAGCGGCCTCGTTGGCCTATGTGGCGGCGTCCGCCCTGACTTTCACCGTTCTGATGCCTCTTCAGAACTTGTATTTTCCGGAATATCCAAGCCGGGCGAGCCTGTTGTTTCTTCCGCATGGTGTGCGGGTTCTCTGTGCATGGCTTTTAGGATGGCGTGCAATCTTTGCCCTATTGCCAGGCGTGTTCATCGTCTTCGCTTATCTGGGGGGCTCGGACGTATTCCTGCCCAGCCGTCTGCTGGCCATTGCCATTGCAGTCACCACGGTTCCGGCAGTGTTCTATTTGTTCAAGGCTGTGGGATGGGACCTGTTCCCGCGCCCTGATCGGAAACCCTGCTGGATTTGCGTCATGGGTGTGGGCGTCATTACATCCGTTCTCGTTTCGGCACTGACCAATTTGGTCTTTGGCAGCGCAACGGTCGAATACATTGCCTTTCTCATCGGAGATATCTCTGGCCTATTCTTTCTGATGCTGGGGCTTTATTTCGCGTTCCGCTTTGTCGACAAGCGCCCGGGTTAAGGCATCAGCCCATCAACCCGCGTCGCAGCAGGTTCAAACCAACCACCAACAACACAAACAGGGTCGCCTTGCGAAAACTGGCCTGATCGATTCGGTCCTGCAGCTTGGTACCGACCCACATCCCCGCCAAAGCGGGAAGGATCAGTATGGCGGAAAACGGTAGTGTTTCTGCCCGCAAGATGCCGGACCCCAGATGAGCGGCAAGCAACAGCACCGCCCCAAGCCCATAAATAACACCTTGAATACGGATCTGTTCCTTTTTGGGCGTGTTCAAGGCCATCAGATAAGCAACTGTTGGCGGCCCCCAAACACCTGACATACCGCCAGCAAAACCTGCCACACCCCCAACAGCAGCCTCAATTCTGACCGATGGTTGGTTCAGAACAAGCCGGACCCCCAGCACCTGGAACAAACAGAATACCGATACCATGCCACCGATCAGAAGCAGCGAGACGGAACCAGGCATCATTGTGACAAGTTGCGCGCTCAGGACCAACATGAGGCCACCGACGATCAGGAACACCCGAAAGCTCAGGATCGAGGAATAGGCGGCCGCTGCGCCACCGCGCAGGGCTTGAAGTCCATTTGTCACAAGTGTTGGCAGAATAAGCCCCGCCAGGGTCAGCTCCGGGGTAAGAAAGGAATTCAGCCCTGACACCATAACCATGGGCATGGCGAAACCAACGATGCCCTTGATCCATCCGGCGGCAAACGCAACGGCCATGGCAAACATCAGGTCTTGCGGAGAAAGAATGGAAAACAAGGTCATTCCCTCTAGATACCATCTGGAATTTCTTCTGCATTGCAAAAATGATCGAGTAATATTTGAACTTTTCTGCTGCGTAATAAGTATTTTTGTTGCGCTGCACGTGCAGCATGATATGACCAGACGACCGAGGAAAGGACGCGATTCATGGCCCACGACGGACAGGATATGACCGAGATGACAACTGCTGCAGTTTTGCCCGATCTTCTGGATTTGACCCGGACCGCCGTGCCAGCGGTAGACGCGGTGTTCGAAAAAGCCCGCGAGTCGGTGCGTGGCATGGTCACTGCGGATGGCCGCGTTTCCGGCGCATTGATCGAGGCGAACCAGACTGCCGCGCATGGTCTGGCTTGGCTGGCCACCTACGCTCAGTCACTGCAACAGATGCAACGCTGGGCCGAAGCTCTGCATGCCGATGGTAAGTTCGGCGAGGTCGAACAGCTGTTGCACCAGATCGCTTTTGGCGAATATCTGCATCAGGTCGCCGGCGGCATTCCGATGAACCAGGGCGAAGTTGTACGCCTTCAGGATATGGGCCTTGGCTGGGACGCGCTGTCGGGCTTTCAATCGACTGAAGTGCAGACCTTGATGGCGCAGGCCAACTCTCAGGCTGCGCGCAGCCGTTTGGTCGAATTGATGCAGGATCAGGCTGGCGCCACCATGTTCGGCACCTCGGGGTTGGACGAAGAACTTGAGATGATCCGCGACCAATTCCGCCGCTATGCACAGGAAAAGGTCGAACCATACGCCCATGATTGGCACCTGAAAGATGAACTTATCCCACTGGAGATCATCGAAGAACTGGCCGAAATGGGCGTTTTTGGCCTGACCATCCCCGAAGAATTTGGCGGGTTCGGCCTGTCCAAAGCCTCGATGTGCGTGGTGTCAGAAGAGCTGTCGCGCGGCTATATCGGTGTTGGCTCGCTGGGTACGCGGTCCGAAATTGCGGCCGAGTTGATCATTGCCGGTGGCACGGGCGAGCAGAAAGCCAATTGGCTGCCAAAACTGGCCAGCGCCGAAATCCTGCCCACTGCCGTGTTCACCGAGCCCAACACCGGGTCGGACCTTGGCAGCCTGCGCACGCGCGCTGTGAAGGATGAAAACGGCGATTATCAGATCACCGGCAACAAGACGTGGATCACCCACGCCGCACGCACCCACGTCATGACCCTGCTGGCGCGGACGAACCCGGACAGCACCGACCACCGCGGCCTGTCGATGTTCCTGGCCGAAAAGACCCCGGGCACCGACGAGAACCCTTTCCCAACCCCCGGCATGACTGGCGGTGAGATTGAAGTTCTAGGCTATCGCGGCATGAAGGAATACGAACTGGGCTTTGATGGCTTCCAGGTCAAAGGTGAAAACCTGCTGGGTGGTGAAGAAGGCAAGGGGTTCAAGCAGTTGATGGAAACCTTTGAATCCGCCCGCATCCAGACCGCCGCCCGCGCCATTGGCGTGGCGCAAAGCGCGCTGGATATTGCCATGCAATACGCGATCGACCGCAAACAGTTCGGCAAATCGCTGATCAACTTTCCGCGCGTCTCGGGTAAGCTGGCGATGATGGCGGTTGAGATCATGATTGCACGTCAGCTGACCTATTTCAGCGCGTGGGAGAAAGACCACGGCCAGCGCTGTGACCTGGAAGCCGGTATGGCCAAGTTGCTGGGCGCCCGAGTGGCCTGGGCCGCCGCCGATAACGGGCTGCAGATTCACGGCGGCAACGGTTTTGCGCTGGAATACAAAATCAGCCGCGTTCTGTGTGACGCGCGCATCTTAAATATTTTCGAAGGGGCTGCTGAGATTCAGGCGCAGGTCATCGCACGCCGGCTGCTTGGGTAACTTTTGTCAGCACCCCGTTTCCCCAACTGGCCCGGCCATTGCGCCGGGTCTTTTTCTTGGCTTGGTGGCTTTGCACACACAACCGCCGCCAGAATTTCAGCGCGTAGAAAACGGGATACATCCGGCGCTCGTCCGCTTTAAGGCGCTCGGCTGTGCAAACTTCCCCTTTGCATCTGTTTTGAACCCCGGTAGAGCACCCAGCGAAACAGGCCCCGGCCGAGGAATGGTGAGCATAAAATGACCCGACAAATTTTTGCGCTTTGGGCGACCCTTGCTGCACTTGTACTTGGCGGTTGCGCCGTCAGTCAGCCGACCACCACCCAAAGCGATATCGAAGCGCTGGCACAAGCCATCCAGTCGCTCGGGCCCCAGGTTGATCCCGTCGAAGCGCAACAGGCTGCCACGATCTCCTACACCTATTCCCAACAGTTGGCGCAGGAATGGAACATCACTGATCCAGCCATCATTCACAACGCCAAGATCGCCAACGGCTTTCGCGAGTTTGGCCTGTGCAATGATTGGGCGCAGGCCATGACCGCGCGTCTGCGGCAGGAAAACTTCCGTACGCTCGATCTGCATTGGGTCACGTCGCCGCCGACGCAGTTCCGTATCATCCATCATTCAGCGTTGATCAGCGCGAAGGGGGATTCGATGTATGACGGCATCATCCTGGACCCGTGGCGGAACAGTGGGGCGCTGTACTGGGCGCCCGTGCGCGAGGATACGAAATACAACTGGAGGCCACGACTTGAGGTGCGGCAGGAATTGCTGAGCGGCGCGATCCCCTATTGAGGTTTTCGCGACACCCCGAATGGATTAAGACCCTGAAATGATCCGCCTGATCCTGACCCTGCCCCTGCTGGCCCTGTTGCAATGTGAACAGGACGAAACCGTCTCCGCCTATGGCGCGGCTGGGCAGACTTGGGTGTTGCAGGAAATTGATGGGCGGCCCTATGAGGCCAGCGCACTGTTGCGCTTTCCAGAAGAGGGTAAGATTGCAGGCAATGCCCCCTGCAACAGCTATGGCGGCACTCTGAACGCGCCCTACCCCTGGTTTGAGATAAAAGACCTGAACGCCACGCGGGCTGCGTGTGCAGGGCTTGAGGCCGAAGGGTTTTATTTCGCCGCCCTCTTGGTCATGACCCAGTCCGAAGTATCCGGCGACGTGCTGATCCTGCGCAATGAGAACGGGAATGAGATGGTGTTCACAGCCGCCGAGTGACCTGATCCACGAACCGCGCCCGCGCCTCGGGCAGCGGATTATGCCCCAGCGACGGGGCGACTCGGTGTTCAAGGAAATATCCGGTCGTGCGCAGGGCGTCCGCGATCTCGGTGTCCGGCGCGGTGCCTTCCCCGCGCAAGCAGGGCGGCAAAGGCAACAGCTTGTCCGCCCATTCGCCGGCCCCGTTCGTACTGACGGCGCGGCCCGTTTTGGGTGAAACGTAAACCAACCCTTCTGTCACACCGGTCACGGCGCAAACGGTCAGGTCAAGACCAAAGCCCAGCTCATCCAGCAACGCGATTTCCCAACGCAGATAAGCCAGCGGCCAGATCTCATCCTGCCCCAGCAGGTCCATCAACTGTTCGGTTCTCTTGTAAAGGGCCGGATGCGGTTCGCGTTCGGGCAGGCAAAAGGACAACAACGCCACAACGGCATTGAGCCCGGACAAGGCCAATCGCCCTGAAAATGCCGCCGCCGCGCGGGACCGCAAGGGCTCGACTTGAAAGGTGCCGAGATGCTCTTCCAATCGCGCCCGCCACAGCACATCCAATTGCGCACCAGGTTGTAGAATGGGCGCGACCTTGCGGCTGGTCCCGCCGCGCACCACTCCAGCGTGACGTCCGTGAACCTCGGTAAAGACTTCGATTATCGCCGCCGTTTCACCATGGCGCCGAGAAGTCAGGAGTATGCCGTGATCGCGCCAGTCCAAAACTCAGCCCTGTTGCTGCTTGGGTTGAACCGCAGCAAATCCCATGCAGTGTTCGGGCGCAAGAGTAGAACCTTTACTGCCCCTATCGCTCAGGGCTTTTTTCAGAAACAGCCATAGTTTTGTGACTTCCTGCCAGCCACCTTGTGCGCATGCGCGCGCCGCCCCAACTGCGCTTCAAACGAAGGGGCCGCTCTATGATCGATGACGAACCGCAACCAGTTGCTTATTACGAAGAACGTAACATCTGGACTCATGATCCAACGGAAGCTGACATACATGTTTATGAGACATTTGCCTCGTCCGTTGTCGATCTGGTGCAGGTGCTGGACGACAATAAACTTATGCTATCAAGGGATGTTTACGCTCGGTTGTTCTCAGCATTGCTTCAGATTTCCAGAGTGTTGGGTGAGTACGAAGACGGGTGGAACGGAGAGCACAACGCGTGACCCATGGCCGTGAGACTGGTGCGGGATCGCACTTATCGCCTTTTTGTTTTTAAGGCCCTGCAGGATATCGCATTCTCACCGCCCCACAATTGGTTCAATTACGTCTCCAGAGAACTGCCTAACAAGCCTTAAGGCCGCTGCACTAACTATGAAACAGGAAGACAGTTGGTCCAAGGTCTTATCGAAACCCCGCCAATTGCCGAGCTTGGCTGGGCCGAGTTTCGTCATCGCAGCAAACTCAAAAAAACGCATTGCTCGATTCCAGTTTTGACACTAATGTTCTCTTTATGTTCTTTGAGGGAGAATCCTGAAATGTCTCTTAACTACGTGATGATTGGTTCAAATGATGTCGCCAAAGCCCGCACTTATTACGATGCGGTGGTGCCGAAAATAGGTGGGAAAGTCGTCGCCGAATATATGCCGCACGCGGTATGCTATGAGCTGCGTGGTGGCGGATGCATGTGGGTCGCAACTCCATTCGATAAAGAACTTGCAACGATCGGAAATGGCAACATGGTCGGTCTGCTATGCCAAAGCGAAGATGAAGTACGAGACGCACACGCGACTGCACTGGCCAATGGTGGCTCAAACGAAGGTGACCCGGATGATCGTCCCCAATATGGTCCGAACTTCTTTGGCGCCTATGCTCGCGACCCAGATGGGAACAAGATGAGCTTTGTCTATTTTGGCGACGTGGGTTGATGGCGTCGTATAAGATTTGCGGGCTCGGTGGCGGGAACGAATCTGGAGCCTCCTTGGCCTCGGAACGTCACTCCAGCATGGATCAGAATACCGCTGACCATCAGCAGGTTCAGCAACATCAAGATGCCATTGCCCACATAGACCTGCAACTTGCATAGCACCGGCTCATAGACAAACCATAGCACGGACAGGCCAGCACACAGAGATTGGGACGGCAACGATGGACCTATGGCGTGTTCAGAATGGGTAAACTAGAGCGTGACCAGCTGCGAAAGCGTGGCAGAGAGGCCGAGTTGCGGTTTTTCCAGTTTCTCAGAACGTGTTTCAGCCACGAAAACACCCCATCACCGTACTTGGTCTCGAAGGCAGATCAGCCCCAACCTGCCAAAAACAACATCCCAAAAAGTCGCTTTGATGCCGGTGTCAAAGGCCCATCAAAGGTCATTCCAACCCCTCTTCACCCAGCATATGCCGTCCTTGCCGGTCCTCAACCTCAAGCACCCAGAGATCAGGGTCAAAGCTGCGTTGTTTGGTGATCGCGGTGTCCACATCTGCCTCGGGGCCGCTGGAAAGTTCGATCCATTTGCGTTCACCGCTCATCAGGTCAAAGCTGCGTTGGAAAGCGACGGCCTGCCCGTCCAGCGTATTGAGCTTGACCAGAACGGCCCCTGCAGTGTCGTCACCATGGGCCACAACAAAGGCCGGGATCTCCTGAAATCGAAGCCGCGCCAGATAGGCGTGGACCCAGAATTCAGCCGTCAGGCGCGTCATGCGTTGCCGTCTTTGAAATCCAGGCCCATTTCCGAATAGCGCTCGGATTCTTCCAGCCAGTTGGGCCGGACTTTCACTTGCAGGAACAGATGGATCTTACGATCCAGGAATTCTTCCAACTCGGCCCGTGCGGCCTGACTGACGGCCTTGATGGTCTCACCCTTTTTGCCCAGCACGATGCCTTTGTGGCCGTCGCGCATAACATAGATGACCTGATCGATTTTGGCAGAGCCATCTTTGCGCTCTTCCCAATTTTCGGTCTCGACGGTCAACTGATACGGTAATTCCTGATGCAGGCGCAGAGTCAGCTTTTCGCGCGTCATTTCAGCCGCGATCATACGCAGCGGCAAATCGGCGATCTGATCTTCAGGATACAGCCACGGACCTTCGGGCAATTCCGCGGCGAGCCACTTGCGCAGATCATCAACGCCGTGGCCTTTGTCAGCCGAGATCATGAAAGTTTCGGCAAACGGATAGCGCGCGTTCAACTCGCTGGTCAGCGCCAGCAGCTTTTCGGACGGTACCTTGTCGATCTTGTTAATCGCCAGAGCGATTGTGCGGCCCTGTCCGATCTCTTCCAGACCTTCGAGGATGCGTTCAACCCCTTCAGTGATGCCACGATGCGCCTCGACCATAAGCACAACAACATCCGCATCTGCTGCCCCGCCCCAGGCGGCGGCGACCATGGCGCGGTCCAGACGGCGGCGGGGTTTGAACAGGCCCGGCGTGTCCACGAACACCAGCTGCGCGTCGCCCTCCATCGCCACACCTCGGATGCGGGTGCGTGTGGTCTGCACCTTATGCGTCACGATCGAGACCTTGGCCCCGACCATTCGGTTCAGAAGGGTGGATTTGCCTGCGTTTGGCTCTCCGATCAGGGCGATAAATCCGGCGCGTGTGGTCATGTGTCCTGCGATCCTGTTTGCAAGTGCGCACCCCTATAACAGAAAGGTCCGGCGGGCCAGAGGGATTTGTCGCATTGCAGCCATGCACGCAGGGTGGCAGGACGGACGCAGACGCCCAGCCATTCCCAGCCCGGCATCAGATCCGTTCAGTGAGGTTTTCATGAAACGTCGCGAGTTTCTTCTTGGAAGCAGTGCCGCCGCCGGCGTCGTAGGGTTGGGAGGATTGTCTCTGGCCGCAGGCAACGATGCGCAGGAACTGGTGCTGCAGTCCGCCAACTATCGGTTACGCGATCAGCTGACCACGGGGATGGTCAGCCTATCCCCTGATGCACCGCCTCCGGTTCTGTACGGACGACAGGGCGAGGCAATGCGCCTGACGGTGCGCAATACCCTGCCCGATTACACCGCCATGCACTGGCATGGGCTGCGCATTGCCAACAAGATGGACGGGGTGCCTTATCTGACCCAGATGCCCATCGGTGAGGGTGAGAGCTTTGCCTATGAATTTACACCTCCGGATGCGGGGACACACTGGTATCACCCCCATTGTATGACGATGGATCAGATGGCCCATGGGCTGACCGGTGTGATGGTGATTGCCGAGCTGGAAGACCCCGGTTTCGACAGCGAGCAGGTGATCAATCTGCGCGATTTCAGGCTGGACGAGGAGGGCGCATTTCTACCCGCATATACCGCGCGTGGAGCTGCGCGAGCGGGCACATTTGGCAATGTTCAAACCGCGAACTGGCGGACAGAGGCGGTATATGATCACGCGGCAGGCACCCTTGTGCGATTGCGCGTCGTCAATACGGACACAACCCGCATCTACAGGCTGCATCTTGAAGGAGCCGTGGCCCGGATCATTGCGTGGGACGGGCATCCAGTTGAGGTTGACCTCGCCTTACCCACCGCCGACGAACCGCTTTTGTTTGGCCCTGGTCAGCGGGTGGATTTTGCCGTGCGAATGCCAGAGGATGAAGGGCAATCGGCGGCGTTGATGGCCAAATTCCCAGGGCAAAAGCATCGCGCAATGGCGCGTTTGCGGGCGACCGGTCAATCCGCGGCACGCGATCTGAAGGAATTGCGCCCTTTGCGTACCAACCCTGTTCTGCGCCCTAACCTGGACCAAGCCGAGATGCATGAATTCGTGTTCGGCTGGACACCCGAAGGTGGTGCGCCCAATGACGGGTTCTGCGGGTCGCTGGGCTACAGTTTCTGGTCCATTAATCGCACGCCGTGGCCCGGGGATGCAGCACCAGGAACCGGACCGCTGGCCGTGCTTGAACAGGATAAGAGTTATGTTCTGCGACTGCGTAATGAGTCTCCGAATCTGCACCCGATCCACCTGCACGGGCTTGCTTTTGTCCCGCTAAAGTCAAATCTGCGCAAACTGCCACCGTTGGTGTCCGATACGGTGCTTTTGTTAAAAGACGAGATCATTGATATCGCGCTGGTTGCTGACAATCCCGGCGACTGGGCGTTTCATTGTCATGTGATCGAGCATCAGAAAACCGGGCTGGCCGGGTTCATCCGGGTGGTCTGACCTTAGCCCAACGCTGACATGTCCAATGCCAGAACGTGGTTCGGATAGGCTTGGTCTGCGATACGGAAATGCGTGATGCCAACCTGCCGGAACCCCTTAGACAGATAGAAATCGATGGCAGCAGTGTTCTCGGAATTGGTCGTCAGCCAAATCTCAGTCCGGCCTTTATCCCGACAATAGTCAATCGCCACCTGCAACAGAGCGGAACCGATGCCCTTTCCATGATGGCGCGGCTGCACGTAAAACGTCACGATCTCAAGATCGGACAGTCCGTCAACAGGTGCAATGCTACCTTCTGACAACCGAATATACCCATCAATACCGTCCCGGTTTTCCGAGACCACCAAAAGGTCCGCCCCGTCGTCGATAACCGCTTCAAACCGTGCTGTTGTGAATTCGCTCAGTGCAAATTCAGCGAAGAACGAACTCACGCCATGCCGCAGATAGGTACCGATCCAGACTTCGATCGACAAAGCTGCCAAACTGGCGGCATCTGCCTTCTGGGCTGATCTGAGCTTCATGTCCTTAGGATGAACCGGCCGGGTTCAACTGCTCTAGCAGCGCCTTTGCAGCTGCCTGTTCGGCCTGACGTTTGGATCCGGCGGTGGCCTGCGCCTCGGCGCCGTCCTGAAGGCGTGCAGCGATGGTGAAGATCGGCGCGTGGTCGGGGCCACTGCGTTTGACCTCAATATAAGAGGGCGGCTTTTGTCCACGGGCCTGTGCCCATTCCTGCAGCGCGGTTTTGGCGTCGCGTGCGTCGGCCTCGACCGTGTGGACACGGTCCCCCCAAAGGGCGAGGATAACATCGCGGGCGGCCTCGAACCCGGCATCGCGGTAAATGGCGGCGATCACGGCCTCCATCGCGTCGCCCAGCAGGGCCTGTTTGCGGCGGCCGCCAGACAGCATCTCGGACCGACCCAGTTTCAATACCGCGCCCAGATCGATCTGGCGGGCCACGTCAGCGCAGGCCTCTTTGCGGACCAGCGCGTTGAACCGAGGGGCCAGTTGGCCTTCGGATGCCTTTTTGTCGGCCTCAAGCAGCGCGGTGGCCATGACAAGGCCCAGTACGCGGTCGCCGAGAAATTCGAGCCGCTGATTGTCGGGTCGGGTATTCGACGAGACCGAGCCATGGGTCAGCGCGCGCACCAGCAGTTCGGGGTTGGCGAACTCATACCCCAAACGCTGCTGGAACGCCTTTATTTCAGCCGAAAGCTTCAATTGACCGCCTTGAAGAACCGATCTCCGCGCCAGGTCCAGAAGAACAGCATCGACCGGCCCGCGGACGAGAACATGATCCGGTCGGCCCGACCGATCAGGTTTTCATAAGGCACATAACCCACGCCACCGGCGGATTGCGGCAGGCGGCTGTCACTGGAATTGTCGCGGTTGTCACCCATGAAGAAATAGTGGCCTTCGGGCACGGTATAGATGCCTGTATTGTCCGATCTCTGATTGCCAATGTTCAACACGTCATAAGACACACCGTTGGGCAGGGTTTCAATCAATCGCGTCTTTTCACATGTCCCGCCGATACCAACAGGTCCGTTTTCGCAGCGCGGGCGCAGGCGCTGTGGCCCTTGCGGCTCGGCGATTTCTGTGAACACACCGTCAGGCTGCTGGGTAACCGGAGTACCGTTGAGGATAATCTGACCGTCGCGAACCTGTATACGATCGCCCGGCAGACCGATCAGGCGTTTGATATAGTCGCGCCCGGTGACCGGATGGCGAAAGACGATGACATCGCCACGTTCGGGATCACCGCCCCAGATACGGGTATTGTCTTCGCCCTGCATCCAGCCGCAGATATCTTCGGCATCCACATTCAGACCAACGCTGGGAATAATCAGGCTGGGACAGGATGCGTAGGAATAGCCATAAGCCATCTTGTTGACGAAGAGGAAATCACCGATCAGCAGCGTCTGCTTCATCGAGCCCGAGGGGATCCAGAACGGTTGAAAGAAGAGGGTGCGGAACACGCCGGCAATCAACAGGGCGTAGACGATGGTTTTGATCGTCTCCCAGACGGGATTTCCGGTCTTGGCTTCCTCGGCCATACTGCTCTCTCCAGTTCTTTGCTTGGCTTCGCTGCTACATGCGGGGGGGATGGAGGCAAGTCAAGGCTGCGTGGCGTGATCTTGAAGCGGACGCGCCTCGATCACTACAAAGGCCTGCGCCCAGGGGTGATCATCGGTCAGGGTGACGTGAATGATCGCCTCGTGCCCTTCGGGGGTCATTTCCTTCAGGCGTTCGGCGGCCCAACCGGTCACATGCATCACAGGTTGGCCGGTGCGCAGATTGGTGACGGCCATGTCCTTCCACGAAATGCCCATGCGCAAACCGGTGCCCAGCGCCTTGGAACACGCCTCTTTCGCGGCCCAGCGTTTGGCATAGGTGCCCGCGGTATCGGCACGACGGTCTGCCTTGCGCTGCTCTGTCTCGGTGAAGACACGGTTGCGGAACCGGTCGCCGAAACGGTCGAGGGTGCCCTGAATGCGGTCGATATTTGCGAGGTCTGTGCCGATGCCGAGGATCATTTCAGGTAGCCTGAGCTTGAATGTTCTTTGCTCCACGAAAGACACGCGACGCAAGTCTGACGACCCACCAGTTGAGAATGAATACGGCCGAAAGTGCCATCACTGCTAAGCTGATGAAAAAGACAGCATATTCTCCGGTGAAAAAGAAGACGTATGCTTCCACCATTTCTGGCCTCCCAAGTAACAACAGAAAACCGAAAGTTACCAGTAAATCAACAACGGAGACTCTGGCCGTTGCTGCAAATGCAAAGCGCCGCGCTTCGCTGCGGTTGATCGCTCTTAGATTTTGGAGTTTGAATCTGCGGCCAACAATGAAGGCAGCCAAGACCACTGGCAGCAACGTGACCAGAAACCCGTGAAAAGTAATGTCAATTCCCGTACGCAAGCGGAACAAAACTGCAATCACTGGCACCAGAATTCGGAAAACAAAAAACCAAAACGTGTACCTTGAAAGGCTGATCGTTGTCATTTGTAAATCATTTCCCGAATATCGAGGTGCTTTATACCTCCACGCTGCATAGCCGCCAGTTCCTTCACGACAACCGCACCGTCAATACCTTGTAACTCGCCACACCGAAGAACCCCGCAAAGGCAAAATCGAACCAACGGCGGGCGCGGCGGTAGGTGCGGACCATGCGTTCGGATGAAAACAGGAAGGCGTAGCCGATGAAGATCAGCAATGAGCCCGCATAGAGCATGGCGAAATAGCCCAGCAGCATCGACAGGCTGGCATCATTGGGTGCGACGATGGCATAGATCGAGCTCCAGCTGAGGATTGCTTTGGGGTTGGTCAGGTGAATTGCCGCGCCTTTGGCGAAGATCGTCGGCAGAGAACCAGTGACCGGTTTGCCCAATGCGACCTCGTCCGAGGTCATCGCGCGGCGCAGAGCCTTAAGGGCCAGCCAGCCCAGATAGGCCACACCGACATAGCGGATCACTTCGAACACCCAGACATTGGCCAGCATGATCGCAGACAGGCCAAGTGCTGCGGCAATGCCCCAAGCGGCGGACCCGGCACAGATGCCCAACGCGAAGACCAGACCGGCGCGGCGGCCTTCGTTCATGGCGGTTCCGGCAATTCCCATCGTGGCAGGCCCCGGAGAGCCGCCAGCCATCAGCCAAGCCAGCCAGATGGCGACAAAGCCGGGCGTGATCACGCGCGGGCCTCGTCCATCAGGCGGCGCATTTCCTGAATGGCGGGGGTGAGACCCAGAAAGATTGACTCACCGATCAGGAAGTGGCCGATATTCAGTTCTTTCACCTCAGGGAAAGCCGCAACCGGCTTAACCGTGTCATAGGTCAGGCCGTGGCCTGCATGGACCTCAAGCCCCAGCGAATGGGCAAACGCAGACATCTGACGCAGCGAATCAAGCTCTTGCGCGGCATCGTCCACGCGCCCCTCTGCGTGGGCGTCGCAATAGGCACCGGTGTGCAATTCGATCACTTCGGCACCAATGCGATGCGCCGCCTCGATCTGACGCTGATCAGCGGCGATGAAAATCGATACGCGGCAGCCGACATCCCGAAGTGGCGCGATGAAATGGGCCAACTTGTTTTCCTCGCGCGCGACTTCAAGTCCGCCTTCGGTGGTGCGTTCCTCGCGCTTTTCGGGGACAATACAGACAGCGTGCGGTTTATGGCGCAGGGCGATTTTCTGCATCTCGTCCGTAGCTGCCATCTCAAAGTTCAGCGGCACCGACAGAACTTCCATCAGCCCGTCGATATCGGTGTCCGATATATGGCGGCGGTCTTCGCGCAAGTGGGCGGTGATGCCGTCGGCGCCTGCCTCTTCCGCCAGTTTGGCGGCGCGCAGCGGATCGGGATAAGCCCCACCCCGCGCATTGCGTACGGTGGCGACGTGATCGATGTTCACACCCAGACGCAAGTGGTTCTCAGACATCACTCGATTCCTTTTGTAGACTTTTCGGCCGAGCCTAGTGGCTTTGACGGGGGAACGGCAGCCGTTTCTTCGGCCAAACGTTTGATTTGATCAAACTTCGCCTTGATCCTGGCGCGACGGCGCTGTTGGTAGGTGCGGATCAGCGGCAAGCTGAGATAATAGCAGAGCACACCTGCCACGATGCCGGGAATGATACCGCCGATCATATAGGGGTAGAAGACGTCATCGTAGAACTGTGCTAACCCGTGCCAGTCGGCCACGCGATCCGTAAACAGCGCCAGAAAATTGTTCTTGAGGTCACCGATAGCGTTAGCAAATTTGCCCATCAGGCCCTGCGTGTCACCTTCTTCGTATTCAGTGCCTAACAGGAAATGCCCGGTCTGAAGACAGATCACCCCAATCGGCACATAAGTCAAAGGGTTGCCGAAAAACGTGCCGCTAAGAGCGGCCAGAAGATTGCCCTTGAACAGCCTGGCGCCGATTGCAGCTACCAGAAAATGCAGCCCGTAAAACGGTGTGAACGCGGCAAAAACGCCTGCCCCGATGCCGCGCGCGATCCTGTCTGGAGTGTCAGGCAGCCGCCGGACCCGGTGTTTCACGTAATGAAAGGCGCGGGTCCACCCGCCACGCGGATAGACGAAATCCGATGCGACCTGAACAGGAGAGCGTCGGTCTCGTCGCTTGAATACCACGCGTGTTCACCCCTTCTCAGCCAGCTGCAACCGCGGATTTGGCCTGATCCCGATACCTTTCGACCGCCGCGACGTCGCTTTCCGCCTCGAGCATCAGCATAAGCGAATGCAACTGTTCAAGGTCGCGCAGTTCGACATTGATCAGCAGACGGTAGAAATCCGGTTTGCGGTCAACAAATTCCAAGTTCGAGATATTGGCCTTTTTCTCGCCGATCAATGTGCAAATACGCCCCAGAACACCGGCATCATTGCCAATAGTCAGATCCAGCGTCGCGCTATAGACGGCTGGGTGGGTGCCCGAATGCCAGTGCAAATCGACCCAGCGCTCGGGTTCGCCTTCAAACTCGCTCAGCCGGTCGCAATCGATGGCGTGCACCACCACGCCCTTGCCACGGTAGGTGATGCCAACGATCCGCTCTCCCGGCAGAGGCTGGCAACACGGCGCGCGATCGAATTTCTGCCCCGGTTCAAGGCCGATGACGGCACGACGCAGCGGAATGGCATCGCCGTCGTCTTTGGCCAGTTCGGGATAGACGGCCTGAACCACCTCATGCGCCGTAAGTTCAGCGCTGCCCAGACGGGCCAGCAATTCGTGCCGATCTTTCAGACGCAGGTGTTTGGCTGCGGTGTCTAGCGTCTTTTCAGTGGCCTTGCGCCCAACGTGCTCAAAGCCTGAACGCGCCAGTTCCTTGCCCAGTTTAATGAACCGCTCCCGGTCGACCTCGCGCAGGGCGCGACGGATGGCGGTGCGGGCCTTGCCAGTGACGGCAATCTCAAGCCATGTGACCTGCGGCGTCTGACCGTCTGCAGTGATGATGTCAACCGACTGGCCGTTCTTCAGCCGCGTCCAAAGCGGCACACGGATGCCGTCCACCTTGGCCCCAACACAGGCATGGCCGATCCGTGTATGAATTGCATAGGCAAAATCAATCGGCGTCGCCCCGCGCGGCAGTTTCACCACATCGCCCTTGGGCGTGAAGCAGAACACCTGGTCGGAATACATCTCCAATTTGACGGCCTCGAGGAAGTCTTCGTGATCTTCCTCATTGTCGAACTGCTCGGTCAGGTTGGAAATCCACTTGGCCGGGTCAACGGCAAACGGGTTCTCGGTACGTACCCCGTCGCGATAAGACCAGTGCGCTGCAACGCCGGTTTCAGCCACGTCGTGCATCTGGCGGGTGCGGATCTGAACCTCGACCCTTTTACCGTCACGCCCCGACACCGTGGTATGAATCGAACGGTAGCCGTTCGACTTCGGCTGACTGATGTAATCCTTGAACCGCCCCGGTACCGCGCGCCAGCGCTGATGGATCGCACCAAGTGTGCGATAGCAGTCCTCTTCGGTCTGGGTGATGATGCGAAAGCCGTAAATATCGGACAGGCGCGAGAAGCCCTGATCCTTTTCCTGCATCTTTCGCCAGATCGAATAGGGTTTCTTGGCGCGGCCAAAGACCTCGGCATCGATCCCCGCCTTCTCCAGCTCGTGCCGCATATCGCCGGTGATCCGATGGATCACGTCACCGGTTTCGCGTTGCAGCGTGATGAAACGCCGGATGATCGATTGGCGGCCTTCGGGGTTCAGGACACGGAAAGCGAGGTCTTCCAACTCTTCGCGCATCCATTGCATACCCATCCGGCCCGCAAGTGGCGCATAGATGTCCATCGTCTCGCGCGCTTTAACCACCTGCTTTTCTGGGCGCATTGCCTTGATCGTGCGCATGTTATGCAGACGGTCTGCCAACTTGACCAAAATGACTCGCAGGTCCTTGGACATGGCCATGAACAGCTTGCGGAAATTTTCAGCCTGCTTGGTCTCACGGCTGGACAGTTGCAGGTTGGTCAGCTTGGTAACACCGTCAACCAGCTTGGCGACTTCATCCCCAAACAGCTCGGCCACCTTGCCATAATTGGCTTTGGTGTCTTCGATCGTGTCGTGAAGCAGCGCCGTAATGATGGTCGCATCATCCAGACGCTGTTCTGTCAGGATGGCGGCAACGGCAACGGGATGGGTAAAATAGGGCTCGCCGGAATGTCGGACCTGCCCCTCATGCATCTGCTGACCGAATTCATAGGCCAGTGTGATACGTTCAGCATTCGTCTTGGGATTGTAGTTGCGGACCAGCGCAATCAGGTCGTCAGCAGAAATCATCCGGTCCGCACCTTCGCTTTTAGGGCTTACCCCTGTCCCTGGGCCTCCATCAGAGCGCGCAGGAGTTTTTCTTCGGACATGTCGTCCATGGCAGGTTTGTCCGATTCGGCACCCATCAGCAGTGCCATCTGATCTTCTTCCGGCTCATCGACCTCGATCTGGGTCTGGTTGGCCTCGATCAGGCGCTCGCGCAGTTCATCCGCGCTTTGGGTTTCGTCGGCGATTTCGCGCAGGGACACGACAGGGTTCTTGTCGTTGTCGCGGTCAACAGTAATCGCAGCACCGGCGGATACCTCGCGCGCCCGATGGGCGGCAAGCATCACCAGTTCGAACCGGTTTGGAACCTTGTCTACGCAATCTTCAACCGTCACGCGGGCCATGAGGCGCTCTCCGTTTCTGAATCCATGTCAGGAAGGGGCTTATCTAAGCGCGAATCCGCGCCTTGACAAGCAGGAAATGCTGCATTTGCAAGGATCACAGTGGCGTGACCGCTGCAACTTCGTCCGCAGGCAGATCGGCGACCATCTGTGAAACCGTGCGATCCAGAACTGGATGACGCCAGTCAGGGACGATATCGGCCATGGGCACAAGCACAAATGAACGGTCCTGAAGGCGCGGATGCGGCAGGATCAGTTGATCCGGGGCCTTTTGCTGCTGCGCCTCAGGTGACAGGGTCAGCCAGTGATCGAACAGCGCACGATCCGGCAACACCTGATCGCTAAAACACACAAGATCGAGGTCCAGTGTCCGCATTCCCCAACGCTGCACCCGTTCGCGCCCGAACTCATGCTCAACCGCGTGCAGGCCGCGCAAAAGCTCGGCCGGAGACTGCTCGGTGGCGATCAGAGCCGCAGCATTCACGTAATCCGGGCCCGCGCCTGCGGGAAAGCAAGGTGTCGCGAAAAACCTACTGACTGCGCGAATCACCAGATCCTGACGCGAAATGGCGTCAAGGGCGCTCTGAAGGGTAACGGCAGGCCCATTTCCTCTCAAGTTGAGATTTGCACCCAGTGCAATAACGGCATTTGACAAAGAATTGCTCATCCAGCACCCTACATTCGACGCATTGCATACTTGCGATAACTGCCAAAAGTTCTAATTATAGCATGATCAGAACGCGCCAATTTATCACTCACTCACTCACTTAACGGCGCGATCTGGATTATACCGAAAGGGACTATTTATGTTTTATAAAGACGAACGGCTAGCGCTGTTCATCGACGGCTCGAATCTTTATGCTGCGGCAAAAGCACTCGGTTTCGACATAGACTACAAACTTCTGCGGCAGGAATTCATGCGCCGTGGCAAGTTGCTTCGGGCCTTCTATTACACAGCGCTCCTGGAAAACGACGAATATTCGCCGATCCGTCCATTGGTTGACTGGCTGCATTACAACGGCTTCACCATGGTCACGAAACCGGCCAAGGAATACACCGACAGCATGGGGCGTCGGAAAGTCAAAGGGAACATGGATATCGAGCTTACTGTCGATGCCATGGAACTTGCGCCTCGTGTGGATCATATCGTGCTATTCTCGGGCGATGGGGATTTCCGCCCGCTGATTGCCAGCCTGCAACGTCAGGGCGTGCGTGTGTCTGTCGTGTCGACCATCCGTAGCCAGCCTCCGATGATCTCGGACGAGCTGCGCCGACAGGCGGACAACTTCATCGAACTGGAAGATCTGCGCGACGTGATCGGCCGCCCGCCACGTGAAATGCCGGCCGAGCCGCGCAATGTCGCGATGGCCAGCAACAGCTGATCTGAAATACGCATTACTGATGGGGTAAAATTTGCGCGGTCAGGACCGAAGTCCTGGCCGCGCTTCCTTAACTATGTACAGGTGCTGAAACATCTCTTGGCTAGCATCGATTCGTGTCAGTTGAATGACGATCTCCTGTCTGGACCAAGGCCAGGAAAAGACTTACCTGTGCCTCAAGGAGACACCCAATGACACAGCCACCGCTGACACTTTACCTTGCAGCCCCCCGGGGTTTCTGCGCCGGTGTGGATCGCGCCATCAAGATCGTGGAAATGGCCCTGCAGAAATGGGGGGCTCCGGTCTATGTGCGCCACGAGATCGTGCATAACAAATTTGTCGTCGACGGGCTGCGGGCCAAGGGTGCTGTCTTTGTCGAGGAACTGCACGAATGCCCAGATGATCGTCCGGTGATTTTTTCCGCCCATGGCGTGCCGAAATCGGTCCCTGCCGAGGCCGCTAAACGCGAGATGATCTATGTGGATGCAACCTGCCCGCTGGTCTCGAAAGTGCACATCGAGGCACAGCGCCATGCAGATGCGGGGCTGCAGATGATCATGATCGGCCACAAGGGCCATCCCGAGACCGTTGGCACCATGGGACAGCTACCCGAGGGCGATGTGTTGCTGGTCGAAACCGTCGAGGATGTGGCCACGGTTGACGTGCGTAACCCCGAAAAACTCGCCTTTGTTACTCAGACAACCCTGTCAGTTGATGACACCAAAGACATCATAGCTGCGCTTCAGGCCCGGTTCCCGGCCATTGTCGGACCACACAAAGAAGACATCTGCTATGCCACCACGAACCGGCAAGAGGCCGTCAAGGCCGTGGCCCCCAAGGCGGACGCCCTGCTAGTTGTAGGGGCGCCGAACTCGTCGAACTCCCGCCGTCTGGTCGAGGTCGCCTCTCGCGAGGGCTGCGAATATGCGCAGCTGGTGCAGCGCGCCTCCGAGATCGACTGGCGCGCGCTGGAGGGTATCTCATCCGTGGCCGTCACTGCGGGCGCATCGGCCCCCGAGCTTTTGGTGAACGAGGTGATCGACGCGTTCCGCGCGCATTACGATGTCACCGTCGAACTGGTTGAGACAGCCGTCGAAAACATCGAGTTCAAAGTCCCCCGTGTCCTGAGGCAACCGGTGTGATCGGAGTACCAAAGGCACCGCTCTTTCTGGGGCTGGCGGGGCTGATTCCCTTTGTCTGGGGCGCTTTGACCTATCTGAACGGCGACCTGAACGCCTGGGGTGCGCAGAACCTTGGCGCGCGTTTTGTGGGACCGTACGTGCAGCTGTTCTATGGCTCTGTCATCTTGAGTTTTATGTCCGGTGTTCTTTGGGGTTTTGCCACCAAGACCTCAGGCAGCAAGGCGGGTCTATGTTACACCCTGTCTGTCCTGCCCGCGCTATGGGCCTTTTTCATGACAGGCGGCGGGCCGGTTCAGGCGGGCACGAACCTGATGTACGGGTTTGCCGGTTTGCTGGTGCTGGATGCCCTGTTTTCTTATTGGCGGCTGACACCGGTCTGGTGGATGCGGTTGCGCATCCTGCTGACCGCCGTCGTTGTCGCCAGCCTTGCCGTCGGAGTTTACCTGTGACCGACAAACGCACGATCAACGCCTATACCCCCAGGGTGGCCGAATATCTGAACATCCCGTTGCCCCCCGAACAGCTCGAGGCGCGTCAGGAATTTGCCGATGCAGTCTGTGCGGGTGGTTATGTGCTGGATCTGGGGTCCGGGCCCGGGTCAGACAGCGGTTTCCTGATGCGCCAGGGTCTAAAGGTAAGGGCGCTGGACGCGACGCCTGCCTTTGTGGACCATGCCCGTGAGAACGGAGTAGACGCGCATCTCGGCACGTTTGATGACGTGACCGAGACCTTGGTCTATGACGGTGTCTATGCCAGTTTTTCGCTGCTGCACGCGCCGCGCGCAGATTTCCCGCGCCACCTGAAGGCGATCCACAACGCCCTAAAGCCCGAAGGCCAGTTGTTTCTGGGAATGAAGCTGGGCACTGGCGAACACAGGGACGAACTGGATCGCTATTATACATATTATACCGAGGCCGAGATCGAAGGCGCTCTGACCCAGGCTGGGTTCACGATTGACCGCAGCGTCAAGGGGATGGGCAAGGGTCTGGCCGGGTCTTATGACGGATTTATACTGGTGTTTGCTCATGCCTGATTTGTTTGCCTATACCGATGGAGCCTGTTCCGGCAATCCCGGCCCCGGAGGCTGGGGCGTGCTGCTGCGCGCGATGGACGGGGACACCGTTCTAAAAGAACGTGAGCTGAACGGGGGCGAGGCCGAGACAACCAACAACCGGATGGAACTGCTGGCCGCCATAAGCGCGCTGGAGGCGCTGGAGCGCTCGTCGACGATCACCATCGTGACCGACAGCGCGTATGTGAAGAACGGCGTCACCGGCTGGATCTTTGGCTGGAAGCGGAACGGTTGGAAAACTTCGAACAAGAAACCGGTCAAGAACGTCGATCTGTGGCAACGTCTGGACGAAGCGCAAGAACGGCATGATGTGACCTGGGAGTGGGTCAAGGGACATGCGGGCCACCCCGAGAACGAAAAGGCCGATGAGTTGGCCCGCGCAGGCATGGCGCCGTTCAAACCCAAGAAGGCGCAGGCGTGACCTCGCTATCCTTGCTGGATTACGCCTCGGTCCTGATCTTTGCGCTGACCGGGGCCTTGGTGGCCAGCCGCGCCCAGCTGGATCTGGTCGGGTTTGCTTTCATGGCCTGTCTGACCGCAGTCGGAGGCGGTACAGTGCGTGATCTGTTGTTGGACCGGCACCCTATCTTCTGGGTCGGCCAACCGGACTACATACTGATCGCCGTTGCCGCCGCGGTTCTGGTGTTCTTTACCGCTCATTTGATGGAAAGCCGTTACAACTGGCTGGTTTGGCTGGACAGTTTTGCACTGTCGGTTGCCGTTGCTGCCGGAACTGGCGCTGCGTTTTCTCTGGATCAATCCGGTATCATTGTCGTGCTGATGGGGGTGACGACCGGATGTCTGGGCGGGCTAATGCGTGATGTGGTCTGCAACGAGGTACCACTGGTGCTGAAACAGGGTGAGCTTTATGTCTCTTGCGCATTTACTGGCGCGCTGACGGCGGTGTTGGCTGTCCGTTTAGGGACAGAACCTGCGCTTGCACTGGCTCTCTGCGCGTTGGTCTGCTGGGCGTTGCGAGCCGGATCATTGATATTTGGCTGGCAATTGCCCGTCTACAAAAGTCGTCCACCGCGCAACTAAGCCTGTCGGTGGACGTCAAAGCAGTGTGCTGATACCCATTTGGGAAGCGCAGCCCGGAGGCCAACGTGACCTTTAGACTTACATCCATTGCCGCCTGTCTGGCCCTGCTCGCCTCGTGCGGGCAATACTACACACCTGTCAGTTTTGTGGCGCAGGGCGACCAGATCATTGCCTCGGGCACAATTGATGAAACAACGCTATCCGCTTTTGAGGAGGCCATCGCTGAAAACCCCGAAGCCCGAACACTGGTCCTGCAGTACATCGAAGGATCCGTGGACGATGACGCCAATGTCATCTTCAGCCGCGCGGTGCGCAGGGCCGGTTTCGATACAATCGTGCCCTCAAACGGTCTGGTCGCCAGCGGAGGTACCGACCTTTTCCTGGCTGGAGAGCGCCGCGTGTTGCAACCGGGGGCCTGTGTCGGCGTTCACAGTTGGGCCGGATCCGGGCTGGTGGCCACCGAATTGCCCAAGGATGACCCGGAACATGACCGATACCTGGACTATTTCAAAGACATAGGCGTGGATGAGGAATTTTATTGGTACACGCTTTATGCTGCCCCGGCCGACAGTATGCACTGGATGACCGCCGCCGAGGCGAACCGCTACGAGATGACCACCAGAGTCGCCCCGGCACTTAGCTCGGCCACGGAGTGCGACGCGCGATAAATCAGCGCGTCATCAAGCGCGCACCGATTTCCTTGACGAATTTTGCGGCCACCATCGCGGTCATACCATAGGGGTCGCGATGCGGATTGAGCTCGACAATATCGGCCCCGACCAGTTGGCCTTCGAAACGGTGGATCAGGTTGATGACTTCGCGCGTGCTCAGCCCGCCGGGTTCGTGATGCGAGACGCCCGGGGCAAAGGCCGGGTCTAGCGCATCCAGATCCAGTGACAGGTAAACTGGGCCATCAAAGGAAATCTGCAGGTCGGGGCTCCAGTTGCGCATATCGATCACCTCGACCCCGAACTTGTCGGCCTGTTCGCGCTGATGCGTGTTCATGGTACGGATGCCGACCTGGACCAGCCGCTTGATCGGGCAGTTTTCCATCACGCGCGCAAAAGGGCAGCCATGGCCTAACGGGCCGATATCCTGTTCGTCGTACAGATCGGGGTGGCTGTCGATATGCAGGATATTCAACCCTTCGTACTTCTCCGCATGGGCCTTGATCAATGGATAGGCCACGGAATGGTCGCCACCCAGCGACAACAGGCGTGCACCGGTTACGATACGCTTGGCAGCTTCAGCTTCGATCCGGTCAATCGGCTCCTGACCGCGCATCTCAAAAACGTCCAAGTCGCCGGTATCTCGGAATCGCTCGGTCGCGCCCAAGTCGGTGCCATCCTCGGCGGTCAGGTTGGCGGCACCGGAATGTAACGCTTCGCGAATGCGTCCAGGGGCGAAGGCAGGGCCTTGCAGGAACGAGGAATGCAGGTCCAGTGGAACGCCCATCAGAGCAACGTCACCCGGTTTCAGATCGTGCTGCATCGACAGCCTCCCTTGTCGTTGAACGCGATCTGGCCGAAGAGTTGGCGCAAGGTCAAGGCGTTAACGGCGCAGATAGGTCTGCCAGATCCAGATCACCAGCAATGCCCCAAGGACCGCCCCGACAAACCCTGACAGCCAGCCCATGACGGTTAGCAGAAACCGCAGCAGAAGCCCTCCGATCAAGGCCCCAACGATGCCGATCAGCATAGTCGTCGGGATATCCGCCTCGATCCGCATCAAACGGGTGGCGAGGAACCCTGCCGCAGCACCGATGATGATCAACACAACGATGGGCATCTCATTTCCTCCAATGGGTCGGAACGATAATCAGGGCACCAACGGACGATATCACCGCATCCAGACCTGGCGGGCCAAAGCTGATCCCGAACATGATACGCACGAAATAGAACAGGAACGCCCCGCCCACACAGATGATGATGGATTGCAAATAGCCGTTATGGGTAAAACCGGTCTGTTCGGACAGGTATCCGACAATCCCGGCAATTACGACGGTGCCCATCATCACCATGAACATATGGCTTTACTCCGAAGACAGCCGAGTGCCGGTGGGTATTGCCCAGCCCCGTAGGAAGGTTTCCCTATCCTGCGCGCCTTTGCCTGCCCTTTGCAAGCGCAGCAGTTCGACAGCACCCTGCCCGCAGGCCACGTACAGATCATCATTCAGAACCTCCCCCGGAGTGCCCTGCCCGTCCACCAAACGCGACGCCAGCAGTTTGATGCGTTCACCCTCCATCTCGGTCCATGCACCGGGAAAGGGTGATAGGCCCCGGATTTGCCTGTCGACTTCGACCGCCCGACGTGTCCAGTCGACGCGGGCTTCGGATTTGTCGACCTTGGAAGCGTAGGTCACGCCGTCCTCAGGCTGAGGTTCAGGCGTGAGATCCAACAGCTTAGCCAGCGCATCGACGATCAGCGCCGCCCCCATGGTTGAGAGCCGGTCATGCAGTTGCGCGGTTGTTTCTTCTGGTTCGATCGCAGTTGCCTGCCGCAGCAGAACCGGGCCTGTATCCAGACCAGCCTCCATCTGCATGATGCAAATGCCTGTCTCGGTATCGCCGGACATGATCGCCCGATGAATCGGCGCAGCCCCGCGCCAGCGCGGCAGCAGGCTGGCGTGGATGTTCAGGCAACCCTGCTTGGGCGCATCCAGAACGGGTTGTGGCAGGATCAGGCCATAGGCCACAACCACGGCCACATCCGTATTCAACGCGGCAAAGGCATCCTGCTCCTCGGCTGATCTCAACGAAACCGGATGGCGGACGCGCAAGCCCAGAGCCTCGGCCCGGGCATGAACGGGCGTTGGGCGGTCTTTCTTGCCACGACCGGCGGGGCGTGGGGGTTGGCAATAGACGGCGGCAATCTCATGCCCGGCGTCGACCAGTGCATCCAGAACCGGCACCGAGAAATCCGGGGTTCCCATGAAGACAACGCGCATCTTTACCCCTGCTTTTTGGCTTTGCGCAGCAGCATGTCACGTTTGACCTTGCTGAGCCGGTCGAAAAACATCCGTCCGTTCAGATGATCGATCTGATGCTGCACGCTGGTGGCGTCTATGCCAACAAAATCTCGGCGATCCACCATGCCCTGCTCATTCAGGAACTTCACCGTTACTGCACGCGGTCGTTTGATCTTGGCCGACACGCCGGGCAGGTTTGGGCTGGCTTCTTCATGTTCGCGCAGCTCGATCGAGCTGTGCAGAATTTCCGGGTTAGCTAGACGCACAGCCTTGCCCCGTTCTGCCGACCCATCGACCACAGCCAAGCGCAACATCACGCCGATCTGCGGCGCAGCAAGGCCAACACCGGGCATCGCATCCATCGTGTCGATCATGTCATCCCAGATGGCCCGGATCGCATCAGTGATTTCAACCACCTCATCCGCTTTGGTGCGCAGGCGTTTGTCGGGCCATGGCAGGCAGGGGCGGACGGTCATGTCCGGGTCCGTTCGCGTTTCAGCTTTTGCATCTTGCGGGTGATCATCTGCCGTTTCAGCGGCTTGAGATAGTCGATGAACAGCTTGCCGTTCAAATGGTCGATCTCATGCTGCACACAAGTCGCCCAAAGCCCGTCAAAGGTTTCCTGCTGAAGCTTGCCGTTCTGATCCATCCAGGTGACATCGACCACCTTGGGGCGGGTCACTTCGGCGTATTGATCGGGGATGGACAAGCAGCCTTCCTCGTAAACACTGATTTCATCCGAAGACGCAACGACCTCGGGGTTGAACATGATCAGGGGGCGCGGTGTCTCGCCCTCTTCCTTGACGCAATCAATCACGATCAGCCGGTCCAGCACACCGATCTGAGGCGCGGCCAGGCCGACGCCGGGCGCATCATACATGGTTTCCAGCATGTCGTCGGCCAGTTTGCGCAGCTCGTCCGTAAGGTCGTCCACAGGCGCGCAGACCTTCTTCAGGCGGGGGTCGGGATGGATCAGGATATTGCGTTTCATGAGGCTGATTTAGGCCATCCCGCCCCGCGCCGCAACGCCCCCCTTGCACCTGCCCGATTTGCGGTTAGCTTTCGACCAACAGAACGGAGCAGACATGACTTTCAACGACCTGATCGACCGCCGGGGCACCAACAGTTCAAAATGGGACAAGATGGAGACGCTGTATGGTGTTTCACCCGAGGATGGGCTGGCCATGTGGACGGCCGATTCCGATTACCAAACAGCGCCTTGCGTGATCGATGCGGTGCGCAAAGCGGCAGATCTTGGCGTGTTCGGCTATTCCTGGATGCACCCGGACTATCTGGCTGCGGTTCAATGGTGGATGAAAACTCGCCACGACTGGGAGATCGACACCGATTGGATTTTGACGACCCAAGGCTTGGGCAACGCAATTGCGCTGTCACTGGATGTCTGGACTAAGCCGGGCGATGGCATCGTGATCTTCACCCCGGTTTATCATGAGTTTGCCCACAAGGTGAACAAATCGGGCCGCAAAGTCGTGGAATGCCCGCTAGTGCGTGAAGGCGACAGCTATGGCCTTGATCTTGAGGACGCTCAGTCGCGTTTGGATGGATCCGAGACGATGCTGCTGTGGTGTTCGCCACAGAATCCGTCGGGTCGGGTTTGGACGCCGGAGGAGCTGCGCGCCGTGGCCGCGTTTGCCGAACGCAATGGGTTGATCCTAGTGTCGGATGAGATTCACCACGATCTGGTCTACCCCGGCACCAAATTTGTACCGATGGATGTTGCGGCCCCGGATGCACGACCCTGGACTGTGACGCTGACCGCTGCGTCAAAGACATTCAACATCGCCGGGCAACGCACCGGCAACATGATCATTCCTGATCCCAAACTGCGCGCGACCATGAAGCATCGGTTGCAGACGCTGGACTACGACCCCGGCGCATTGGGTGTGGCGATGATCACCGCCGCCTACAGCCCCAAGGGGGCCAAATGGGTGGATGCCCAGATCGCGCATCTGGAGGGCAATCGCCGTCTGTTCGATCAGACCATTGCCGAAATTCCAGGCCTGTGGTCGATGCCGTTGCAATCGACTTATCTGGCCTGGGTCGATTTCTCGGGCACCGGTATGGATCATGACGAGTTTGTCCGCCGCCTTCGCGAGGATGCGCGGATTGCAACTTCGTCAGGTCCTGGTTTTGGCGCTGGTGGAGAGACGTTCGAACGGTTCAACCTCGCAACGCAACGGGCGCGGGTCGAGGAAGCTTGCGCGCGATTGAAACGAGCCTTCGGGGATCTGCAATAAGACATGCGTCGGTTGGGGCTGATATGTCTCATTCTGTTGACACTAGGTGCCGGCTGGTTTGGCTGGCACCGCTATGGCCCGCGCCCGCCGGCCCCTCCGCTGGCGCCCGAAGCCACACGTATTGACCATATCCTGATTGAGAAATCCGCCCGCCGCCTGACTGCCTCGCTGGACGGGGCAGTGGTGATGCAGGCCGACATTTCGTTAGGTTTTGCCCCGGACGGAGACAAGCAGATCGAAGGGGACGGAAAAACCCCTATCGGGCTTTTTGAAATTAATCGACGCAACCCGAACAGCGCCTTTCACCTGTCACTAGGAATAGACTATCCACAACCCGATGACATTAAACGCGCACGTCTGAAGGGTGAGGACCCCGGAGGAGACATCTTCATCCATGGGCAACCAAACGGTGTGGTCGGTGTTACCCTGCCCGGAGACTGGACATTGGGCTGTATTGCACTGTCGAATGCCGAAATGGCGCAGCTTTGGAGCCTGACCGAAACCGGCACGACCGTCGAAATCCGGCCCTAATCCTCGTGCCCCAATAGGGCAATCGGTGCATCCGGCGCGCGATAGAAATCCAGCGGGGCACTGTCATGGGCTGCGGTGCTGCGTTTGAATTCATACCGCATTTCACCACCTTCGTCCTCATCCGCGACGATCAGGCATTGGTAAAGATGGTTTGCCCCATCATAGATATCGACCAGCCCGCGCAGACGCGGGGTGGTTTGGGTCTCAACCGTAAATCCATCTTTCCACAATTTAAGAATTTTGTATGTATTGTTGCCCATTTCCACCCGCAAACGGCTGGCTTTCTTCATCGTGGCGATTCGGGCCGCGTCCAACTCGGCGCGTATTTCCTTTGAAACATAGGTACTCATTAATCCGTTCCCCCGCTTATGAGTTCTATTGTGCGGGAAGAGTTGTAAAAATCCAGTGAACCGCATCACAGATCACGTTCTATCCGAAGTCTGTTGCACAGAAATCCCGACCCCGACTGTGCGACAATGCAGAGCTCTTGCGCGAGTGTTCGGATAGGAAGATGCCGGGCATGGGCCTATCTTTGGCGAAACGCTTTTGCGGAGGAAAAGAAATGGGCCTGCTGGTCGACGGAAAATGGCACGACACCTGGTATGACACCAAATCCACGGGCGGGGCGTTCAAACGCAGCGCCGCGCAGTTTCGCAACTGGCTGACAGCCGATGGCAGTGCAGGGCCGTCAGGCAAGGGCGGGTTCAAAGCGGAAGCCGGGCGCTATCACCTCTATGTCAGCTACGCCTGCCCCTGGGCACATCGCACACTGATCTTTCGCGAATTGAAAGGGCTGAGCGATCTGATCTCGGCCTCGGTCGTGCATCCAGACATGCTGGACAAAGGCTGGACGTTTGAAACCGACAATCATGGTGCCGCCGGTGACGACCTGTATGGCTTGGATTATGCCCATCAGATCTACTCCAGGGCCGATCCTTCTTATTCCGGTCGCGTCACGGTGCCGATCCTGTGGGACAAACAGCACGAGACAATCGTTTCGAACGAAAGCTCGGAAATCATCCGCATGTTCAATTCGGCATTCAACGGGATGACCGGCAATACCGAAGATTACTGGCCCGAAGCGATGCGGGGCGAGATCGAAGAGGTCAATGCGCGCATCTATTCAGACGTCAATAACGGTGTCTACAAGTCCGGCTTTGCCACCTCGCAAGCGGCATATGACGCCGCTGTGGGGCCGCTGTTCGACACATTGGACTGGCTGGAAGACCGTTTGTCCCGCAACCGCTATCTGATGGGGGACCGGATCACCGAGGCCGACTGGAGGCTTTTCACAACTCTGGTCCGCTTCGACCCAGTGTATCACCTGCATTTCAAGTGCAACAAGCGGCGTCTGATCAATTATCCGAACCTATGGGCCCATACGCGTGAGCTGTACCAGTGGCCGGGTGTCGCGCAGACGGTGAACATGAACCACATCGTGCGCCATTATCACTACAGCCACGACAGCATCAATCCGCATCGAATTATTCCGGTGAACCCGGTGCTGGATTATGCAGAGCCGCATGGCCGCGATCAGCGACCTGCAGCGTAGTGTTCGACCATCGCCGCCAGATCCTCTGGCGGCGTTTCACTTTGTACATAAGCGCAGGCATTCGGGCTGTGGGCAAAGATCGACCCATCCGAGAAGAAGGAGGTGTTGGTGACAAAGATCACCCGCGCCTCGGGGCGGCGATAGCTGGCGAAATCGGCCACGGCCAAAGCGCTGCCGGTTTCCAAAACCAGATCCAGCACGATGATTTCGAAATCCGTGCCATACAGCGCCAGAATGGCGGCCTCCTGCGTCTCGACCAGCGTGACCTCGGCGCCTTGCCTTTCCAGATGCCTTTTCCAGACCCGACCAAGATCGGGATTACTCTCAACAATCAGAACTTTCATTTGCAACAACCTCGGCACTTGATATGGTGATTGGTGCCGACCCCCGTGGTCCGTGATCTCGTTATTTCCTTAACAAAGTGTTAACAGCGGCCCCACAGCTCCGTGAACTGGCGGATTTGCTTGTGTAAGAGGCAAAAATCCGCTTGAAACGCGCAAAAATCGGTCATTTCCCGCAGAGAGAGCAAATGAGCACATTGGATCACGGTCTGGACCCACGCGCGGCGCGCGACCACGGTGGAGGGCTGGACAGGGCGATTGTCAGGTATGGTGGTCAACGCTCCGACTGGATCGATCTGTCGACCGGCATCAACCCGCATCCTTACGAGGTTTCTGGGCTAACCGCCGGTGATTGGGCTGAACTGCCGGATCACGGGGCCTTTGAACGACTTTCAGATGCCGCACGCCGGTTCTGGAATGTGCCGGAGGGCGCGGCGATCCTGCCCGCACCGGGCGCATCGGCCATCATCGCACGCATTCCCGCGCTTGCCACGACAGGCGCCGTGCAGATCACGCCGCCCACCTATAACGAACACGCCGCCGCCTTTTCGGCACAGGGTTGGACCGTTCAAGCTGATACACCCGGAGATGCCCGCGTAATCGTGCATCCGAACAATCCCGACGGTCGTATCTGGAAGGAAAGCGATGTTTCTGCCCCGCTGACCGTGATTGACGAAAGCTTTTGCGACGTCATGCCGGACGCGTCCTTGATCCATCTGGCAGACCGCACCGGCGTTATCGTGCTGAAGAGCTTTGGCAAGTTCTGGGGACTGGCCGGGATGCGTTTGGGCTTTGCAATCGGGCAGCCAGAGATGATCAACCGGCTGAACGATCTGACGGGCCCGTGGTCTGTGTCTGGCCCTGCCCTGAGGGTTGGAACACAGGCCCTGGCGGACAATGGCTGGGCAAACAATACACGTGCGCGATTGGATGATGAGGCCGCCCTGTTGGACGCTCTGGTGACAGCCAAGGGGGCCAGGGTCATCGGTGGCACCAGTCTGTTCCGGCTTTATCAGGTTGACGACGCCGCTGGATGGCAGAATCGACTGGCACAAAGCCATATCTGGAGCCGCGTCTTTCCTTATTCAACCACCTATCTGCGTCTCGGGCTTCCGCCTGCGGACGGGTGGGATCGGCTGGAGACCGCGCTGTGAGCCTTGGCCTGATGCTGGTTTGCGCCATGTTTCTGGACGCAGCGCTGGGAGAACCCGACTGGCTCTGGTCGCGCGTCAAACACCCGGCTGTGATGATCGGCAATCTGATCAGCTGGCTGGATAAACGTTTGAACCATGGGGCCGGACGTCGGCTGAAAGGGGTGGGTGTGCTTGCCCTGCTGGTCTGCGGTGCATTGGGGCTGGGCTGGGCGCTGTCTCTGCTGGGGCCGGTTGTCGAGGTCTTGCTCTGTGCGATCCTGCTGGCACAGAAATCGCTAGTTGCACATGTGCGTGCGGTGGGTGACGGGCTGCTGACCTCATTGGCTGAAGGGCGGGCACAGGTGGCCATGATCGTCTCACGCGATACGCGGGACATGACCGAGGCGCAGGTGGCGCGCTCGGCCATCGAAAGCGCGGCGGAAAACCTCAGCGACGGCGTCATTGCGCCTGCTTTCTGGTTTCTGGTCGCCGGTTTGCCCGGGCTGCTTGTCTACAAAGCCGTGAATACCGCCGACAGCATGATCGGTTATCGCAATGAAAAGTACCGCGCGTTTGGCTGGGCCTCGGCCCGGTTCGACGACCTGCTGAACCTGATCCCTGCCCGCCTGACCTGTGTGCTGATCGTGGCGCTCTCCGGCCAGCGGTCGCGCTGGCGCGAAATTGTAGGGGATGCGCGCCGCCATATCTCGCCTAATGCAGGCTGGCCCGAGGCCGCCATGGCCCGCGCGTTGAACGTCGCCCTTGCCGGACCGCGCAGCTATGACGGGCAGGTCAGGGATCTGGCCTGGGTCAACGGCGATGCGCCGCACGACATCGGCGCGGCGGAAGTCTTCCGCGCATGTCACATGTTGTGGTGCGTTTGGGGGCTTGCGCTTGGGCTCGTGTCAGTGTCGGTTGGGGTCAAACTGATTTTCTGACGGGTCCCTTCATGCGATTTCTTTCCGGTCTGATCGCCGCAGCTCTGTTTGCCTCTCCTGCTCTGGCCCAATGTGGTGGCGGGTTCAATTCGTTCGTTAAGGGGTTAAAAGCCGAGGCTGTGCAGCAGGGTTTTGATAAATCCACCGTGAACGCGTTTTTCAATGGCGTGCAGCAGGACAATGCGGTGCTGAAGGCGGACCGTGCGCAGGGGGTGTACCAGAAACCGTTCATCGAATTTTCACGCCTTCTGATCACGAGAAATCGGATCGAACGTGGGCAGGCAATGTCGCGCGAACACGACGTTGTGTTTGACCGGATCGAGCGCGAGTATGGCATCTCGCGCGGGGTGCTGCTGGCCTTTTGGGCGTTTGAAACAGACTATGGTGCGTTTCAGGGGAACTATAACACCCGCAACGCGCTGGTGACGTTGGCGCATGACTGCCGCAGGCCCGAACTGTTCCGCCCGCAAATATTTGCTGCCATCGAACTGTATCAGAACGGTGATTTCGACCCTGCCCGTACAACGGGCGCATGGGCCGGAGAGATTGGCATGGTCCAGATGCTGCCCCGTGACATTCTGGAAAACGGTGTCGACGGAGATGGTGACGGGCATGTTCGCCTGAAAACTTCGGCCACTGATGCGCTGATGTCCGGGGCCAAGATGCTGTCGCATCTGGGTTGGCGTGCGGGCGAACCGTGGCTGCAAGAGGTCACAGTGCCCACACAAATGGATTGGTCCCTGTCTGGCCCCGGCAAACCACGCTCGGTGGCTGATTGGCAAGCAATGGGCATACAGGCCCGCAGCGGGTCGCTGGCCAATCTGCCAGCCTCATTGATCCTGCCACAGGGACGCAACGGGCCAGCGTTCCTAGCCTATCCCAATTTCGACGTTTATTTCGAGTGGAACCAAAGCTTTGTCTACGTTGTGACAGCCGCCTATTTCGGCACACGACTTGAAGGCGCGCAGATCTATGATGCAGGCAATCCGGCGCAAGGTTTGAACGGCGCACAAATGAAGCAGCTACAAAGCAAGTTGCAGGCCAAGGGCTATGATGTCGGCAAAGTCGACGGCATTCTGGGAGCTGGAACGCGGGCCGCCGTGCAGGCGGAACAGCAACGCTTGGGCCTGCCTGCAGACGCGTGGCCGACAGTTGAGTTGTTGAACCGCCTTTAGTCGGCTTCAACCGTCTTCAAACACAGGGCGTGGCACCCCGGTCTCATCCAAGGCAACAAAGACGAAATCCGCATCCGTTACCTTTTGGCCATTGTCGGATTGTCTGGGACGCGCCCAAACATCCACATGAACGCGTATGGATGTGCGTCCGACATGGACCAGCGTTGCATAGAGCGTCACTTCGTCCCCAACCTTGACCGGTTGCAGGAACTGCATCGCCTCGACGGAAACGGTCGCCGATCGTCCCTGCGCCACACGCGCTGCCATATTGCCCGCAGCCAGATCCATTTGTGACATCAACCATCCGCCAAAAATGTCACCCGCCGGATTGGTGTCGGCGGGCATCGCAATCGTTCGAATGACCAGAACACCTTTGTCTTGCTGACGACCATGCGATCCGCGTTGTTTTCCCAAAGCGAGGCGTTTGTCGTAGTCTTCTGTCACAGGTTATATCCCCTCATGGGCCTTTGGCTGGAAAGATCGTCCGCACAATCTGACAAGTTTTATCGTCAAAATGAAGAGAGTCCCTATCTTGTGCTTTGTCTTTGGACCGCGATCACACACCGGTTTACTCGGGTCGAACCGGATACCGATCGCCTTTCTCGTCGATTAAGATCAGCCTCTCGCCGCTGTGCACATACAGATCACATCGGCTGAACCCATTTCGATAAGCGATGCAAACGCTGCCATCCTCGGCAATGGAATAGGTCCCAAAGGCCGAGTCTCCGCTGGCATAAGTGAAGGAATAGGCCCCTCCAGCCGAGAATTTGGCCTGACCGTCATCGTAGAAGGTGAACGTTTGGCCCGCCAAAGCGTCGAGTTCTGATGATGTCAGGGGAACATCCCCGGATTTGACAGACCAGTCTGTGGCAAAGGCCGGGCTGGCGGCGATTAGGGCGGGGATCAAAAAACGCGTCATGTTCCCAAGTTAGCGCGATACAGCCACAACCGTCATAAATTTGCAGTGAGCGGTCAGGCGACCATCTGCTCGGCTTTCTTCAGATCAACCGAAACCAACTGACTGACGCCCTGTTCCTGCATGGTCACGCCGAAAAGCCGGTCCATCCGCGCCATCGTGACTGCATGGTGAGTGATGATCAGGAAGCGCGTATCGGTCTGGCGGCACATCTCATCCAGTAGGTCACAAAAACGCGTGACGTTGGCGTCGTCCAGCGGCGCGTCGACCTCGTCCAGCACGCAGATCGGCGCGGGATTGGCCAGGAACACGCCGAAAATCAGCGCGGTCGCGGTCAAGGTTTGTTCTCCACCCGACAACAGGCTGAGGGTCGACAGTTTCTTGCCCGGCGGTTGGCACATGATCTCAAGGCCAGCATCCAGCGGATCGTCGCTTTCGACCATGACCAGATTGGCCTCGCCACCGCCGAAGAGATGCTTGAACAGCATCGCGAAATTCGAGTTCACCTGTTCAAACGCGGTCAGCAACCTCTCGCGCCCTTCGCGGTTGAGGCTGGCAATACCGCTGCGCAGGGCCTTGATGGCCTCTTCCAGATCTGCTTTTTCGCTGCTGAGCGTGTCGAACTCTTCCTGAACTTCTTTACTGTCTTCCTCAGCCCGCAGGTTCACCGCGCCCATTGCGTCACGTTGGCGCTTGTGGCGGTTCACCTCTGATTCCAGTACATCCGCAGCAGGCATCTGGTCGGGGTTCACGTCCAACTGGTTCAGCAGTTGGTTCGGGGTCAGCTGTTGATCTTCAGCGATCCGTTCCGCTGCAGCGACGACGCTTTCTTTGGCCGCATCACAGCGTGCTTCAGCCGCCGCACGGGTTTCACGCGCTTCCGAGGCCAAACGTTCAGCCTCACGTTCAGCCAGAACAATCTCTCGCTGCTGGGTCTCAGCCTCGGCCAGCTTGTCAGCAGCCTCTGCCCGACGCGTTTCAGCCGCTTCGATCAGTTCGTTCAACTCTTCCCGCGCTTCGGCGATTTCTGCGGGCGCTGCCATGGCTTCGGTCAGTTCTTCTTCCGAGCTTTCCTTGCGCTCGGCCAATTCCGAAATCCGCTTTTCTGCAGTTTCCAATCGGTGCCGCCATCCGCTGAGGTCTTTTGTGACCTCCTGCGAACGGCGAGTGCGTGCGTCCCCCTCACGACGCAGCTCATCATGGGTCGAACGGTGGGTCAGCATTGTGATCCGCGCCGCTTCGACGGTTTGTTTGATGTCTTCGACCTCGGCACGGGCGCTGTCGAGTTCACCTAAACCGCTCAATGCACTCTCAGCTTCGCGCAATTGCGCGCGGGCCGCCATGGCGTCTTCCTTGTGGCGATCCACGGTGAGAGTCAGGGTTTCCAGCCTTCCCTGCGCCAGATTGCGATCCGCTTCGGCCCGGCTGAGCAGACGCGCGGTTTCAGCCATGCGCTGATCAGCAGCACGGCGAGCTTCGCGCGCCCGACGGTCGGCCTCGGTCACGTCTGCCAATTGGCGCGACAGCGCCTCATGCGCAGCGCGGGCACCATCTGCTTGCGCCTCGGTGCGTGTCAATTCCTGCTTCAGCGTTTCCAGTTTGTTGAGCTGCTCCAACCGCAGCGCTGCTGCGCTTGGGGCATCTTCGGCCCATGCGCGGAAGCCGTCCCAACGCCACAGATCACCCGAGCGGGACACCAGCCGTTGACCCGGTTTCAGCGCCGCCTGCAGGCGTGCACCCTGATCCGCATCCACAAGGCCAATCTGAGCAATCCGACGGCTGAGACGATCCGGGCCAGATACATGTAGCGCCAGCGGTTCGACCCCATCCGGCAACTGCTGATCACTGTCATAACCCGCCACCTGCACCCAACCGGAGGGGCCATCGCCCTCGACCAGCGGCGCACGCAGATCATCGGCCAAGGCCGCGCCCAGGGCTTTTTCAAAGCCCGGCTCTACGCGCAGCAGATCCAGCACTTGGCCACCTTCGGCGGTGTCACGTTCCACCAGCTTGGCCAGGGCGGTGGTTTCGGCACGGATCGCTCCAAGTTCGCCTTCAGCCTCAGAACGCTGTGCACGCGCTTCGGCCTCGCGCGCTTGCGTTTCGTTGCGCAGCTCGTCGGCGACAGCCAGTGCCTCGTCAGCGGCTTCTGCTGCTTCGCGCGCTTCTTCCTCGCCCTCCTGCGCGGCTTCAAACGCCTCGCTGGAGCGGGTCAGGGCCGTTTTGGCCTCATCCACTGCGTGCCGTGCTTTTTCCTCTTCGCCCTCGGACCGGGTCAATGTCTTGCGACTGTCTTCGACCAAACGTTGCGCCGATTGGTGCCGGGCAACAAGGCGGGCCATATCTTCGGTCTGTTGCGACAGGTGGTCTTCGCGGTCCTGCAGGATCGAGGCCGCTTCGCGCGCGATTTCTGCCGCTTCGGCCACTTTCTCATCATGACCTTCGGCTGCCTTGGTCAGCTCGCGCGCTTCCCATTCCAGACGCTCGATCATCTGACCCGCGTCGCGGTTCAGACCGGTTTCACGCTCAATATCGTTGCCAAGCTGCTGAATACGGTTCGTCAGTGTCTCAATGGTCTGCCGCGCGCGGGTTTCCTGATCCGAAAGCTGATCGCGCTGCACCTGCTGACGTTGCAGAACAGCCGCAGCAATGGCCTCTTCTTCCCGCAAAGGTGGCAGGGCTTCTTCGATCTCGGACCGTTTGGCGGCGGCCGCTCGGGCTTCAGCCTCGGCGCGGGAGGCTTCGGTGATCCGTTCGCGCAACTTTTCTTCAGCCTGCTGGCGGGCCATATCAGCTTCTTTCCAGCGCCGATACAGCAGCATCCCTTCGGCCTGCCGCAGTTGTTCGCCAATCTCGCGATAGCGCGCGGCCTGACGCGCCTGACGGGCCAATTGAGCCAATTGCCCACCGAGTTGTTCCAGAACATCATCGACGCGGGTCAGGTTGGCCTCGGTCCCTTTCAGCTTCAACTCGGCTTCATGGCGGCGCTGATAGAGGCCCGAGATCCCGGCGGCTTCTTCCAGAATACGGCGGCGGGCGCGGGGTTTGGCGTTGATCAGCTCGGCAATGCGGTTCTGTCCCACCAGTGCGGGCGAATGTGCCCCGGTCGAGGCATCGGCGAACAGCATCTGCACATCTCGGGCTCGCACGTCCTTGCCATTGGTCTTGTAGGCGCTGCCGACATCACGGGTGATGCGGCGGACGATCTCCAACTGATCACTGTCGTTGAAACCTGACGGCGCGAGACGTTCCGAGTTGTCCAAGGTCAGGACCACCTCGGCAAAGTTGCGTGCAGGCCGGGTGGCAGCACCGGCAAAGATGACATCTTCCATCGCGCCGCCACGCATGGATTTGGGGCGGTTTTCACCCATCACCCAACGCAGTGCTTCCAGAAGGTTGGACTTGCCACAGCCATTTGGACCAACCACTCCGGTTAGCCCGTCCGCGATGATCAAATCGGTCGGGTCCACGAAGCTTTTGAAGCCGGTCAGTTTAAGTTTGCTGAAACGCAATGGCTGCTCTTGGTATGATTCCTATGGTTAGGAAGTCTGCGCAACCATGGGTGCAAGTGTCAACGTGATTGCGCAGGATGTGGCATATTGGGCCGAGTTATCCACAATATCTTGGCGAAACCACGCGCAAGACCGGCTATCTCAGTAGGGCGTACACTCGAACACCTGATAGTCATAGCCGCTGGTATAGCCGTAATCGACACATTGATACGGGCGGAGGAGGAGTGCGCCGAAAATCAGCTTTTCCCCCAATTCGCGATCGCACCCCAGCACCCCGACAGTGACCGCCGCATCGCCCAATACGTCCAGAAGCGGACAGCCCGACACGTGCTCCATCGCCAACGCGGCCCGGTCGCGGATCGGGCCCAGACGCGGGGCGTATTGAGCGTTCACACGGACGGCCTCGGCCAGTTCATTGCGGACCCGCACGTCAAAGACGCTGCCATTCACCGCGACACGTGTTGCCGGCAGGTCGCGGAAGTAAGGCGTGCCGCCTGAACAAGCGGCGAGGAACAGAAAGGCAAACACTCGGGTCATGCCGCATTTCTAGCGGCAATATGGTTAACGAAACCTTTCCCAATTCAGGCCCGCAGGACTTCTCCCAAACGACGAATACCTTCGCGGATTGTCGCTTCGTCAGAATTTGAAAAACTGAGACGAATGGTATTGGTGCCGCTGCCATCCGGGAAGAATGCTTGCCCCGGTACAAAGGCCACTTTCACCGTATCCAGAGCTCGCGCCAACAGGTCAGACCCATTGATCCCTGCGGGCAGCGTGACCCAGATGAACATACCGCCTTCGGGCCGCGCACACTCGACCCCCTCGGGCATATGCTGTTCCAACGCGTCCAGCATCACATCGCGACGGGCCTTGTAGACCGCACGCACTTTGGGAATATGTGTGTCAAAACACGTTTGTGCCACCTGATGTACGGCCATTTGATTGATGGTCGCCGAATGAAGATCCGCCGCCTGTTTCAACAAAACCATCTGAGAGATGATCGGTTTGGAGGCCACAACCCAGCCCATGCGCAGCCCCGGCGACAGGGTTTTTGAGAAACTGCCGCAATAGATTGTCCGGCAGCTTTCGATAGACCCTTTACGATCGAGCTCTAGGGACAGGATCGGTGGAATCGGATCACCATCATAGCGCAACGCCTGATAGGCCCCGTCCTCGATTATGGCGCAGTCCAGTTCTTCTGCCAAATCCAACAAAGCATCCCTGCCCTGCCGATCCAGAGTTTCGCCGGTTGGATTGGCAAAATCCGCCGACAGATAAGCGAACTTCACAGTACCATCCCCTGCTGCTGCTATGTATTCTTCGGCTCCGTTGTTGCCATTCAGCCGATCAAATCGGGGCTCGTAGGCATTGAACGCTGCAAGTGCGCCCAGATAGGTTGGCCATCCGACCAAGGCCGTATCGCCAGGAGACAGGAATAGCTTGCCCAGATAATCCAACGCCTGCTGCGACCCCGATGTGATCAGGATGTTGTCAATGTCACACTCTACTCCGATTTGACGCATGTGCTGCACCAGCCATTCTCGCAACGGGACATAGCCCTCGCTCACCGAATATTGCAGCGCCTGCGCCTGTGTCTCTGGTCCCAGTGCTGCTTGGAATGCCTGTGCGAACGCGTCAGCTGGAAACAAAGCAGGGTCCGGGATGCCACCGGCAAAAGAAATGATACCGGGCTGATCGAGCAGTTTCAGCAGCTCTCGGATTTCTGATGCCTTCATCCGGGAAGTTCGGGTGGCAAACAATGAGTGTCGAGACATGAGGCTCCTCCGATCTCAATTCAGGGCAGCCTATGGGTATACTTCTTAAAGTCAATAATGCTGACCTATTATTTCAATCGATGTGAACTGGCGTTCTTGAACGCATTGCGCACCCGTGGTCAAATGAGTTGACCAATTCCGGAACGAAGATGCCCTTTCACAAAGTCGAAACCGAAAAACTCTCGCTTGCCGTTGTTCGCCAGATCGAACTTCTGATCCTGCGTGGCATCCTGCGCCCCGGTGAACGCCTGCCATCCGAACGTGAGTTGGCCGAGCGGATGGGGGTGTCGCGCCCGTCGTTGCGCGATGCGATATCCGAACTTCAGGCGCAGGGGTTGCTGGCCGCAAAGGCCGGATCAGGAATCTATGTGGCCGAGGTGCTGGGATCTGCCTTTTCCCCGGCGCTGATCCGATTGTTTGGCAGTCATGACGAAGCGGTATTTGACTACCTGTCCTTTCGCCGCGACATGGAGGGGTTGGCCGCAGAACGGGCCGCACGGCTGGGATCAGACAGCGACCTGAAGGTGGTTCAGGCGGTCTTTGACAAGATGCAGGCGGCCCATGACAGGAACGCGGCGTATGACGAGGCGCAACTGGACGCCGAATTCCACATGGCCATCATCGAGGCCAGCCACAACGTCGTCATGCTGCACATGATGCGCTCGATGTATGATCTGCTGATACAGGGCGTGTTCTATAACCGACAGACCATGTTCCAACAGCGCGCCACGCGCGAGGCCATTCTAGACCAGCATCGGGCGATCAATGGCGCGCTTCAGGCGCGCGATCCTTCGGCTGCGCGCAACGCAATTGAACAGCATCTGGACTTTGTTGAACGCAGCATGGCGGATCAACGAAAGGCCGAACGTAATGAAGCCATCGCACAACAGCGGCTGGCCCACGAAACCGAACACGACTGACAAGCGCCAACCGCCATTCAGGGCTTTTACTGCTGCTCGGTCACGCGACGCTTCATTTCGTCATAGTCAACCTGCGTCAGGCTGTCGTGGCCAAAGCGCTTTTTCAGCTTTCGGCGATGCCATTTTCCAGGCCACGCAAACTTGTCCAATGTCGTGAAAACATAGATGTCGCCGGTCAGGTGAACCTTTCGCATTCCCAGTTCAGAGGCCATGAAATCAAGGCACTGTTCCGAGAAAAAGCTGATATGCTGTCCGGTTTCAAAGACCCAATACCACCAGTCCCGTGAGGGTATGGCGTTTGGATCGAAGCATGTGGCCGAAAGGAACAAAGTGTCAAAACCGAACCGGGCGCGCGCCTCTTTTATTTGCGAAAGTGGGTTGGGCAGGTGCTCCAACACTTCGAAGGCGGTGGCAACAGAATAGGAACCGTTATCCGCTTCGAACCCACGCGCAACCAGATTATCGGCAAAGGGGTCGGACCAATGGAAATGAAGCCCGATATCACGCAGGCCACGCACGAGCAGCCCGTAGCCACCTCCAATGTCGATGCCACGAGCCTCGGCAAGGCCATTTGCGCGCATGGCAAGTGACACACCGCGAATATTGTTCAGGTTGCGCGCCAGAATTCCGGTATCTGTCAGGGCGATGGCATCGCTATAAGCTTCGTCCAGCCAGGTGGGAGAATCCACCCAGATAAACCCGCAACTTTTGTCCAGAAAGTACCGCGCCGGGTGACAGCCGATTACATCGGCCTCAAACAGAAACTCACCTTTTTCACCAGTCAGAGGGGAATGAGACATTTGTTAGGCCGCCCCTGCTTCTCTAGGTAGTAAATTAGATGGAAATGGCGCGCCGCTGCCTTCTCCCAAATGATGATCAGGGGCCAATGTTGTCAGCGCCGGATCGATGAACAATCTTGCGCCACGGTCCCGCAGCTGTTTGTGCAGCATCACATGTTCGCACACCTGCTGACCTTTTTCGTCCCAGCAAGAATAGCGCAAGCCCCTGAGCGCGCGGGTCTTATACAACCCGGCGCCTCCAAAAGCGCTATCAACCGGGATAAGCGGCGTTTCGGCCGGAATATGGAACTGGCGGTCAAAGACCGCTGACTTCAGCAAACTATGGCGCCATTTGCGACGCCCGAACAATGGTCTGCGCGTGCTCTGAATGCGCTGCCAGACGTCTTCATCACACCAACCGGAGCAGCGCAAGGCATGGATGTCATAATATGCAGGCTTGGAATTGCCGAAGACACCCTCCCACAAAGGGGCAACCCTTTGCGCCGCTGACAAAACCGCCTGAACATCCAGACAGACGTTCGGGCCATCCAGATCCAGCACCAGGGTAAGATCGAGATCGATGTCTTTCTCTTCCAATCTGTTGAGTACGGCATTTCTTGCGGCTGTGATGCGCTCAATCCGATCAGGTACACGAGAAGCAAGCCCATCCAGTTGAATGATATCGACGTGCTGATTTCGATCGGCGTAATCGAATAACACTCGGTCCGTATCGTCCGTGTTGTCATTGGTCGCAATGGTGGCTGAATACCGGCTCAACTGGGCCGACAGATTTTCAATCCTGTTGATCGTATCGATCAGCGCCAAGCCGCCGTTTCTGACCACGCCAATAATATTCATCGAAACTGGGTCGCCCGACACGGTCTGTCTTTCCTTGAACTGTAACGCTCTTCGCGGAGTTTACCTGCCAACCTGATCCCCGACGGTTGGTAGGATTCGGAGTGTGACCAACAAAAAAGCAGAACTGCTCAAGAAACAAAAGACCCGAAAGCCACTGGCCCTCGGGTCGTCTGCATCACTTTTCTGTAAGGGGCATCCCTCAGTGCAGCTTGGTGCCCACATCTGCAATCGACGCGTCGATCAGTTTGTTTGCCTGTGCCGCGGTCATCTGCTTGACCAATACGGAACCTGCAGCAGCAACCGCAACCGAAACGGCCTGATCACGTACTTCTTTCACAGCAGATGCTTCAGCCGAAGCGATCTGGTCCTGAGCTGCAGCCAGACGACGTTCGATCGACTTTTCAAGGTCAACCTTCGCTTGATCAGCTGCCAGAACCGCGTCTTCTTTTGCCGCCGCGACAATCGCATCGGCCTGACCCTGAACTTCACGCTGCTTGCGCTCATACGAGGCCAGCAATGTGCGTGCTTCTTCATGCAGGGCACGGGCTTCGTCCAGTTCGGACTTGATCCCTTCGGCACGGTTGTCCAATGCACCGCCGATCATACCGGGGACCTTGAAGTAGAACAGAACCGCGATGAAGACGATGAAGCCCAGAAGGACGACAAAGTCGGTGTTGCCAAGCGAGAAGAACGGGCCGCTTGCAGCAAAGGCCGGGCTGGCGGCACCAAATATCAGGATAAGGGCAAGAGTGTTCCGCATGTCACTTATCCTTTCGTCTGCGTATCTACGGCACTGGAAATGGCAGCCGCTTCCGCTTCGCCGCCCAGAGCTGTAACCAGTTCGGCCGCCGTGTCTTTGGCAACCACTTGAATGCTTTCCAGCGCACCGGCACGGATTTCGACAATTGCCTTTTCCGATTCAGCCGCCTTTGCAGCGATTTCCGCATCCGCCTTGGCAATCGCGTCATCCAGTCCAGCCTGGATTTCGGCGCGTGCTTCGGCAGCGATACGCTGCGCTTCGGCACGGGCATCGGCCAGCGCCTTGTTATAGGCTTCTTCAGCCTCGACCGCCTTGGCCTTCAGATCTTCGGCCGCAGCCAGGTCATTTGTAATGGTCCCCTGACGTTCAGCCAGGATTGCCGCAATGCGTGGCAGAGCCACGCGGGTCAAGACCAGAAAGATGACGACCAGCGTAATGACCAGCCAGAAGATCTGGTTGGGGAACCAATCGAAGCAGAGCTGAGGCATACCGATGGCAGAGCCACCAGCGTCGACACACGTGCCAGCCACTTCTTTGGTTACAGGTTCTGTCGCCATGATGTCCTCCGTCGGAACGTTGTCTTTACAACAGGTGGGCCGCTATGGCTTGGGCCCACCCGCGCGTAAGGATCAGGTTCCGCAGATTAGACGGCGAACATCAGCAGCAGCGAGACCAGGAATGCGAAGATCCCCAGGGCTTCTGCGAATGCGATACCGATAAACAGGGTTGCGGTCTGCGAAGCAGCCGCCGAAGGGTTGCGAAGGGCTCCGGCCAGGAAGTTGCCTGCAACGTTGCCCACCCCGATTGCGGCTGCGCCGGAACCGATTGCTGCCAGGCCTGCGCCGATGTGTGCGAGATCGCCTTCCATGATGTTTCTCCTTACGAATTGGAAGTTTCGATGTTTGGGTATCGGACCTTAGTGCGACGGATGCAGCGCATCTTTCAGATAAACACAGGTCAGAATGGTGAAAACGTAGGCCTGGATGAAGGCCACAAGGACCTCGAGACCGTACATTGCGGTGATCGCCAGAACCGACACGGGCGAGATTACGGCAACCGCGGCAAAGCCCGCGAAAACCTTGATAACCGCGTGGCCAGCCATGACGTTACCAGCAAGACGAATAGAGTGGCTGACAGGACGTACGAAGTACGAGATCAGCTCGATGATCGCCAGGATCGGACGCAACGCCAAGGGTGCGCTGGAGACCCAGAACAGGCCCAAGAAGGCCGCGCCGTTCTTGACGAAGCCTAGGATGGTTACCGTCAGGAACACGGCCAGTGCCAGCGGGATGGTGACCGCGAAATGCGACGTCGTTGTGAACGAGGTCGGGATCAGGCCCAGGAAGTTCGCGCAGACGATGAACATGAACAAGGTCATGACATACGGGAAGAACTTGACGCCTTCCTTGCCGCAGATATCTTCCAGCATCTTGTAGACGAAACCGTAGGTAAGTTCCGCAATCGACTGCATGCGGGTCGGAACGATTGCTCGTTTCGACGTGGGCAGCACCAGCAGAGCCACAACGGCAGCAATTGCCATGAACAACCACAGGGTCACGTTGGTGACTGTGAACATGCCCACTGCACCGTCGCCGAACAACGGCTTGACGATGAATTGGTCCATCGGGTGAAAAACCAGGCTGCTGCCTTCTGCTGCGGTGGTCTCAGTCGCCACGTTCAGTCCCTCTCGTCCTTTTCGGCCGCGTCAGCCGCCGTTTGCTTCGCCTGAGCTTCCTGTGCGCTGCGGAGCATAACCTTCACGCCCGCGACAAGACCCAGCAATGTGAATAGCACCAGAAATATCGGGATTGTCCCGAGCAGGCTGTCCAGCCCATATCCGATGCCAAATCCGATCCCCAGACCGGATACCATTTCGATGACCATCCTCCAGGCAAGCTCGCCCCCGGACACGTCAGCATCTGCACGGGGCTTCGGCGCTTTGGCCTTTTTCGCCGCGTCGATCTTGGCCTCAAGCTGCGCCATACGCTGCTTTTGGTCGTCATCGGTCACGGGCGTTTCCCTCGTACAGTCTTGAGCATGGTGCTAAGGGGACAGAGGCCCAGAGTCAACGGGCTTGCACATCCTGATTGCCGCATCTTAAATATTTGTTTTTATTAACTATTTTCAGCACACACTTGACTCAGGGGGATATCACACCCGAGCGCCGGTCCAAAAATGCGTCCAAACCTCATATTCAACCAAAGAGTTGATTATCCCCCGTCAACAGGTTGCCCGCGAAGACCGGCTGTTTCATCCAGCAACCAGCCACGAAAGGCCTGAACAGACTTCCTGCGGACTGCGCCCGCTCCAAGAACCAACCGGAATCCCCCGTCCCTAAAGCCGATCGGAAAGCACCGGATCAGCCGCCCCGCATTGAGATCCGTAAGCATACAATCTGCGGACCCCAGAAAGATGCCCTGACCATACAACGTCGCCTCCATCGCCAGCCCCGTCATGGTCTTCCAGCTGCCGATACGGCGTTCGGGCATTTCAATTCCAGCCAATTCCGCCCAACGCCGCCAGGTTTCGGCCGGTCGATCGCGATAAAGACGATAGTTCAGGATTTGCTCGGGGTTGCTCCAACCTTCGGGCCGCAGGGCTGGCGCGGCATAGGGATATACCGGCGCATCGCTGATCAGGTCTGACGGCATGTCCAATTCACCGCGATGCGCAAAGCGAACGGCCAGATCCGCGTCGTGACGGTCAACGTCGGCCAAAGCCTGCGAGGCCTCCAGCCGCAACTCAACACCCGGGAAGGCATTGTAAAAACCGGACAACCGGGGGACGAGGTATTTTTGTGCAAACAACGGCTCACAACTGATCGTGATGGTTCCTTCGGGCCGCTGGCGCACCAGTTCGGTGGCTTCGGCAATCTCGTCGAGCGCCGCCATGACCCTGATCAGCAAGCCGCGCCCTTCCAGCGTCAGCTCAACGCCGCGCGGCAGGTCCCGGAACAAAGCGACACCCAGCCGATCCTCGAGACCGCGCACATGTCGGCTGATCGCAGAATGGCTGACATTCAGCTCATCCGCGGCACGGCTGAAACTTTCGTGCCGTCCCGCAGCTTCGAACGCTTTCAGAGCATTAAGAGGAGGTAATATGCGAGCCATTCCCAATATGTGCTTTTTTGTAACGCATTGAGTCAAGTAATTGATTTTGTGTTTCTCTACAGAACCGATCATTTTCTCAATGAAATTAGTGGATAAGGAACATGTAATGGAACAGATTCAGAAGAAATGGACATTTAATTTACGTCTGATTTTTAAACCACTTCGACGTTTTTCACTTCTAAACCGTAAACGGCGCGCCAGGGCGACGCCTTTGCCAGCAACTGCGCGCATGGTCCGGGATATCGGCCTGATTGAAAGTGATGTGGATCGATTGCGGATGCACTTGCCTTTAGACAGACTCCGCCATCCGATGCTGTAACGCCCTTTCCGCGCGCACGCCAAGCGGCTATGAAAGCGTGATGAACGATCCGCTCGACACAGTCTTTGCAGCCCTCGCCGACCCCACACGCCGTGCTATCCTGGCAATGCTGCTGGAGGATGACATGGCCGTGACTGATGTGGCCGAGCCATTCGACATGTCACTGGCTGCGATTTCCAAGCATCTGGTCATTCTGACGAAAGCCGGGTTGATCAGTCAGGAGAAACGCGGGCGGGTGAAATGGTGCAAGCTGGAACCTGACGCGCTGCGCGCCGCATCAGTTTGGATGCAGGGGTTCGGTCAGTTCGAACCCGTTAATCTGGATGCGTTCGAGCGTTTTCTGGAAGTTGAGCTTCCGGCCTCGGACGAAGCCTAGCGCACCACAAAGACCGACATGCTGGCATGTTTGGCCAGATACCCGGCGTGGCTGGAGAATATGTAGTCCGTAATCCGGGGGGCATGGGTTCCCACAATGATCAAATCAGCCCCCATCTCTTCCGCTGCGCGGGTCAGGTCGCCGTCCACTTCGGCGGCAACGTCGACCGAGTGAATCTTGCGGATGGTAACTTTGGTCCCACTATCAGCGGCAAGCTTTTCGGTGAACACCGCCAAATCCCTGTCGATTTCGGCTTCGGTTTCCGTGGATTCACCCATATGGGCTCCGGTCACGCTGACCAGAGTGATTTTAGCCCCCTGCCATTTCGCCACTTCCGCAGCGATATCAGCAGCTTTGCGGACCTCGGGCGGCAGATGCCGATCTATCGGCAGCATAATATGCTTGAACATAACCTCCTCCTCTCACTTTCTTTGCAGTGTATTGGAGGGGCAAATTTCAAGCCTTGATCTGGCTCAAGCAAATTCCGCATTCGGAATGCATTCGAAAACCTAGGCGGCTTAAAGCGCACGTTCGGCGTTATTCCGCAGTTGTGCTCATCTGCACGGCACGCGGTGCTTCCTCTTTCAGCAGCATCAGCAAAGCGATGACGGTCAGGACCACCCCACCCAGGATCAAACCCGTGGGTACAGCTTTGCCCAGCGCGATTTCCCACAAGATCACCCAACTTGGCACCAGATAGGTATAAGCCATCACCTTCGCCGAGGGCAGCCGCAAAGACGAAAACTGCACCAGCACAAAACTGGCAGCCGTTGCAAAAAACGAAATATAAAGCAAACCAATCCAGACAATGGCCGGAAGCGCGGCCCAGTCTGTGGCCCCCAGATCAGACCAGCCAAACACTGTCAGCAAAAGACATCCGGCAAGCAAGGTACCAAAGGTGAAGACCACAGCGGGCTCTCCACGATTCAGTTTACGTACCATCGGAGTATAAACCGCATGGGCGACACAGCCCCAGAAATAGATGACCTCTCCGCGCCCGATCTCAAAGGCGCGAAACACCTGCCAATCGGCTCGAAAGATTACCCATAACGCCCCCACTGCCCCAATGGTTAAAGCCAGCGCCATACGCGGGGTGGTGATCTGACGCAACAGAACCCATCCTGCGAGGGCCGAGACGACGGGTGTCAGCGTGAAGACTGCGGCGGCACTGACCGGTGGCGCGGTTTGCAGACCATAGAACATCAGCACGAAGTAGGTGGCGAACAACCCGCCCAATACAAGATAGCGCCAGGGGGCCTGCGCCGCAGCGCGCGGCAATCCGGTTGTGGCCAGAGCGGCGACACCAATCACCACCGCCGCAATGGCAAACCGCACCGCATTGAGCGCCGCCGGGGCAATCTCGTTCGCAATCATCGACCCAAGCGAAAAACTGCCCGCAACGAGCGCAGAAAAAGCCAGCATGGCCAGATGGCCACGGGCCTGAGGGGTCATGATTGCCAGCCTTTGGCCTGTGCTTTCAAAAAAGTCAGGAACGCCTGCACCTTGGTCGTTCGATGCAGATCCACATGCGTCACCAGCCAAAGGTTACCGAACCATTCTGGCAGCGGCTCCATCACTTCGACAAGATTGTCATGGCGGGTTGCTTCCCATCGGGACATGAATCCAATACCGGCCCCGGCCAAAACGGCCTCGCGCATACAGAAGTTGTTGGTGCAGCGAAAGGTAATGCGGTCAGTAGGCACCGTCGCGCGCAGCCACCGGGTGAACGGTGCCCGGCTGCCTTCATCATCAGAGCTGACAAATTGGTGCTTCGCGAAATCTTCGGTGCCCGACGGTTTACCAAACCGTTCGACATATGCAGTGCTGGCATACAGGCCGACCTCTTCTTGCCTGAAGGGCTGAACGACGTTGTCTGGCTGATCCGGTGCCGACCCGGCGCGGATTGCTACGTGCGCTTCGCCATATTCCAGCCGGAACAGCCGGTCTCCGGTTAAGTAACGCACTATCAGATCCGGATGCATCTCTTGAAAAGCGGTGAGCGTTGGAACCACCAGAGGCGCAATCGAGCCCAGTGACGTCACCACCAACTCGCCCGAAACATCGTCACCCCGACCCTTCATTCGGCCCACAAGCTGATTGAACTGGTCTTCAGTGGCCTGGGCCACACGCAACAAATCGTCACCCGCTTCGGTCGGCGTGTACCCGCGCGCGTGACGCTGGAACAGTTTGACCCCCAACCGCGCCTCGATCGCGTCGATATGGCGGATCACTGTGGCGTGGTGCACCCCCAGAACCTCGGCGGCACCACTGACCGTCCCCATGCGGGCCACCTGATAGGCAGTTCTCACCTCATCCCAATTGTCCATGGCAATGTCGTCACTGTGCAATTTCCAACAATAGCTGTTGATGTATCCGAGTTTTGTTCACCAGTGCAACATTCATATTGGAAGCAGGACAAGATTTCCCTGACCCAAAGGACCCAATCAATGACCAATACTATCCTTCATATCGACTCATCCGCCCGCCGCGTGAACTCGACCACGCGCGATCTGTCAGAGCGTGTGGTCAAGCAACTGGGCGCAGAGCGCATCATCCGACGTGATCTTTCCACCCCACTTCCAATGCTGACTGAAGATTGGATCGCTGCCAACTTCACACCAGCGGAACAGCGCGACGAAGTACAACGCGACCGGCTCGCCCTGTCAGACCAGCTGGTGGCCGAATTGCAGGACGCCGACACCATCGTCATTGGCCTGCCTATCTACAACTTCTCGGTACCGGCCGCCTTCAAGGCCTGGATCGACCTTGTTGCACGCGCCGGTCTGACTTTTTCCTATACCGAAAACGGTCCCAAAGGTCTGTTGGAAGGTAAACGCGCCATTCTGGCTATCGCTTCGGGCGGTGTCCCTGTCGGGTCCGAGGCGGATTTCGCCACCAACTACGCGCGCCACGTTCTGGGCTTTATCGGCATCCATGACGTGGACGTCATCGCTGCCGATCAGATGGCCGTGAACCCCGATGCAGCGTTGCAAAGCGCCCATAAGGCTGTAGCTGAGCTTGCAGCCTGATCCCCTCTGGTCAATGAGCCCGGAAACGTCCAGTCTGCCATTCAGTATGACAGGCAGACTGGATGGGCACATGAAGAAAATCGGCATTCTGGGCGGTGTGGGCTGGGCCTCGACCGTCGACTATTACAGGGCGATTGCCGAAGGAGCCGGGCGGTATTTCGCGGAACGCGGCCATGGCTCTCCTTTGCCGATCCCTCCGATGACAATCGAATCTGTCACACAGGCCAAGACGCGCGCCTTGCGCGGTGTCGCCGGAGATGAGGCAAGCTGGGCGGGTTTTGATGCCGTATTCCGTGATGCACTGCTGACGTTGGAGCGTGCAGGCTGCGACTTCGGCATCATCGCGTCCAACACACCGCACGCACGGCTCCACGCGATCCGGCTGGGTGTTTCCATGCCCATCCTCAGCATCTTTGATGCAACCGCCGACGCCACGGCAGGAACTGGCGCGTCCGAGGCTCTGGTCCTGGGCACAACCGTAACGATGCAGGCCACCAACTATGCGGATCGTCTGGCCGCCGAGGGCATCACTGCAAATGAGCGGCTGCCAGAGCCCGAGATTTCCGAGATGCAGGCCATGATCGACAGTGACTTCTACGGTGGCGCTTCCGACACCGCCCGTACGCGATTGCTGGCCTTTTGCAACAAGCACGCCAGTCCGGGAACCGCGATCCTGCTGGCCTGCACCGAGCTGCCACTGGCTTTTCCGAACAATCTGGACGACCCGGTGTTCGAGGCTGACGGGCACATGTTCGTCAACCCGTCTGCCGCGCATGTCGCCGCCGCGCTGAAAGAGGCGCTTGAGTGATCAGGGCAGCCAAGTGATTTCGCAATCGATGCGATCAAAGAAAGCCATCATGTCGGTATGTTTCAGGACGACAGTGCGGTCATTGACCAGCGGGTGCATGTAAATCACCTCGGCCTGTCGGGCCGCCGCGTCCATGAAGAACCGCACATCATTCTGAACCCCGTTGATCATCGCCAAAGGGCTGACCGCGCCCGGTCGAATGCCGAGGTTCTGTAGCAGCCTGTCCACCGAGCCGAAGGACAGATTGCCAATTCCCAACTCAGCACCCAGCACCTTAAGGTCGATCTCGCGGCTTTGCTCAAGTGTCACCAGATAGTTGCGCTTTTTCTTGTCGCGCAGATACAGGTTCTTGACCCGCAACGCATTCTCGCCCGGCAACGTGAATTGACCTTCGACGGACTTGGCATCCTCGACCGTACGCAGGGGCACATGAGTATGCATACGATAGGCCAACCCCCACTCATCCAGTTGCGCCAGCAATGCGTCGGAACTCAGCGGTAGTGTGTCCTGATAGGCGGATGAAGCGTCCATCCTGATCTCCTTGCGCAGAATTTCCTGCGCTGTGCCACAGAACGGACGCGCCCGCAATCAGCCGAAATACAGTTAAGAGCATTGGCCATTCCAAACCCTTGATTCAATGTGAACGCTGTTGACTCTGACGGCCATTGCGCCTAAAGCCCGGTCCAAACATCCGGAAGCGTCTGATCTTCCGGTCCCTTGAGTCGTTCAGGGATCGCCCCCCACCAGCGAGTTTCGCCCGTGGGGGCAATGCCATTTGGCATTACCCCCACGTCTAATTCAGTGGGAGGGGGCAATTGTGTACTCAACCGGTGGTTCCTACTTAGGAAGCGCCTAGTCAAAACCGGCGAAGGAGGCCGAAGGCATGTTTGAAAATCTATCCGAACGCCTCTCTGGCGTCTTTGATCGGCTGACGAAACAGGGTGCCCTGTCCGAGGAAGACGTCAAAACCGCCCTACGCGAGGTTCGCGTTGCCCTGTTAGAGGCGGATGTTTCGCTGCCGGTGGCACGCGAATTCGTCAAGAAGGTGCAGGAACAGGCAACCGGTCAGGCCGTCACCAAGTCGATCACACCCGGCCAGCAGGTCGTCAAGATCGTACATGACGCGCTGGTCGATACGCTGCGCGGCGAGGAAGACCCCGGCGCGCTGAAGATCGACAACCCGCCCGCCCCGATCCTGATGGTCGGTCTGCAGGGCTCGGGTAAGACGACCACGACAGGTAAGCTCGCCAAGCGCCTGAAAGAGAAAGAGGGCAAGAAGGTTCTGATGGCCTCGCTCGACGTCTATCGCCCGGCGGCGATGGATCAGTTGGCGGTTTTGGGTACTCAGGTCGGCGTCGATACTTTGCCCATCGTTCCCGGCCAGTCGCCGGTCGACATCGCCAAGCGTGCCAAGCAGCAGGCAACGCTGGGTGGCTATGACGTCTACATGCTCGATACCGCGGGCCGTCTGCACATCGACGAAGTGCTGATGAACGAGGTCGAGCAGGTTCGCAACGTAGTTGATCCGCGCGAGACCCTGCTGGTCGTCGATGGCCTGACCGGTCAGGTCGCTGTTGAGGTGGCCGAGGAATTTGACGCCAAAGTTGGCATCTCGGGCGTGGTCCTGACCCGTATGGACGGTGACGGGCGCGGCGGTGCGGCGCTGTCGATGCGCGCAGTCACCGGCAAGCCGATCCGCTTTGTGGGTCTGGGTGAGAAGATGGACGCGCTCGAAACGTTCGAGCCGGACCGGATCGCCGGTCGTATCCTGGGTATGGGCGACATTGTTGCCCTGGTCGAAAAGGCCCAGGAAACGATGGAGATGGAACAGACCGAGCGCATGATGAAGCGCATGGTCAAAGGTCAGTTCAACATGAACGACCTGAAAATGCAGCTGGAACAGATGATCCAGATGGGCGGCATGCAAGGCATGATGGGCATGATGCCGGGTATGGGCAAGATGGCCAAGCAGATGGATCAGGCGGGGCTTGACGACAAGATCCTGCGCCAGCAGATCGCCCTGATCCAGTCCATGACCAAACGCGAACGCGCCAACCCGCAGCTGTTGCAGGCGAGCCGTAAAAAGCGGATCGCGGCAGGCTCGGGCATGGAGGTCAGCGACCTCAACAAGCTGCTCAAGATGCACCGGCAGATGTCGGACATGATGAAGAAGATGGGCAAGATGGGCAAAGGCAAGATGCTGAAACAGGCTATGAAGGGCATGTTTGGCAAAGGCGGCCCCTCGCCCGAAGACATGGCCGCAGGCATGGACCCCAAAGCGCTGGAACAGGCGGCCAAGGCGATGGGCGGCAAGATGCCCGGCGGCATGCCCGGCATGGGTGGCGGCATGGGTCTGCCCCCCGGGCTGAGCGGGTTTGGCAAGAAGAAGTAAATGACTACCCACGCGCTTCATATCCCTCAGCTTGAGACCGAACGCCTTATCCTGCGTGCTCCGTCCGAGGCTGATCTTGACGCAGACACCGCGTTCTTCGCCAGCGATGCTGCGAAGTATGTCGGCGGTCAGATGCGCCGGGATGAGGTGTGGCGCGTGATTGCCGCCTTGCTGGGCCACTGGACTCTGCGCGGCTACGGGTTTTGGAGCGTCGATGAAAAAGACACCGGCACCTATGTTGGTCGTGTCGGACTCTGGTGCCCCGAAGGATGGCCCGAACCCGAAGTCGGCTGGACGCTGCTGAACCATGCCACCGGCAGAGGATATGCCACCGAAGCCGGGTTTGCGGCACGCAGCTATGCCTATGATGTTCTGGGTTGGGACACCGCGATCTCGCTGATCGATCCTGACAATCACGCCAGCATCGCCGTTGCCAAGCGTTTGGGCGCACAGTTCGAATACAACTACGAGCACCCCAAATATGAGATCTCGGAAATCTGGCGACACCCTGCCCCGGCAGATCTGGTGAACGGTGGAATGGAGGCCTACGCATGACCTCGTTCACTATCCCCACTGTCGAAACCGAGCGTCTGATTCTACGTGCACCGCATCAGGACGATCTGCCCGCGATGACCGCGTTCTTTGCGACCGAGCGCAGCCACATGGTTGGTGGCCCGAAAGATAATCTGGGAAGCTGGGACTCACTGGTCAAACGACTGGGTCATTGGGCACTCAATGGTTTTGGCCTTTGGCATCTGACCGAGAAATCGCGCGGTGCGTTCGTCGGTTGGGCAGGCATCATCTTTGCTCCGGGCTGGGATGAACCGGAACTGGGCTGGACCCTGATGGAGCAAGCCGAAGGCAAAGGTCTGGGATTTGAGGCTGCAGAAGCTGCGCGCGACTATGCGGCCCGTCATCAAGGCCTGAATGGCGTGATGTCCTACATCGCCCACGCAAATGACCGCTCGCGCGCCTTGGCCGAGCGTCTTGGCGCGACTTATGAGCGCGAAGCCGAGCTGCTGGGTAAAAAAGCTCAGATCTGGCGGCACCCGCAAATCGATTTGTCTGAACCCGCTTTGACCACCGAAAGGATCGGCCAATGACCAACCCCGTGACACAGGCTGCCACGCTGTTGAAAGAGCATCGCGAAAGCATCGACCGACTGGACGCGATTCTTGTCTATACGCTGGGCGAGCGGTTCAAGCACACTCAGGCCGTTGGCAAACTCAAGGCTGAACACGACCTTCCCCCGTCCGATCCCTCGCGCGAAGCGGCGCAGATCGCACGGCTCGAAGACCTGGCGAAAGAGGCCGATCTGGACCCCGATTTCGCCAAGGCTTTCCTGAACTTCATCATTCAGGAAGTCATCCGACACCACAAGAAACACCAGAATTGATCGGGAAATTCCCGGCACACGCCATCTAAAGGAGATACCACCATGGCAATGAAAATTCGTCTCGCCCGCGGCGGCTCGAAAAAGCGTCCCTTCTATCGCATCGTGGCTGCCGACAGCCGCATGCCCCGCGACGGCCGTTTCATCGAGAAACTGGGCACCTACAACCCGCTGCTGCCGAAAGACAGCGAAGAGCGCGTGAAAATGGACATGGAGCGCATTCAGTACTGGCTGGATCAGGGCGCTCAGCCTACCGACCGTATCGCACGTATGCTGGAAGCAGCCGGCAGCCGTGACAAAGCCGAGCGTAACAACCCCAACAAGGGTACCCCGGGCAAGAAAGCTCAGGAGCGCGCGGAAGAGAAAGCGGCAAAGGCAGCTGAAGCTGCCGCTGCACCGGCTGAAGAAGCGGCTGCAGAAGAATAAGCAGGCGGGCGCGTGCGGGATCAAACCTTTACTGACGATTTTCGCACGCAGTTCGAGCTGTTGTTGCGGCTCCGGCGTGATGTGCGCCGGTTCCGTACCGACGCGATAGACGAGGCAGTGCTGGCGCGCTGCCTCGACGCATTTCGACTTGCCCCTTCGGTGGGGCTCAGCGAACCCTGGCGCGTGATCCGCGTCGAAAGCGACGCGGCAAGGGCCGCAGCATTGAAGAATTTTCAAACCGCCAATACCGAAGCTCTGGCGGGGTATTCCGGCGACAAGGCGCAGCTATACAGCCGCCTGAAATTGTCCGGGATGCAGGAAGCCCCTGTACAACTGGCCGTGTTCTGCGATGACAGCACCGACAAGGGCATGGGGCTGGGTGCGGGCACGATGCCCGAGATGCGGCGCTATTCCGTTGTGTCTGCCATAACCCTGTTCTGGCTGGCCTTGCGGGCCGAAGGGTTGGGTTTAGGTTGGGTATCTATTCTGGATCCCGAACAGATGATGCGCGATCTGAAGACGCCGGAAGACTGGCGTCTGATCGGATATTTCTGTGTCGGCTGGCCCGAGCGGGTCTCGGACACGCCGGAACTTGAACAAGTCGGTTGGGAAAACCGGGCTGACGGTCTGAAAATCGAAACACGGTAAGGCCACATGTTCGGATTGATACGACTTCCCATTCTGCTGCTGATCGCCTTTATTGTTGGCGTGTTCTTCGAACGCAGCAATCAACGCGAAGCCTGCGAGGGGCTTGGGGAATGGAGAAACGGAATTTGTTTGACGACGGGCGCTTCCAATGAGTGATCTGATCTGCGTCGGCAGCGTTGCAGGATCTTACGGCGTACGCGGCGAAGTGCGCCTGAAAAGCTTTTGCGCCGTTCCCGAAGAAATCGAAGCGTATTCGCCGCTGACCGATGAGGCGGGTAAGGAACGCTATCCGGTTGTTCTGACACGCGCGATCAAGAACGGGTTTTCGGCCCGTCTGGGTGGGGTCGAAACCAAGGAAGAGGCCGATGCGCTGAACGGGCTGCGCCTGTTTGCACGGCGCGATCAGTTGCCGTCCTTGCCTGATGATGAGTTTTATCACACCGACCTGATCGGACTTGACGTTTATGACACCGGCGGCACGCTGCTGGGCAAGGTCAAATCCGTGCAAAATCACGGCGCGGCGGATTTGCTGGAACTGCATGGGCCAGGTTTGAAATCGACGGTTCTGCTGCCCTTTACGCTGCAAGTGATACCCACTGTAGATCTGGAGCAAGGCCGCATCGTGGCCGACCCGCCTGAAGGTCTGATCTGATGCGTCGGGTCTTGCTGCATCTGGGTTTGCACAAGACCGGCATGGCCGCCGCACAATCGTTTTTGCATGAAAACCGCGAGTTGATCTGGCCCCGTTACTCGCTGGTTCTTCCCTATAAAACGCGCAAGTTGGGGCTGAGCGAAGCGGCCACGCGCCATTCGATCTATCGTCTGGACGCAACGCTGGCAGGGTTTGGCGGGCAGATGAGCGAATTCCTTGATGGTCTGGATTTCGGAGCTCGTCGAGGGTTGATCGTGAGCGAAGAGAATTTTCTGGGCCTTCGCCCCAGCAGAAACAAAAGCGAAGGTTATGGGGCGGCACCGGAACTGGCAGAGACTCTGGTCAGCGTATTGCGCCGCCGTCTGCTGGGGCAGGAAGTCGAATTCACAATCTACCTGTCTTTGCGCCAGCAGGATCAATGGTTGCGCAGCCTTTGGGCCCACGATCTGCAGCATTCCCGCCTTGTTCAGGATCTGGATGCCTACTGCAACGCCCTTGCCCATCTTCCGCCGCTGCAGGACACGGTGGACAGGATCAGGGACCGGCTGCCTTCAGTCACCGTACGGACCGGGTGGATGGAAGAGGTTCAGAACCATAAGTTTGGTTCAGCTGCGCCTTTGGCGGAGTTCCTGGATCTGCCGCCCGAGAAAACAGCGCAACTTGTTGGGCCCACGCGGACAAGCCCCAGGTTTTCTGCCGATACACTGGAAGAAATGCTGGTGCTGAACCGTTCATCGCTGGACGAAGGCGCAATGATCACCCAGAAGAAGGCTCTGATTCAAACCGCGCAGAACGAACTGGCCCGCGAGATATGACAGAAAAACCCAGCAAGTCCCATGGTCGCAAGGCGATCCGGCCCACCTTGAAGCCGCGTGAACTGATGACCCCTACCCCGGATCTGCATGGGGTCTGGAAAGCCAAGATCATTACGCTGTTTCCCAATGCCTTTCCCGGTGTGCTGGGCGAGAGCCTGACCGGCAAAGCGTTGCAGGAGGGGTTGTGGCAGCTGGAGACCGTGGATCTGCGGCCGTTCGGCGCCGGCAAGCACCGCAATGTTGATGACACGCCCGCTGGCGGTGGTGCGGGAATGGTGCTGCGTGCAGATGTTCTTGGCGATGCGATTGAACACACAATGGCCGATGTGCGCGGCAACTGGCCGCTGATCTACCTCAGCCCGCGCGGACGACGCATGGATCAGCGCATGATGCAGAACCTTGCCCGCTGTGACGGGATGACCTTGCTGTGTGGCCGGTTCGAAGGTGTGGACGAGCGCGTGCTGGAACATTACGGCGTACAGGAAGTGTCACTGGGCGATTTCGTGATGACCGGCGGGGAAATCGCCGCGCAGGCCCTGATCGATGCAACGGTACGCCTGATTCCCGGAGTATTGGGCAATCAGGCGTCGACCGAAGAGGAAAGCTTTTCCTCGGGCCTGCTTGAACACCCCCAATACACCCGCCCCGCAGATTGGAAGGGCCGTTCGATTCCCGAGGTTCTGATGTCAGGCCATCACGGCCGCGTCGCGGAATGGCGCCAGAAGATGGCCGAAGATCTGACGCGTGAACGACGCCCGGACATCTGGGCGGAATATCAGAAAACCTCTGCCGAAAGCGCAGACTAAAGACGCGGTATGTGGCCGACGTGCCGCAGGTTAAATGTTTGTCAGAATGCCATTTGAAGTTGTTTATGCCTCATTTTATTCACGTTTAAGTCCCATACAATTTTTGGGTAATTAAGAGCGAGACTAACAACATTATGAAGAAGTTATTGCTTGGCGCTTTGTTGGTTGCCTCGGCCTGCACCACCAAACCCCTCGGGACGTCTATTCCTACGCAAGCCGGACATAATTTGCACTCTGCGCGGGTCGCAGTCGATTCCTGCTCTCAAGAAGCGGATGAAGGCGGAAACAGCGCCGTCATTGGGGGTTATGCGACCAATATCCTTCTTTGGGGAATTATTGTCGGACCCGCCGTTACCGTTCCGATTCAGGACCAGTTGCGCGTGCAGGGCGAAATCGATCAAGTGGACCGGTGCCTCCGCGAGCGCGGGTTTGAACGCCGCGAGCTGAGTGCGGGCGAGTCGTTCTGGCTGCGCAACGCGTACGGTGAAGAACGCGAACGACGACTGGGCCATCTGGTGACGGGCGGTACTATCGAGACCTACGGAACACCTAACACCTAATTCCCCGACTTCCAGCTGGCCCAAGCTTCCGGAGTTCCGTTGAACGTGTTGATGTCCACCCTGCCCTGAACACCCGGTACCAGCCCGGTGCCGGTGTATTGCCAGAACCGCCAGACAGTGCGCGGATAGACTTGGCGCGGGTGGCCGGCGACCGACCTCAGCCAGAATTCGGTCTTGGGCAAGCGTCCGATATCCGTGTCTGCGAAAAAGTCCACAGTAGTATAGACGATTGGACGTCGGCCATAGTGCCGTTCCAGAATGTCCAGGAACCGCTGCGCCTCGGCCCGAACGGTTCTGCCATCGGGCCGCAGCGTGCAGGTTTTGGAATGCGGCGTCCATTCCATATCCAGAACATGCGGTAGGTCTGCCCCTTTCGGAACGTTCTGGATGAACCAACGGGCCTGTTCACGGGCGGACCGGCAGAAATAATAATAGTGATAGGCCCCCCAAGGCACGCCTGCCGCCTGCGCGCTACGTCGATGTTCGTCGAACATCGGGTCGGCCACATCACCGCCTTCCGTCGCTTTCATGAATGCAAAGCTCACACCCGATGCTTTGGCCGTGCGCCAGTCTATCGGTCCCTGCCAGCGTGAGATGTCCAGCCCGTGGATCGGATACAATCCGGGATGGCGCCCCTCCCATTCATGTGGATCTGCGTCGCCAAAGTCAGGGTAGATTATGGACGGTGCAGTCCTGTCCACGCCCGGTGTGGATTCTACGACCTGCGGTTTCGGGCCGCCGCGCCCGCAAGACATAAGCACAGCAGCCGTTATGGCCAGCATGAAAGTAATTCGCATCATTGGATCCTGCCTGAAATTTCTGCTCTTTTAATTCCCCTCAGAATGCCTGATCTGACCATCATGACAACGGTGCAATTTCGGAAAGGCGGATTCCCACCGCCATGCCCCACAATTTGCACTTGATCCCAGCGCCCAATCCCAGTACACGACCGCAATCCGGTGCCGCATCCTGCGACTCCGGTGCTTTGGTTTGCATCATGGCGTGACGCTCAGCTTTCTTCGGCCGGGACGTGTCAGATCTGACCAGACCCAAGGAACAGTCGATCTGATCTCTGGCGGGCTGCATGCAGGACCCGGTGAAGACCAAGAGCTCTCAGGCCGCGCCCAAACTTCGTGGACCAACCACGAGCAGATAGGAGTACCTGCGATGGACCTGATCGCACAGCTTGAGGCGGAACAGATTGTCGCCCTGGGGAAAGACATCCCCGACTTCAAAGCCGGTGACACCATCCGTGTCGGCTATAAGGTGACTGAAGGGTCGCGCACCCGTGTGCAGAACTACGAAGGCGTCTGCATCGCGCGCAACAACGGCACTGGCATTGCCGGCTCGTTCACCGTTCGCAAGATTTCGTTTGGCGAAGGCGTGGAGCGTGTGTTCCCGCTGTATTCGACCAACATCGACAGCATCACCGTTGTCCGCCGTGGCCGCGTTCGTCGCGCCAAATTGTACTATCTGCGCACCCGTCGCGGTAAGTCCGCGCGTATCGCGGAAGTCACCAACTACAAGCCCAAGGCTGGCGCCGAAGCGTAAGGAACGGAAAGATGAAAAAAGACATCCATCCCGATTATCACGTCATCGACGTCAAAATGACCGATGGCACCGTAGTTCAGATGAAATCCACCTGGGGCGCCGAAGGCGATCAGCTGGCTCTGGAAATCGACCCCTCTGTGCATCCGGCATGGACCGGTGGCTCGTCGCGCCTGATGGACGCCGGCGGCCGCGTGTCGAAGTTCAAAAAGAAATACGAAGGTCTGGGCTTCTAAGCCTGACTGGTATGAAATGCGAAAGGCCGCCCTTTGGGGCGGCCTTTTTTCTTGCCTGCGTTGTGTCCGGAATTATCCGAAGACGTAGAAGCAAAGCTTGTTGCCATCTGGATCCCGCACATAAGCACCATAGAACCGGTCCGGTACGCGCTGCCCGGGTTCACCTTCGTCCGTCGCGCCAAGGCTGATGGCCTTGTCATACATTGTGGTGACAGCCTCTTTGGTGTCGGCGGCGAAAGACACCATATTGCCATTCCCTGACGCGCAGTCATTGCCATCATAAGGCTCGCAAACGGCCAGCATCGGTGCCGCCGGATTATTGCCGATAAAGGCAATGCGACCCGCGTCGATCAGAACCTGTGCGCCTTTATCCTCGAACAGCGAAGTATAAAATGTCTTTGCGGCGTCCATGTTGGAAACGCCGATGGTTACATATCCGATCATATGTGGGCCCTTTTGAATACTGCGTGATATCCGGGGCATAGTCTGTCAGGCTCCCGAGGGTTACAAGTCACGAAACCGGCATCGGTCGGGTGTCAGATCCAGTAGGACAGCGCCACCGGCAACACCAGTATTGTCGTCAGTGTCGAGACCAGAATAAAGCCCGCCACATCAGGCCCGTATTCCGGCACATGCTGATCGATGAAGAGATAGGTCGCCACCGACGACGGCATTAGGCAACACAGGATTACAGCACCCCGTTCCGGTCCTGTAAATCCGAACAACCAGATCAATGCGCTGGCAATGACAACAGCTATCACCAAATGTAAAAGCGTCAACAGGATCGATCGTCCCAGACTTTTCACCTGCAATGTAGCCAGGGTGTGGCCCAACGTCAGAAGCATCAGCGGAATCGACAGCCCACCCAGTATGTCAAACGACTTCGAAATCGGCTGTGGCAGGCTGGTTCCCGTCGCCATCAGGATCAGCGAAAGCGCCACGGCATAAATGATCGGGGATGTGGCCAATTTCTTGGGTGAAAACTCTCCGGCTGGAATCCACATGCCCACGGTGAAGATGCTAATCAGCACAACCACCACAAACGCCATGGTATAAGCCATGCCCGCGTCGCCCAATGCCAGCAGAGTGATCGGCAAACCGATATTGCCGACATTTCCATGCATCAAAGGCGTCAGAAACGCCCTGACCGGCAGGCGCATGACCTTGAGTACAACAAACCCCAACACGCCAAACCCCGCCACTGCCAACGCGGCCGCAGTCATCACATCCAGAAAGGTGCCGACGGCAAGCTTGGTGGTCGATAGATGCGAAATGATCAGCGTTGGATAACCAACTTTTGAGACGATGCCGCCGATCACCTTCTTGTCGAATGGGGCGTGAATCAGCGCAAGGCCATAGCCGATCCCGGCGCAGATCAGAACCGGCAAAACCACGTTCAAAACGTTCAGGAACAAGTGTTCCAAGCCACATTCTCCCTGCCAGACCCGCATGTGGACTGTGAATCAGGGCCGATACATTGGCAAGTGCCCGTCTGTAACCTGCGCACCACGCAGGGTTTTCCGATTTAGGGTCTGATATTGCCAGAAACCGCCGCTTGAGGTTCTTTTCTTCCAAGGCGACACAACATATAGTGGGAACCAACAACGTGTAGTTAAGCACGGCGGGACTTGGGAATACAAGCATGGCACATATCATTGTGGTCGGGAACGAAAAGGGTGGCGCAGGCAAATCGACCGTGTCGATGCACGTGGCGACCGCACTGGCCCGATTGGGACACAAGGTCAGCACGCTGGATCTGGACCTGCGGCAACGCAGTCTGGGACGCTATTTTGAGAACAGAAACAACTTCCTCAAAAGCTCGGACCTGACCCTGCCCGGCCCGCGCCATCACGACCTGCCCGAGATCGACGCCGCCACGCTGAAGCCGGGCGAGAACATCTATGACCACCGCCTGTCCGCCGCCGTGTCGCAGTTGGAGAGCGACAGCGACTTTATTCTGATCGACTGCCCGGGCTCTCACACCCGGCTCAGCCAGGTGGCACATTCGCTGGCCGATACGCTGATCACGCCGCTGAACGACAGTTTCATCGACTTTGACCTGCTGGCGCGGATTGATTCAAAGGGCGAGAAAATCCTCGGCCCGTCGGTCTATTCCGAGATGGTCTGGAACGCGCGGCAGTTGCGCGCACAAGCCGGGCTAAAGCCAATTGACTGGGTTGTGGTCCGTAACCGGGTCGGCACGCAGCGGATGGTCAACAAGGAAAAGATGCAGCGCGCGATCGAGATGCTGTCACAGCGCATCGGTTTTCGCGTCGCTTCGGGCTTTTCCGAACGGGTCATCTTCCGTGAGCTGTTCCCCCGCGGTCTGACCCTGCTGGACCTCAAGGATATCGGCGTCAAGCAGCTGAACATCTCGAACATCGCCGCCCGTCAAGAGCTGCGCGACATGATGAAAGAGCTGAACCTTCCGGGTGTTGAGATCGATTTTTGATCTGTCAGGCAGTCGCTCTGCGGACATTCCGGTCATTTCCTTTTTACCCGGGACCTAGCCATATTGTTGAACAGGAAGAATGGAGAGTGTCTAGAAAATTCAACTCGGCCAAGCCCAACTGATCGCCAAACTTGAAAGACAAATTTGATTTCATGGTGTCCACATCCACGCTGCGGGTATTAGAAACCTTGGCCAACGTATTGGTCTTTTATGACGGCCGCGTTGTAGGCAGGCGGTTGCACTCTTCGACGTGGAATTGGCTGGACGATGCGGCGTACACACTCGGGATCGCGAGCTACGCCGTTGTCGATGGCAGCAACGCCCTAGTCTATGATACCCACATCTCGCCGGACCACGCGCACTGGATACGAAGCGAACTGCAAAGGCGTGGGGTGACATCAATTCGGGTTGTGCTTAGCCATCATCACAAAGACCATGTCGCCGGAACCGAGGTGTTTGCTGATTGCGAGATAATCGCCGGTAAAAAAACGGAAGCCGCGTTGGTTGAAAAAGAGGAAAGCTATTCCAAGAGCGATCCAGCGATCAATCCTGTGATAATGCCTACAACAGTGTTTGACGGCGGAATGACACTGAACGTGGGAACAACCGAAATTGAACTTCGTCCTTTGGACATCCACAGCCACGATGGAGTTGCACTCTACCTGCCAAAGTCCAGGGTCTTGCTGGCTGGTGATGCACTGGAAGACAGCGTGACCTATGTCGCCGAGCCAGAGCGCCTTGAAGTTCACTTGGCCGAGCTTGATAGGCTTTCAACCTGGGATATTTCGTCAATTCTCCCCTGTCATGGCGACCCTGATCGGATCGCGAAAAGTGGTTACGGTAGTTCATTCATTACGGCCACAGAGCAATATGTTACCAAGCTCTTGCGGTGTAGAGAGAATGCCGAATTGGCCGGACTGTCGCTGAAGGAATTTGCGAAGGATTGGTTCGATAACGGCTCACTGACCTACTACGATGCCTATGAAGCGGTTCATCGCGACAACCTTCAATCAGTGGCGGGTACCTTATAGCGGCGTATTGTTTATGTCCTGCATGAGGTCAGCTTTGGGCTCAAACCAGCTATTGATTTAAATCCACACTATACCCAAACATCCGGGCAAACCCACCGCTCATGTTCAGCGGAAGCAAGACCTTCCATCTGGTCTTTCAGCTTCGGAACCGGTGAACGGAATAGCCTCAGTTTCAACTAGTTACTGATGGCCCGCCCGGGCTGTACACCGTGAATAACTCTTTCGGTTCGTGCACACCGCGTAGCATGTAGCGACCGACCGAGACGAGCTCTTGCGCGCAGGGCGACGCGGCGCGGGCGACATCGTCCGAGATCAGGATTCTCTGACCCAGCGACCGGTGCATTCCGGCAATGCGGGCGGCCTGGTTGACGGCCGGACCGATCACCGTGAAGTCCAGCCGCGTCTTGGACCCGATATTGCCATAGAGAATCTCGCCCGAGTGAAGCGCCAATGTGAAGTTTGCAACCGGCAAGCCTTCGGCCTGACGTTTGGTGTTCAAGTCATCCATTCGGGCTTGGAGAAGGGGTACGGCGCCGAGCGCGGCGCGGGCGTCCTCGTCTATCTCACCGACGTCGAACATCGCCATCAGCCCGTCGCCCATGAATTTCAGGATGTTACCGCCCCTGTCATGCACCACACCGACGGCCACGGCCAGATAATCATTCAGCATGTCGATGATCTCGTTCCCCGGCAGGTCCTCGGACAAGGTGGTGAAGCCTTCGAGGTCAAAATTCCAGATCACTGCATCGATTTGCTGCAAGGACCCGCGCCTGATCTCACCCGAAAGAACCCGGCGGCCGGCATCGCGGCCGAGGTAAACTCGCATCAAATCCTTTGTCAGGTTCTGGTTCTTGGCGGATTTGAGCGCCAGTCCCAGATGCGGCAGCACGCTGTTGATCCGGCTCAGGTCATTATCTTCGAAACCAGTGGGGGCATCGCTGGTCCAGGACATCAAGACGCCATCGCCAATCTTTTTTGACCCCTTTGGGGAAACCGAGCCAGCTCCTTCGTAGGAAAGCCCGGTCGCATAATAGTCGGTTGCTCCGATTTCACGCAGGTCATTCAGCAATGGAAAACGACTTGGTTCGTTCTGCTCTACCAATTTGACCCGAATCTCGTCCAGATCCTCGTGCAGCAGGGCATAAAGCGGGCTTTGCTGCCAGACTTCGCTGGGCGTATCCGTGTTTTCGAATCTCTCGGATTCTCCACCCGAACCGTTATACCAGCTATAGCCGGTTCCACCGTAGACAGGGTGCAGGGCCGATTGCGCCGCGTGAAATCTCATCAACGGAATACCCATATCCACGAGGCTGGTACAAAAACCTTCGAGCAATTCTTCCTGCCCAGCACCCTCAAGCCCCTTATCGACCAGCCAGTTGATCAGGTCATTGGTCGAGGATGAAGCAGGTTCAAATGACGTCATTCTAAAATCCGTATCAAGCATGGGATACATCTGGGGCCGGCATGGCCCAATTACCAGTGGTCAATCCAGTCCGGCCAACCGCTGCAGCATGTGTCGCAGCAGCGCAGCCTCTTCCTCATTAAACAAGCTTGATAGTCTGGCGTCGTAATTTGCGGCCACACTGCGTAAGTCACGATACACTGTTTGTCCCGCCGGTGTCAGCGCCAGCCATTCCGCCCGCCGATCGGCCTCATCCCGGGTACGTTTCAGGTACCTGCGTTGCTCCAACTTGGCGACCGCCCGGCTGATTTTGGTTTTGTGCATTTTGGCGCGCTCACCGATATCCTTGGCGGTCATCTCGCCAAAAAGCCCGAGATGGAACAGCACCCGCCATTCGGTTCTGAGCATCCCGTAACGGCCTTTATAGACGCTCTGAAACTCCAACGATGCCCGTTCTGACGCCTGGTTCAAGAGGAAGGGCAGAAAATTTTGCAGATCAAAGTCATCATTTTTTTCGGATTGTTCGTGTGACATGCTTGTTAGTTACAAAATCAACTATTACTCGACAAGCAGCAAACGGAGGAAAACACCATGAATCGTCCGAGTAATCCGCACATGCTGACACAGGCTGCAACGCCGGTCGGCACACATGCCGGTTATATGCCCGGCTTTGGAAACGACTTTGAAACCGAAGCCCTGCCCGACGCCCTTCCGCAGGGGATGAACAGCCCGCAGCGGTGCAACTACGGCCTTTACGGAGAGCAGTTGAGCGGTACCGCCTTTACCGCGAACCCGCCCGAGCGCACCTGGTGCTATCGCATTCGCCCATCCGTAAAGCATTCACATCGCTACGAAAAAATCGATCTCCCGTATTGGAAGTCCGCCCCGTGCATCGACCCTGATGTGATCAGCCTGGGCCAGTATCGCTGGGATCCCGTCCCGCATTCCGATGAAGGTCTGAACTGGATGACCGGGATGCGGACCATGACGACTGCGGGGGATGTAAACACGCAGGTGGGCATGGCCTGCCATATCTATCTGGCCACGGAATCCATGATCGATGACTATTTCTTCTCGGCCGATTCCGAGCTTCTGGTTGTTCCACAGGAAGGCCGGCTGCGCTTTGCGACCGAGCTGGGCATCATCGATCTGGAACCCAAGGACATCGCGATCATTCCACGCGGCCTGCTGTACCGGGTTGAGGTTCTGGAAGGCCCTGCACGGGGTTTTGTCTGCGAAAACTACGGGCAAAAGTTCGAACTGCCGGGCCGTGGGCCGATTGGTGCAAACTGCATGGCCAACCCGCGCGATTTCAAGGCACCGGTGGCGGCGTTCGAGGACCGCGAGGTACCCTCGACCGTGACAATCAAATGGTGCGGTCAGTTCCACACCACCAAGATCGGCCACAGCCCTCTGGATGTGGTCGCGTGGCACGGCAACTATGCGCCCTACAAATATGACCTGCGCAATTACTGCCCGGTTGGCGCGATTCTTTTCGACCATCCCGACCCGTCGATCTTCACGGTTCTGACAGCTCCGTCTGGGCAGCCCGGCACGGCCAATATCGACTTTGTTCTGTTCCGCGAACGCTGGATGGTGATGGAAGACACGTTCCGCCCGCCGTGGTATCACAAGAACATCATGTCCGAGCTGATGGGTAACATCTACGGCCAGTACGACGCGAAACCGCAGGGCTTCGTGCCCGGTGGCACCAGTCTGCACAACATGATGATCCCGCATGGACCCGACAGGGAGGCCTTCGACAAGGCGTCATACTCCAACCTGGGGCCGGACAAGCTGGACAAGACAATGTCGTTCATGTTCGAAACCCGCTTCCCCCAGCACCTGACCCCGTTTGCCGCCAAAGAAGCACCGCTTCAGGACGACTATATCGACTGCTGGACATCGCTTGAAAAGAAGTTCGACGGAACGCCGGGTAAGAAATGAACTTGGACCTCTGGTTCACCTATGTGGCAACTGTCCTGTTTCTGATGAGCACACCGGGACCCAGCCAATTGCTGATGTTGTCAAACTCGGCGACCAACGGGCTTCGGCGCGGGCTGTTCACAGCTGCCGGAGATCTGACGGCGAACTTTCTGCAGATGCTGGCGGCGGGGCTTGGCCTGGCCGCTCTGATCGCTACATCCGCAACTGCGTTGACCGTCATCAAATGGCTTGGTGTCGCCTATCTGGTTTACCTTGGGGTCAAACAAATCCTGATGGCGCGCGTGTCTGCCACGCAGACCGCGCCAAAAGCCAGCCGCAAGGCGCTTTGGTTGCAAGGTTTCATAACTTCTGCCGCTAATCCAAAGGCCGTGGTCTTTTTTGCAGCGCTGTTTCCGCTGTTCCTCGATGGAACGCTGCCTTTCTGGCCTCAATTTGCCATTCTATCGGTGACCTATCTGGTCATGGACGGGATATTGCTGACTGCATATGGCGGCAGCGCAAGTTGGCTGGCCCGCCACTTGCAAGGCCCGGCAAAGCTGTGGCTAGATCGAATTGGCGGCAGCTTCATGATCCTGGCTGCTATCTTGTTGGGTCTGAAATCCCTTCGCTCCTCAACTTAACCAATAAAACAGGGACATCGTATGCCTCTAATGACATCCTGGGTGACGTCGGCCAATGGCGCGACACATCCGTTCCCACTGAACAATCTGCCTTATGGCGTATTCTCGACCCAGGGCGATGATCCCCGATGTGGCGTGGCCATTGGCGACATGATCCTCGACGTCACCACCGCCGAAGCCGAAGGGTTGATCACCCTAAGCGATGAGCCACTGTTCGACATGCCCTTCTGGAACCCCCTCATGGAGGAAGGCCCAGCCGTCTGGACCGCCCTGCGCCAGCGGTTGATCAGCCTGCTGGCCGAAGACTCGGAAGAGCAGAGCAAGGTTGAACCGCTGCTTGTCAAACAAGACGACGCCGAGATGCACCTGCCGTTCGCGGTCAGCGAATACACCGATTTCTACGCCGGTCGAAACCATGCTTTCAACGTGGGCACCATGTTCCGCGGACCGGAAAACGCATTGCCACCGAACTGGCTGCATATTCCAATCGGTTACAACGGCCGCGCGTCGTCGGTTGTTGTGTCGGGCACAGATATTCGCCGCCCGTGGGGTCAGCTGAAGTCGCCTGACCAAGACCTGCCCGCCTTCCTGCCCAGCCGCCGTTTTGACATCGAGCTTGAAATGGGAGCAATCGTTGGCACCCCTTCGGATGGCCCGATCACGGTGCAGGAAGCCGACGACAACATTTTCGGCTACGTCCTTCTGAACGACTGGTCCGCACGTGACATTCAAGCCTGGGAATACCAGCCGCTAGGTCCCTTCCAGGCCAAGGCCACAGCAACCTCGATCAGCCCCTGGATCGTGACCAAAGCCGCACTCGAACCTTTCCGCTGTGACACGCCCGCCCGAGAGTTTGAGCTGCTGGATCACCTGAAAGACTGCGGCCCGATGCTTTATGACATCGATCTCGCCATCACCATGGCCCCCGAAGGTCAGTCGTCGACCACCATCGCCAACACCAATTACAACCAGATGTATTACTCGGCAGCACAGCAGCTGGCGCATCATTCGACATCGGGTTGTCCCATGAACACCGGAGATCTGTTGGGGTCTGGCACCATCTCGGGCCCGACCAAGCCAGAACGCGGGTCGCTGCTGGAACTGAGCTGGGGCGGAAAGGAACCGCTGACGCTCGGCACTGGCGAAACCCGCAGTTTCATTGAAGACGGTGATACCCTGACTCTGACCGGCAACGCTAAAGGTGACGGCTACACAATCGGCTTCGGCGACTGCGGTGGCACAGTTTTGCCCGCTCTTGAAAACCCCTATTCACGATAAGGAACCCACCATGGTCAAAGCATTCGCGTCCCAGGGGGACATGTCGGAAAAGAAAATCTCATTCACCGAAGTAGGCGAAGGTCTCTATGCCTTTACCGCCGAGGGCGACCCGAACTCGGGCGTCATCATCGGGGATGACAGCGTGATGATCGTGGAAGCTCAGGCGACCCCGCGTTTGGCGAACAAGGTGATCGAATGCGTCCGGTCGGTCACGGACAAACCGATCACCCATGTGGCCCTGACCCATTACCACGCCGTTCGCGTTCTGGGCGCAAGCGCGTTTGGCGCGCAACAGATCCTGATGTCGGACATGGCGCGCGCCATGGTCGTGGAACGCGGGCAAGAGGACTGGGACAGCGAATTCCAACGCTTTCCGCGCCTGTTCGAAGGGCACGAGAGCATCCCCGGCCTGACCTGGCCCACCACCACGTTCAGCGATACGATGACCGTTTATCTGGGCAACCGCCGGATCGACCTGATGCATCTGGGCCGCGCGCACACCGCCGGTGATATCGTAATTCATGTGCCGGATCAGAACGTGATGTTCACGGGTGACATCGTCGAATACCACTCGGCCTGCTATTGCGGCGACGGGCATTTCAGCGATTGGGGCGACACGCTGGACGAAATCAAGTGGTTTGATGTCGACGCCATCGCCCCAGGGCGCGGCGACGCGCTGGTCGGCAAGGATATGGTCAATGCTGCCATCGAAAATACACGCGATTTCGTCAGCAGCACCTACCGCCCGGCCGCCAAGGTGGCGGCACGCGGTGGCAGCCTGAAAGAAGCTTGGGACGCCGTGCGCGCTGAATGCGACCCCAAATTTGCTGACTACGCGATCTACGAACACTGCCTGCCGTTCAACGTGGCACGCGCCTATGACGAGGCGCGCGGCATCGACACGCCCCGCATCTGGACCGCCCAGCGCGACCTTGAAATGTGGGAGGCCCTGCAAGGCTGACAAAAAACGGCTGAGTTTGATCCAGATCGTTTTTTGCGGCGGGATTCGATGAAACCATAAGCCAAGGCCTCCGGCGCCTGTCGCCGGGGGACAGGATATGCAGCACATTGGTGCATTTGTTTGGGGGGAGCCCATGAACAAGATCTTTGAAACGCCGCTTTACGGCTATGAACGCAGCCCGGATCAGGACAACCCAACGCCCGTCAGGCGCAAGGTCATCGTGATTGGTGCCGGTCCGGTTGGTTTGGCCGCAGCCATTGATCTGGCCCAGCAAGGGATCGAAGTTGTGGTTCTGGACGAGAACGACAAGGTCAGCTTCGGCAGCCGCGCCATCTGTTTTTCTCAACGCACTTTGGAAATTGCTGACCGCCTGGGATGTGGGCGCCGATTGGTCGACAAAGGCGTATTGTGGGACCGTGGCAAGGTCTTTTTCGATGATCGTCAAGTCTATGACTTCAACCTGCAACCGGATGAGGGCTATGCCAACCCGGCCTTCATCAACCTGCAGCAATACCACTTTGAAGATTACTTCGTTCAACGGGTTCGCGAGTTGCAGGCAGAAGGTGCCCCGATCGAGATTCGCGGGCGTAACAAGGTTGACGCAATCGGAACTCACGAGGATCACGTTCGGCTGGAGGTCGAATCCCCCGAAGGCCCTTATACGGTTGAAGCCGAGTGGTTGATCGCCTGCGACGGAGCCACCTCACCCACCCGGCGGATGCTGGGCATCGATTTCGAAGGGCGTGTATTCGAAGACAACTTCCTGATCGCGGATGTGATCATGGATGCGGATTTCCCCTCGGAACGCTGGTTCTGGTTCGATCCGCCATTCAATCGCGGGCAATCCGCGTTGTTGCACAAACAGCCCGACAATGTCTGGCGCATCGACCTGCAACTGGGTTGGGACATTGACAAGGAACGCGAAAAGCGCCCCGAGAATGTGATCCCCCGCCTCAGGGCGATGCTGGGCGACGACGTTGAGTTTCAGCTGGAATGGGTTTCGATTTATACCTTCCAGTGTCGACGCATGGAAAGCTTCCGCAAAGGCCGTGTTCTGTTTGCTGGTGACAGCGCACATCAGGTCAGCCCCTTTGGCGCGCGCGGGGCGAATTCCGGCCTGCAAGACACCGACAACCTGTGCTGGAAGCTGAAGCTGGTGCTGGATGGCAAAGCCCCCGAAAGCCTGCTGGACAGCTACAACGCGGAACGTGTGCACGGGGCCGACGAGAATATTCAAAAGTCCAGCCGATCCACCGATTTCATCACTCCAAAATCCGAGATGTCGCGGGTCATGCGGGATGCGGTTCTGGACTTGAGCGAACAGTACGAGTTCGCCCGCCCTCTGGTAAACTCGGGCCGGTTGAGCCAACCCTGCACTTATGACGGGTCCTCGCTGAACTCGGCCGATGCGCTGGATGGCCCGGCCTGCACACGCCCGGGATCGGCCTGCCCGGATGCACCGCTGGGCGATGAATTCCTGCTGCCCAAGCTGGCAGGCAAGTTCACCTTGCTGACCATCGATGCCGATGCCCCCGACACGCTGGAAGAGGATGGGGTTGAGGTCACGCGGCTGGCACTGTCAGTCAAAGACGACCTGACGCTGGCTCTCAAACGCCGTTACCTGGGTGATGCAACCAGCGCAGTGTATCTGATCCGCCCGGATCAACACGTGGCAGCACGACGGGACAGCTATCAAGAAAACAGTTTCCGTCATGCAATCCGCAGAGCCTGTGGTAAGGAGTAAGCGCAATGTCAGACCTGATCCTAACCCCCAATCTCGACAATGCCGATGATTTTTACGCCAACCTTCTGGCCGCTCATGAAGGGCTCGAAAAAACCGACAGCGACGCGCTGAACGCCAGACTGGTGTTGGTTCTGGCCAATCACATCGGCGACGGCACGGTGTTATCAGACGCCATTCGCGCAGCCGCTTTGACCAAAAATTGACGGGACTCAGTGTGAGCAAAACCGTTCTTTTTGACTATTGGCGGTCCTCGGCCAGCTATCGGGTGCGGATCGCCCTGAATCTGGCCGGAATCGACTATGACGCAGTTGTTGTCGATCTGGTGGGCGGCGAACACAGAGGTGATGAACATATCGCGCGAAATCCACAAGGCTTTGTGCCAGTTCTGGATATCGATGGGCTACGACTGACGCAGTCCTTGGCAATCCTCGACTATCTGGACCGCACGCGCCAGCTAAACCTATTGCCCGAAGACGCGGCAGAGCGCGCGCGCGTGCAGGCGCTGGCATATGCGATTGCGGTGGACATTCACCCGGTCTGCAACCTGTCTGTTGCTCGTCACGCGACGTCCCTAGGCAAAGATGCAACCGATATGCCCGGCGGGTGGATGCGGCACTTCATCCGGCCTGGCTTGCAGGCCTTCGAGACCATGTTGGGCGAGTTCGAACAAGCGCCCTACTGTGTTGGAAAGCGACCTGGTCTTGCGGACATCTGCCTGATCCCGCAAGTCTACAACGCGCGACGCTGGCAGGTTGATCTGTCGGACATGCCCCGCCTTCTTGGGGTCGAGGCGGCCTGCGCCGATCATCCGGCCTTTGTCGCGGCGCATCCTGACGCGCACGCGCCCTAATAACGTCGCACAGTCTCTGTGTGCCTGTGCGACTAGGCGTCCAGCCTGATCGGTCATAGCTTTGTTCCATCAATGCAAAGAGGTTTCCATGCCCGAGATCACTGGCTACCACGCCCATGTTTATTTCGATGCCGATACACAGGATACGGCGCAACAGGTCTGTGACGAGGCCGCACGGCTGTTTCCGGTTCAGATGGGGCGTATGCATACCCGCAACGTCGGCCCTCACCCGCGCTGGAGCTGCCAGCTTGGCTTTGCCGCTGGTGCGTTTGATCAGGTCATGCCATGGCTGATGCTGAACCGGCAAGGCCTGACTGTTTTCACCCACCCTGAAACCGGTGAGCATCTGGAAGATCACCGTGATCGGGCAATCTGGATGGGTGAGATGCTGGATCTGGACCTCTCGATCTTCGACAAGCTTTAACCCAGCGCCCGCGCCTGATCCCGCAGAACAAATTTCTGCACCTTGCCAGTCGATGTTTTCGGCAAAGTGCCGAACACCACGCTCTTGGGCGCTTTAAAATGGGCCATGTTATCCCGACAGAAGGCAATCAGCTCTGCTTCGGTCACAGTGGCATCGGGCTTTAGCTCAACAAAGGCACATGGGGTTTCGCCCCACTTCTCATCAGGGCGTGCAACCACAGCTGCCTCCATCACCGCCGGGTGTTTGTAAAGGATACCCTCCACCTCGACAGAAGAAATATTCTCGCCGCCTGAGATGATGATGTCCTTTGAGCGGTCCTTCAGCGCGATATAGCCGTCAGGGTGCATGACACCCAGATCACCGGATGCAAACCAGCCTCCTTTAAAGGCATCATCTGTGGCATCGGGGTTCTTGAGATACCCTTTCATCACCACGTTACCTTGCATAAAGATCTCACCCATGGTCTCGCCATCCGACGGCACGGGTTCCATGGTATCGGGATCGGCCACCATCAGGCCAGACAGTGCCGTATACCGAACGCCCTGGCGCACCTTCAGAGCAGCGCGGTCTTCCGGCCCTTTCTCATTCCATTCGTCTTTCCAGGCGCAAACAACTGAAGGCCCATAGGTCTCGGTCAGGCCATAGACGTGGGTGACTTCGACGCCCATCGCCTCCATCGCTTCGATCACAGCGGCAGGCGGCGGGGCACCTGCCGTCATCACCTTGATCTGGTGATCGAAGTCTTTCAGTTCATCCGGCGCATGGGCCAGCATGTTCAAAACGATGGGCGCACCGCAGAAATGGGTGACTTTCTCATCGCGGAATGCCGCATAGATCGGCTCGGCCCGTACGGCGCGCAAACACACGGACACGCCTGCATTGGCTGCCATGGCCCAAGGGAAGCACCAGCCATTGCAATGGAACATCGGCAGAGTCCACAGATAAACCGAGTGTTTGGGCATGTCCCAATCCAGCAAATCCGACTGCGCGTTCAGGTTGGCGCCACGGTGATGATACACAACCCCTTTCGGGTTTCCTGTGGTGCCCGAAGTATAATTCAGCGTAATTGCGTCCCACTCATCCTCTGGCAGAGACCATTTGAATTCCGGGTCGCCCTCGTCCAGCAGGGCATCGTACGTCAGGCTGCCCAGCTTTTCACCGCCCTCAAAGCCGGGGTCTTCAATGTCTATGATCAGGATATCATGGTCGACCTGCTCCAACGCGTCTTTTACGACGCCAGAGAATTCCGGATCGACCAGCAGCGCCTTGGACTCGGCGTGCTTCAGGATGAAGGCAACAATCGGTGCATCCAGGCGCGTGTTGATGGCGTTCAGAACAGCGCCAGACATTGGTACGCCGAAATGCGCCTCATACATCTCGGGAATGTTTGCTGCGATAATTGAAACGGTATCGCCTTTCCCGATGCCTCGCGCGCTCAGCGCGCCTGCCAAACGTCGGCACCGGGCATAGGTTTCAGCCCAGGAATACCGGCGGTCCCCGTACACCACCGAAGGGTAATCCGGATAGACCTGAGCCGTTCGTTCAAGGAAGGTCAGCGGCGACAAAGGCGTGTAGTTGGCCCGGCTTTTATCCAAATGACGCTCGTAGATGTTTGTGGCTGTCATCCGCTGATCCTCCCAAATCACAGTCCGCGCGACTTGAGCATAAACTTGGTGCCCTGACAAATCCGTAGTAATACGATTGCTTCTGGCAATACGGGATGATGTGATCTGGCCCTACTTACAGAGGGCCTTTCGCGGTGATCTGAAGCATCTTAAACAATGGCTGGGGATGGCCTAACCATATCCCCAAAAAGCGCATCTCAGTGAAAGGACTTGTCATGGACGGCACGTTCAACGAAAACGATCTTTCCCGCGTGGTCGAGGCCGACCGCGCCCATATCTGGCACCACCTGCTGCAGCATAAACCCTTTGAAACCAATGATCCGCGCATCATCGTTGAAGGCAAAGGCATGCGTGTCTGGGACCAGAAGGGCAAAGAGCACCTGGACGCTGTTTCCGGCGGTGTCTGGACCGTGAACGTTGGTTATGGCCGCGAATCGATCTGCAAGGCTGTTTATGACCAGTTGATGAAACTGTGCTATTTCGCCAATACCGCAGGTTCGATCCCCGGTTCCATCTTCGCAGAAAAGCTGATCGACAAGATGCCCGGCATGAGCCGCGTCTACTACACCAACTCGGGGAGCGAAGCGAACGAGAAGGTGTTCAAGATGGTTCGTCAGATCGCGCACAAGCGCTATGGCGGCAAGAAAACCAAAATCCTGTACCGCGACCGCGACTACCACGGCTCGACTCTTGCGACCATGTCGGCGGGTGGTCAGGACGAGCGTACCGCGCAATACGGCCCCTTCGCGCCCGATTTCATCCGCGTGCCGCACTGCATGGAATACCGCAAGCATGAGCTGGACGGTGCACCGGTCGAAAACTTCGGTGAATGGGCCGCTGATCAGATCGAAGAGGTCATCCTGCGGGAAGGTCCCGAAACCGTTGGTGCCCTGTGCCTTGAGCCCGTGACCGCCGGCGGCGGCGTCATCGAAGCGCCCGAAGGGTACTGGCAGCGCGTGCAGGAGATCTGCAAGAAATACGACGTCCTGCTGCATATCGACGAGGTTGTCTGCGGTGTTGGTCGGACCGGCACGTGGTTCGGATATCAGCAGTACGGCATCAAGCCCGACTTCGTGACAATGGCCAAGGGCGTCGCCTCGGGTTATGCCGCAATTGCGGTGATGGTAACGACCGAGGAAGTCTTTGACATGTTCAAGGACGATGCGTCGGATCCGTTGAACTATTTCCGCGACATCTCGACCTTTGGCGGCTGCACCGCCGGTCCGGCCGCAGCCATCGAGAACATGCGCATCATCGAAGATGAGAACCTGCTGGGCAACTGCGCCGACATGGGCGACCGCATGATGGGCAACCTGCAGGCGTTGATGGAAAAGCACAAAGTCATTGGCGATGTGCGCGGCAAGGGTCTGTTCCTGGGTGCTGAACTTGTCACCGACCGAGAGACCAAAGATCCGGTGGACGAAAAGCGGGTTCAGGCCGTTGTTGCCGATTGTATGGCGCAAGGTGTGATCATCGGCGCCACCAACCGGTCGATCCCCAGCCGCAACAACACCCTGTGCTTTTCTCCCGCGCTGATCGCCACTGCGGATGACATCGACCAGATCACCGACGCGGTCGATGGCGCGTTGGGGCGTGTGTTTGGGTAACCCGGTCAGACACCAAAAATGCTAAACCGGCGCCCGAAGCGCCGGTTTTTTTTTAAACTTCTGCTACGCGGACTAAGCGGACACACTGCCATACCAATAAAAAGCCTGTCGTAATCACTGAGAAGAGTGCACGGTAGAACCTAATTGACTTGCTTGCGGAGGTTCAAACATCATGAAGCGATTGATTTCAGCGGGTTCGCTGGCATTGGCACTGGTCATACCCGCCCACGCGAGCGAAGAAAGCAAAACGTGGGAGGCCTCGAACGAGGCTAAGCAGTTTGTTGAAGAAACCATCGTGTTGGGGATGATCGCCAGTCCCTATGGAACCGGATGGACAGACCCTGAACAACTCCATACCTATTTTCAGCGGGCTCGTGACAATGGGATCACAGGGCATGAGATGACACTCTCTGCGGCCGACATGACGTTTGAAACACTCCTAGAGCAGCACTATCACTACCGCGCCGCGATGGCGCAGCAACCCGAAAACTATCAGATCGTGAATGAGACACGCGACATCGAGGCGGCGCATATCCAGGGCAAAACCGCCGTCATCTGGAACAGCCAGACCGCCACAATCCTGAACGGCGATCTGAAGAAGATGGCGCTGCTCAAGGACATGGGCATAAAGAGCATGATCCTCGCCTACAACGACATTTTTCGGACAGGTTCGGGTCAACTGGCCGCGCAAAACGGACGCGATATCGGCCTCACGGCTTGGGGGGAGTCGGTCATCGACGAAATGGTGCGGTTCGGCATTCTGCTTGATCTTAGCCACACCGGATCGAAGACTGCCAATGATGCCATGGACTACATGGACGAAAACTACCCAGGCGTACCCTATGTCTACACCCATTCTATTCCTGCAGGGCTGTATGCAAATGAACCGAACGCGACCCCACAGGGTTGCTATCGGAACATTCCGGACGACGAAGCAATTAGGGCTGCAAACTCCGGTGGCTATGTGTCACCAACTTTCACTGAATGGATGATGGATGGGGTGTGGCCAGAAGACATTTCGCCGAAACAAGCGGCCGACATGATCGACTACTACGTAAAGCTTATTGGGGTCGATCATGTTGGAATAGCATCGGACGACATGTTCTCAACTGAGCTTGTCGTTGATTTCGCCACAGCAAATGCCGACTTGTACAACGATGGCGGCTACATGATCGATGCCTTTAATCGCGGCGCGACCGGCAATGGCGAACTGGCCAAGATTCTCGCCGCGATTACTGACGATCTGTGGGCACGTGGCTACACGAACGAAGACCTTGCCAAGATCTATGGGGGGAACAAAATGCGGGTTTTTGCACAGGTCTGGGAAGGCAAGCCACCCGACGTATTTTTGCAGGAGTATCCCGAGCGCTTGCGGATGCGACGCGAAATGGAAGAGTTGTTCTTCTCGCGCTAGTTGTCCTAGAACGACCACACGCGGAGTTACTCCCATCGCCTAATTAATTGACCGGTCTGGGCTCTCAGCCGACATTCTCTACCCAGAAAACAAAAAAGGCCGTTCCTTGCGGAACGACCCTTCTTTCACTGTCTCTCCAAGAGAGGATCAGGCAGCCAGAGCGGCCTGAGCTTTGGCGACGATCGCGCCGAACGCTTCCGGTTCGTGCACGGCCAGGTCGGCCAGAACTTTGCGGTCCACTTCAATACCGGCCAGGTTCAGGCCGTTGATGAAGCGGGAATAGGTCAGTGCCTCGTCATGCGAACGGACGGCAGCGTTGATACGCTGGATCCACAGCGCGCGGAAATTGCGCTTGCGGTTCTTACGGTCGCGGGTTGCATACTGGTTGGCCTTGTCGACGGCCTGACGGGCAACCTTGAAGGTGCTCTTGCGGCGGCCATAGTAACCTTTGGCGGCCTTGATGACCTTCTTGTGACGGGCGTGAGTTACGGTTCCACCTTTAACGCGGGACATGTCTTAATCTCCTCTTAGCGGTCGTAGGGCATGTAGCCCTTGACGATCTTGGCGTCGGGGGCGGACAGGGTGGTGGTGCCACGGGCGTCGCGGATGAATTTCTTGGTCCGCTTGATCATGCCGTGCCGTTTACCGGCCTGGCCTGCCATGACCTTACCGGTCGCAGTCACCTTGAAGCGCTTCTTGGCGCTCGACTTTGTCTTCATCTTAGGCATTTCCGTCTCCTTTTCCGGGTTCGGTTTCAAACGCGACTCGGCATGCCATCTCGGCCGGTCACGCGATCAGAAGCGCCATTTACGCAAGTTCCGCCATACTGGCAAGGGGGATTCGACCAGAATTTGCGCTTTGTGCGCGGCTGGTCTGGCACCGGGGCGACACTCGCCGCCCCGGTGGATCGGTTTAATGCTCGAACTTGCGGATTTCTCCACTTTTCAACCGCTCGGCATAAGACGCCAGTTCCTGACGCACGACTTTCATCAGGAAGTAGAGCGCAAAAACATTCACCACAGCCATCGCAAAGATCGCCGCATCCGAGAAGTCGATGACCGGACCAAGGTTGGCTGCCGCACCGATAACCACGAAGACGCAGAAGATAAACTTGAAAACCAGCTCTTTGGTGTGGCCTTCACCGAACAGGTAGGTCCAGGCTTTTAGGCCATAGTAAGACCAGCTTATCATGGTTGAGAAGGCAAACAGAACCACGGCAATCGCAAGGATGAAGGGGAACCAGTTGAACGCGCTGCCGAAAGCGGCAGAGGTCAGGCTGACACCGGTGTTGCCGTCAACGGTGGCAATGGCGTTACCCGCCTCGTTCAGCATGTAGTTGCCGGTTTCCGGGTCCACAATCAGTTGCTGGGTGATGATGATCACCAGCGCTGTCATGGTGCAGATCACGACGGTGTCGATGAACGGCTCCAGCAGCGACACGAACCCTTCCGTAATCGGCTCTTTGGTCCGCACGGCCGAGTGGGCAATCGCGGCAGAACCAACGCCCGCTTCGTTCGAGAACGCCGCCCGGCGGAACCCCTGGATCAGCGCGCCGACCATGCCGCCCGCAACGCCGAGGCCAGTAAAGGCGCCCGCGAAGATCTGACCAAAGGCCCAGCCGATCTGATCGGCATGCATGATGATGATAACCAGCGCCGCCAGTACATACATCACTCCCATGAACGGCACGACCTTCTCAGTCACCCGTGCGATGGATTTCAGACCGCCGACGATCACCGCAAACACAATCGCCGCAAAGACCAGACCCGTGATCCAGCCCGGATAGTCACCCACAATGCCCGCGATCTGCTGATGCGCCTGATTGGCCTGGAACATATTGCCCCCACCCAGCGCGCCAAGGATACAGAAGATCGAGAACAGAACCGCGAGGATCTTGCCACCCGGCAGGCCCAACTCGTCGAACCCTTTGGACATGTAATACATCGGGCCACCGGATACGGTGCCGTCATCGTATTCATTTCGGTATTTCACGCCCAGCGTACATTCCGTGAATTTCGACGCCATGCCCAGCAGGCCCGCGACGATCATCCAGAAGGTCGCGCCCGGACCACCGATGCCGACTGCAACCGCCACACCGGCGATATTCCCCAGACCAACTGTGCCGGACAGCGCCGTGGCCAGAGCCTGAAAGTGGCTGACTTCTCCGGCATCGTTTGGATCAGAATAGTCGCCTTTGACAAGGCTGATCGAGTGTCCAAAGAAGCGGAACTGAACAAACGCAAAATACAGCGTGAAAACTGTGGCCGCGACCACCAGCCACCCCACAATCCACGGAAAGCCAGTTCCCGGGAAAGGGGCAAAGATAAAGCTGACGAAGGGTCCGGTTGCATCAGCGAAAGCCTGATTGATCTTGTCATCCAGGCCCGGAGCCTCTTGCGCGGAAGCGGCGGTGGCCATTATGGCGGCAAGCGCCGCAAGGTACAGGTGTTGTAGCGTTTTCATTCTTCTGCCCACCTCAATTTACAACTGTGACCGGAACTTCAGCGTGCATCACAAGATTTTGCGTTGAACTGCCGAAGATTCGTTTCTTGATCCCATCCGCCGAAGCCCGGCCGACAACGATCTGAGAACCGCCGTTTTCGACCGTGATGGTGTTCAGGGTTTCTGCCACATCGCCATGTCGCACGACGCCTCGCGCCTCGAAACCAGCCGCCTTGAGGGCATCGACGGCGGGCGTCACGACGCGTGACGTTGCCAGATCGACCTCTTCCTCGCGCCGCTTGTGACGCAAGGCGTTTTCCTCCGGTGTCTGAAATGTGTAAGGGGACCATTCAATCACATAAGCGACCAGCAATTCGCAGGATCCGATTAGCTTTGCCAGATCTTTGGCAAAAGTAATCGCGCGTTCACCGGTCTCTGTCCCGTCGAGTCCTATGACAATCTTTGTTGTCATCTTGTTCCTCCATTATTGTTGTTAAGTCCGGGGCCCGTGCCCCCGGCAGGACAGCCGGAACTTGGAACTTTGGCTGAGACTGCCCTTAGGTCATTTATTAGAAAATTCTACTCATGAATGAAGACTATTGTGGCAAATTCACCAGCACCGGTCAAATTTCGCTTATTAATCAAGTTTTTCACCCGGTGCGAAAAAGAAAACGGCTGCTTCTGAAGCAGCCGTTTTCTAGGTTCCGATGTCGCCTTGAGCCCAAATTATTCAGGATCGGTGCTGTAAATCAGGCGTTCGTCACAGGGGGCAACCCGCAGAATGTTGGTAGTGCCGGGGACATTGAACGGCACACCGGCGGTGACCACGATCTGATCCGATTCAGACGCAAAACCGCCCGCCCGCGCGGCACGCGCTGCGTTCACCACCGCGCCTTTGAACCGTTGCAGTTCGGGCGTCATCACACAGTTGCACCCCCAGCTCAGACACAACCGACGCGCCGTGCCACGTTGCGAGGTCATGGCAATGATCGGCACACCAGGACGTTCACGCGCAGTCAGCGAGGCAGTTGTGCCGCTCTGGGTGAAACAGCAGATGGCCTTGATGTCGGTCTTTTCCGCTATTTCACGGGCCGCTGCGACGATGCCATCGGCCACGGTGCTGCCCTTGGCAGTACGCGAGGCGGCGATGATCTGGGTGTAGGTCGGATCGGCCTCGACCTCGATGGCGACCTTGTTCATGGTTTGCACGGCTTCGATTGGATAGGCACCTGCCGCCGATTCCGCGCTGAGCATGATGGCGTCCGTGCCTTCATAGATCGCAGTGGCCACATCCGACACTTCGGCGCGGGTGGGCATCGGGCTTTCGATCATGCTTTCCAACATCTGGGTCGCGACGATAACCGGTTTGGCGGCACCACGGCACCTGCGGACCAGCCGTTTCTGGATTGGCGGCACGGCGGATACGGGCAGTTCCACACCCAGATCGCCCCGCGCTACCATGATCCCATCTGACGCGTCGAGAATATCCTCAAATGCCTCAACAGCGGCGGGCTTTTCGATCTTCGACAGGATCGCAGCACGGCCATCAGCCAAAGCCCGAGCTTCAAACACATCCTTTGCGCGCTGCACAAAGCTCAGCGCCAACCAGTCGACGCCCAACTGGCAGACAAACTCAAGATCATCGCGATCCTTCGCCGAAAGCGCTGCCAGCGGCAGCACCACATCCGGCACATTTACGCCCTTGCGGTTAGAGATCGTACCTCCCACATCAACCTTGCAATTGGCGAAATCCTGTCCGCAATCCTGTACGGTCAGACGTATCTTTCCGTCATTCACCAGAAGGCGCGCGCCTTGCTCAAGTGCAGCAAAAATCTCGGGGTGCGGAAGGCAAACCCGATTGATGTCGCCGGCAGCAGGGTCAAGGTCGAGGCGGAATGCCGCGCCTTCTTCCAACTCTTCCGCCTCATTGGCAAAAACGCCAACGCGCAGCTTGGGCCCCTGAAGGTCAGCCAGAATGGCAATCGGGCTGTCGAGGTCTTTTTCAACCTGCCGAATGATCTTGTGCCGTTCGCGAATCTCATCATGGCTGCCGTGGCTCATGTTCAAACGGAACACATCCGCACCAGCCTCGTGCAGGGCACGAATGGTTTCATAATCACTGGACGCCGGTCCCAGCGTCGCCACGATTTTTACATTTCTCAGGCGTCGCATCAGTCCTGCTCTCCTCACGTCGTCTTAGTTGCAGTTAGGGTGCAGTAAAATGTTACCGCAAACATTAGCTGAGTGCTTATTGCCCAATTCCCTTTTCAAAGCAACTGCCCTACACCTGCGACAAACTAGATGACAGGCCCATGACATACACCCCGTTTTTCGTTCACGGCGCGGATCGCCCGTCCCGTTGGCTGATCACATGCGACCACGCAACCAATTCTGTACCCCCTGAGGTGAACGGAGGCGACCTTGGCCTGTCACGCGAAGACATGGAGCGCCACATCGCCTATGATGTCGGTGCCTATGAGGTGTCAAAACATTTGGGCGAGATCCTGAACGCGCCAGTAATTGCCGCAAATTTCTCGCGTTTGGTGATCGATCCCAACCGCGGTGAAGACGACCCGACATTGTTGATGAAGCTCTATGACGGCTCGATCATCCCCGGCAACCGCCATGCGGACGCAGCTGAACGCGAGCGTCGCCTGAACATGTGCTATCGCCCTTATCACGAGGCGCTGGCTCAGATGGCCGCATTGCCGCACGCTGTGATCGTTTCCATGCATTCCTTCACCCGCCAGCTGCGCGGACGTAACCCGCGCCCCTGGCACATAGGTGTCTTGCACACCCCAGACGAGAGGTTCGCGCGCCCCCTGATCGACCGGCTTCAGGCCGAGGACGATATGTGCGTAGGCGTCAACGAACCCTACACCGGCGTTCTGCCGGGCGATGCGATTGACAAGCACTGTACGGCGTTCGGGCGTCCCAACGCCCTGATCGAACTGCGCAATGATCTAATTGCCAACCATGTGGGGCAAAAAGAATGGGCCGAACGCCTGGCCCTTGTCCTGCGGGATACATTGGAGAACAGCGACCTTTAACCGCAAGTTCGACAGTGGCTTTCCACAGCTCACGCCATTGTGAGCACCTCCCCTGATCCCCATATTCTGCAAGAAAGGGGATCATCGTGACACATGAATTTCTGACGACGTTTTTTGGCTGGATGGCTGCGCTCAATATCGCGGTTCTTCTGTTCACCACCGTGATGGTCCTGCTGTTGCAGGATTGGATCGCGGGCATTCACGGCAGGATGTTTCAGATGGAGCGTCCCGATGTGAAACGTGCCTATTTCAGATATCTTGCCAACTACAAGATTCTGACACTGATCTTTTGTGTCGTACCTTGGTTGGCCTTGAAACTGATGTGAGCAAGTTCGGATCGCAAGTCTGATTGTTGTAACAGGACAGCGGGATTGTTAGGTCAGACACTGCACACAAAGCCACCCGGAGCCGCATCATGGACAAGCAAACCGAAATCGAACTTCAGGCCGCCGCGTTTCGTCGGTTGCAAAAGCACCTGATGGAAGACCGCACAGACGTCCAGAACATCGACATGATGAATCTGACCGGGTTCTGCCGAAACTGCCTTTCGCGCTGGTATCAGGAGGCCGCCAATGACAAAGGCATCGAGATGGGCAAGGACGAAGCCCGTGAGGTTTTCTACGGCATGACCATGGATGAATGGAAAGCTAGTTATCAGACCGACGCCAGCCCCGAAAAACAGGCAGCCTTCAAGGTTGCGTTCGAAGAGAATGTAACGAAAAAGGGTTAAGTTCGAAACGAAGAAGGCCCGCCAAATCGGCGGGCCTATTCTTTAGACTGCAGCTTTGCGGCTTTCGTCCAGATAAATTTCGCGAAGGCGTTTGGCGATCGGCCCTGGCGTACCATCACCCAACGCGACCCCGTCAATCTCGACCACCGGCATCACAAAAGCACTGGCCGAGGTTGTGAATGCCTCATCTGCCTCTTTGGCTTCGTCGATTGTGAACAGACGCTCTTCGATTTCCATCTGCGCTTCCGCTGCCATGCGCAGAACAGCCTTACGCGTGATCCCATGCAGGATGTCGTTCGACAGCGGTCGGGTGATGATCTTGCCGTTCTTGACGAAATAGGCGTTGTTGCTGGTGCCCTCGGTCACATAACCGTCTTCGACCAGCCAAGCGTCATCGCAACCTGCTTTCTTGGCCATCATCTTGCCCATTGATGGGTAGAGCAGCTGCACGGTTTTGATATCGCGGCGGCCCCAGCGGATATCTTCGATCGAGATGATCTTGGCACCTTTCTGGGCAGCCGGACTATCAGCCAGACCAGGTTTGTTCTGCGTAAACAGAACAAGGCTCGGTTCGGTATCTGCCGAGGGGAATACGAAATCCCGGTCGCCATCGCTGCCGCGCGAGACCTGCAGGTAAACGAGGCCCTCTTCGATGCCGTTCAGCTCAACCAGCCTACGATGGATTTCCAGCAACTCATCCTTGGTGCAGGGCTCGGCCATCTCCAACTCGTCCAGCGATCGCTTGAGACGTACTGCATGGCCTTCGAAATCAATCAGCTTGCCGTCCAGTACACTGGTCACTTCATAAACGGCGTCTGCGAACAGAAAACCTCGATCAAAGATCGACACCTTGGCCTCTGCCTCGGGCAGGTATTCGCCATTTACGTAAACGGTTCGGGTCATGTTTGTCTCCTCAGCCCCAGAGCGCGAACACCGGCGGGTGCACTCCGGCATCGTCAAAAATCAGCGGGGTATCACGGTCTTCGGCCAACAAAAGCGGGCCGTCAAGGTCCGTTACCATCGCACCTTGCGCCAGCAATGTCGCAGGGGCCATGGCAAGCGAACTGCCAACCATGCAACCCACCATGACGTCATAGCCTTCGGCAATCGCGGCCGTGCGCAGTTCCAGCGCCTCGGTCAGGCCCCCGGTCTTGTCAAGCTTGATGTTGATGACATCATATTTGCCCTTCAGCTTGGGCAGGCTGTTGCGGTCATGGCAGGATTCATCAGCACAGACCGGGACCGGGCGATCCATTCCGATCAGCGCATCGTCATCTCCGGCCGGTAGGGGCTGCTCGACCAGGGCCACGCCCAGGCGCACCAGATGCGGCGCAAGATCGGCATAAACTTCGGCCGTCCACCCTTCGTTCGCGTCCACAATGATCTTGGAGTTCGGAGCGCCCGCGCGTACAGCCTCAAGCCGTGGCATATCGTCAGGCGTGCCCAGTTTGATCTTCAACAGCGGACGATGCGCGTTCTCAGCCGCCTGAGCTTGCATCGCCTCTGGCGCATCCAACGACAGGGTGTACGCGGTGATCTCTGGGCCCGGCACCGGCAGACCGGCCAAATCCCAGGCACGTTTGCCAGCGCGCTTGCTCTCCAGATCCCACAGGGCACAATCCATGGCGTTTCGGGCCGCACCCGCTGGCAATAGATTCATCAGCGACTGTCGAGTGAACTCTGCAGGCAAACCCGCAATCTCGGCCTCAACCGTCTCGAGCGTTTCGTCATAGCGCGCATAGGGAACGCATTCGCCCCAGCCCTGATGGGTTCCGTCCGACACCCGTACCGTCAGCACCTTTGCTTCAGTCCGCGACCCGCGCGAGATGGTGAACACCTGCGCCAGCCGAAACACATCGCGAGAGACCTCTATCTGCACGCACCCGCCCCTTCATCTTTTCCCAAATACGCCCGCCGGAGGCGGATGAGCCCGCCACCGGCACGTGTCTCAGATCACATCGCGGCCAGCGCGTCCACCAGCTTGCCGGATCCAAAGCGGAACGGGTCGGTTGCAGGCAGACCCATGTCGGCTTCGATCTTGGCCAAGTAGGCGATTGCGTCTTCTTCGGACATATGCTGCGTGTTGACCGAAACGCCAACAACCTGACAATCCAGGTTCGCTACCTTGGCAAGCGCAAGCGCGGTGTCGTGAAGTGTTTCCAAAGATGGCTGCTGATAGGTCGGCAAACCACGCATGTGTTCGCGAGTCGGTTCGTGGCTCAGGATCAGGGCGTCCGGCTGGCCGCCGTGGATCAGTGCCATAGTCACGCCGGAATAAGACACGTGGAACAGTGAACCCTGCCCTTCGATCAGGTCCCAGTGGTCGTCATCATTGTCGGGTGTCAGCCATTCGATCGAACCGGCCATGAAGTCGGCAATGACCGCGTCAAGCGGCACACCATCGCCAGTGATCAGGATACCCGTTTGACCGGTCGCCCGGAAGGTCGATTTCATACCACGCTTGCGCATTTCGGCATCCATCGCCATGGCCGTGTACATCTTGCCGACCGAACAATCGGTACCCACAGCCAAACAACGCTTGCCCTTACGCTTTATGCCGTTGGCAATCGGGTAATCCACTTCGGGCACGCGTACGTCGTGCAGCTTTTGACCGGTTGCTTCGGCCACGGCTACCAGATCGGGCTCATCGCGCAGCAAGTTGTGCAGACCCGAAGCCAGGTCAAACCCTTCCTCCAGCGCCATGACCAGAACCTTTTTCCATTCCTGGCTGATCACACCACCACGGTTGGCCACACCGATCACGAGCGTTTTGGCGCCGGCCTCTTTCGCCTCGGTCAGGGTCATGTCTGTCAGACCCAGATCGGCCTTGCAGCCATCCATCCGGTATTGGCCCACGGCGTTTTCCGGGCGCCAATCCTTGATGCCCACAGCCACTTTGGCCGCCAATTGGTCGGGCGCATCGCCCAGAAACAGCAGGTACGGTGTCTCGATCATTGCGGTCACTCCTTTGATTCCGGCCTAAGCTAGAGAAGCAGCAAAACGAACGTTTCGCGTTTTGATCCGCCCAACACGATTAACGCGCGACGTTTTTGCGCGTACTTACGCCATGGCGCAAATTTATTCGAAGTTTTCAAAGTGATTAAACTTTAATCACCCCTTCCCAGTTAACCTAAAGTTCCATTCTGCAGCCGCATTGCCGCAGATGCACAATCGCTCTTGCGCTGTGACACGCAATTTAATACCTCATTGAGCAGGAAAATCGCAATTTCATTACCCACACGAGGTCCAGATGAGCTTCCGCATCCAACCCGCTGCACCAGCACGCCCCAATCGTTGTCAGCTTTTTGGCCCGGGGTCGAACACCAAGCTGTTCCCCAAAATGGCCGCCTCGGCTGCTGATGTCATCAACCTTGATCTTGAAGACTCGGTCGCACCCTCGGACAAGGACGTAGCACGCGCCAATGTCATCGAGGCACTGAACACCGTGGACTGGGGCAACAAATACATGTCCGTCCGGATCAACGGGCTGGATACCCCATACTGGTACCGCGATGTTGTCGACGTGATGGAACAGGCAGGCGACCGTCTGGATCAGATCATGATTCCCAAAGTCGGTTGCGCGGCGGATGTCTATGCCGTGGATGCCCTTGTCACTGCGATTGAGCGCGCCAAGAGCCGGACCAAACCGATCAGCTTCGAAGTCATTATCGAATCCGCTGCCGGTATCGCGCATGTGGAAGAGATCGCAGCCTCCTCACCCCGTTTGCAGGCCATGAGCCTTGGGGCCGCAGATTTTGCTGCCTCGATGGGGATGCAGACCACGGGCATCGGCGGCACGCAGGAAAACTATTACATGCTGCGCGAGGGCGAGAAACACTGGTCTGATCCATGGCACTGGGCGCAGGCGGCCATTGTGGCGGCGTGCCGCACGCATGGTGTGTTGCCAGTGGATGGACCTTTCGGCGATTTCAGCGACGACGAAGGCTATATCGCTCAGGCCAAACGGTCTGCAACTTTGGGCATGGTCGGCAAATGGGCGATCCATCCCAAGCAGATCGCGCTGGCCAATCAGGTATTCACCCCGTCGGACGAAGCCGTTTCCGAGGCCCGCGAAATTCTAGCGGCAATGGAACAGGCCAAGGCAAATGGTGAAGGCGCGACCGTCTATAAAGGGCGTTTGGTCGATATTGCCTCAATCAAGCAAGCCGAAGTTATTGTGGCGCAGGCCGAACTGATTGCGTCGGGCAGCTAGGTCACAAAAAAGGGCGCTCAATCGAGCGCCCTCATGTAGTCAATTCAACGACCAAAGACCTCGTTGGGCGTCCATGTGACACGTTCACCCTTCTTTCCTGACTTCATCATCAGGCATGAAGTTCCCAGTTTTTGGAAATAGACGATCTTCAATGGATACCAGCCCGCTTTGGGCACTTCTACTTCGGTGCGTTGATTGGCTTCACAGCCTTGAATGCTTGTTACGCGGCCAATCTGTTGGCCACCTACCCAAGCCTCGATCCCGTCATTCGACCACGTTTCCAACTCGTAAACCCCCGCCGAGTCGAACTTCATATACCCCGTCACCTCGGCAGCAACATTGTAAGCCTGGTCGAACGTCATGACGTCTTCGCCCTTGCTGGTGTCCCTGTAATCCAACCCCCGCAACGGCTTTCCGGGCTTCGCTTGAGACAGCAGACTTTTTGCCTCGCTCAGATCTCGGATCTTTTTGTGTTGGTTGCCTGTACCATAATACTTCACATTCAACCCTGCCTTTGGGCTGGGTTGTGGACTGGCGGGTTGCAGTTTCAGCGGGGCAGTCAAAGCAGCCCCGGCAACAAGCGACATGGCTACTGCGGTCGCCACTGTTCGAACAAGTTTCATCGGTATCTCCCTGTTTGCGTGCCATTATGGCTGGGCGTATCCCCTGGCAACGTCATTACCATGACACTAGGCTCTGAATTTTTTCCCTGCAAGAGAGTGAAACTTCACAATTTCGGCCGCTACGCCCTCAAGTCCTTGGGCGATCCCATAACAACGTAGGAGGTGATTGACGTGACATGTGGCAGCGTTCCCAGCACCTCGGTATGGAATGTTTTGTAGGACGGCAGGTTCGCACATTCGACCCGAAGCAGGTATTCGATTGTACCGGTGATATTGTGGCACTCGACCACTTCGGGGGCTTGTTGCAGGGCCCGTTCAAACCCCTCTTGCGCGGCCTTAGTGTGTTCACCCAGGCCAACACCGATATAGGCAACAAAACCCACGCCCATAGCGGCTGGATCCAAAACGGCGCGATAGCCGGTAATCACCCCTGCCTTTTCCAGCTCTTGCACGCGGCGCAAGCAGGCCGAGGGCGACAGACCGATCCGTTCGGCCAATTCCAGGTTACTGATGCGCCCGTCGCGTGTTAATTCTCGCAATATCTGGCGGTTTATCTGATCATCTTTCGTCATAAGTTGTGAATTTACCGGAAACACGCACAAATAAGCAATTTCATTTTCATGGTCACGGTCAATACTGCGCGCCATGACCTATGATATCCTGATGGCCCTGATCGTCTTTGCCTTCGTGACCTCGATCACACCAGGGCCCAACAACCTGATGCTGATGGCATCAGGTGCAAATTTCGGTTTTCGGCGCTCGATCCCGCATATGCTGGGCATTGGTTTGGGTTTCACGATCATGGTGCTGCTGGTCGGCGCAGGGTTGGTGCAGGTTTTTGACCGATACCCGGTCAGCTATACCGCGCTGAAAATCGTATCGGTGGCATATCTGCTGTATCTGGCGTGGAAGATCGCCCATGCCGCACCTGCCAAAAGATCCGAGGCGTCAGGCATCCCCATGACATTCCTGCAAGCGGCGGCCTTTCAATGGGTGAATCCCAAGGCCTGGGCCATGGCCCTGACCGCAACGACCGCCTATGCCCCTAACCAGACGTTGCACGCGATCTTGCTGGTGGCGCTTGTCTTTGGAGCGGTCAATCTGCCTTCGGTCAGCACCTGGACTGTCCTTGGACAGCAGATGGCGCGCGTGCTGACAAACCCGCGCCGGTTGGTTGCGTTCAACTGGACAATGGCCGCGCTGCTACTTGCCTCGCTCTATCCAGTGCTTTGGCCCCATTGAGCACAGTCCAATCGGATGCGGTCCGAATCTGGATACAGCCCACTCTGCACGGTCAGCACAATGACATGATCACAAACACTTAGGCTCAACGCTGCCTTACGTCCTGCCCCGTGATTTCAAACCGAGGATGCTAAAACAGGCGAAAAGAACGGCGGCCACGCAGACAATCGAAGGCCCTGCAGGGGTATCGAAAACGTAAGCCGCCCTTAATCCCGCAACGGCGGAGAACGCCCCGATCCCAGCGGCAATTAAGGCCATCGATTCCGGCGAGCGCGCCAGATTGCGCGCTGCGGCAGCCGGAATGATCAGCATCGCCGCGATCAGCAACACGCCTACAACCTTGATCGCTACCGCCACGGTAACAGCCAAGGATAAAGTCAGGATCAATTGCTCTCGCTTGGGATCAAAACCGCTGGCATAAGCCAGTTCCTCGTTCAGAGTGGCCGTCAACAGCTGTGACCAACGCCACGTGATCAGCGCAACGACCAGCGCGGCACCGCCCCAGATCACGAGCAGATCCGAGCGTGAGACCGCCAAAATATCCCCGAACAGATAGGCCATCAGATCAATGCGCACACCGGACAGGAACGAAACAGCGACCAATCCAAACGCCAAGGCAGAATGCGCCAGAACGCCCAACAGCGTATCCATCGCATAGCCGCGACCGGCCAACAGTGTCACGGTCAACGCCATGATCAGCGCCACGGCCAGCGCGCCGGTGAATATCGACATCTGAAAGGTCAGCGACAGTGCCACACCCAGGATCGCGGCATGTGCGGTCGCATCCCCAAAATACGCCATACGCCGCCACACGACGAAACACCCAAGGGGGGCGGCTGCAAAAGCCACGCCGACACCGGCGAGCGTTGCGCGGGTCATAAAATCATCAAGCATTATTCCGCCGCTTCCTTAGAGGAGTGATCATGATCGTGATTGTGGTCATGTTCGTGCCGGTACAGCGCCAGCGCGCCGCCCGTGCCTGTTCCGAACAACGCCCGGTATTCCGGCGCCGAAGCCACAACCGCAGGAGAGCCCTCGCAACAGACATGGCCATTGAGGCATATCACCCTGTCCGAGGCGCTCATGACCACGTGCAATTCGTGGCTGATCATTAGAATGGCGCATCCGGTTTCACGGCGCACCGCCTCAATCTGCTGATAGAAACTGGCTGACCCGCGTTGATCGAGCCCCTGGGTCGCCTCGTCCAGCAACAGAATGTCAGGCCGGTTGATCAACGCCCGCGCCAGCAGCACCCTTTGGAACTGTCCGCCGGACAACTGCGACATCTGGCGGTACAACAGATCCGGCACGCCCGCAGTTTCCAGCGCCGCAACACATTGCTTGCGCGACACGCGGTCGGTCAGGCGCATGAACCGTTCGACGGAAATGGGCAGCGTCGGGTCGACATGCAGCTTCTGCGGCACATATCCGATTTTCAGTCCTGGCTTCAGGGACACCTGCCCCGCAGACGGCCGGGTCGCACCTATGATGGCGCGCAGCAGGCTTGTCTTGCCCGATCCGTTGGGACCAACGATGGTGACAATCTCACCCGGTTCGACGGCCATGTCCACACGGCTCAGCACGGTATGCGCGCCATAGCGCACGCTAAGGTTCTCAACAGTAATCAAGGTCATCTTTATGCCTTTTCGGTGCAGTCGGGGCAGAGACCCTCGGCCTCTACAACTGTTCGTTCGATCTCGAAACCTGCCGCGCGCGCGGCAGCGCCCAGAGCACCTTTGGCCGGAGAGGATTGCGCCTCGGCCACGGCATCGCATTTTCTACAGATCATGAAGGCCGGAGAATGCGACTGGCCCGGGTGCGAGCAGGCAACAAACGCGTTCAACCGCTCGATCTTGTGAACAAACCCGTTCTGCACCAGAAATTCCAACGCGCGATAGGCAACGGGCGGCTGTGAACCAAATCCTTCGGCGCGCAACTGATCCAGAATTGCGTAAGCGCCAAGCGCCCGGTGTTCCTGCAGCAACATCTCAAGAACCTTGCGCCGCACTGGCGTCAGGCGCAGCCCTTCCGCGCTGCACTGGGCTTCGACAGAGGTCAGCGCCGTCTCGACGCAGGTCTGATGGTCATGTTCCTGAAACCCTACCGGAGCGGTGTCTTCCACCGACGCAGGGTGTGCATCACTTGTCATGTTATTTCATATCATGTATTGCCACTCGCAACGTTATAAAATCACACAGAGGGTCTGATGTCCAGAAAGCTTCTTCCATTGTCGATCACGGCTGCATTGATGGGCGGAACGGCCCTTGCGGACGCTCCGAATGTCGCGACTGACATTGGACCGGTCCATTCGTTGGTCACACGCGTCATGGACGGTGTCGGAACCCCGGACCTGATCATTGCTCCGGGTGCGTCGCCGCATGAATACAACCTGCGCCCGTCCGAGGCCGCAGCGTTGCAGAACGCTGATCTGGTGTTCTGGATGGGAAAGGACCTGACACCGTGGATGGAGAATGCAATCGAAACATTAGCCGAAGGTGCAGCCGTCATACCCCTGCTGGAAGCTGATGACACAGTGCTTCTTGAATTCCGTGAAAACGCAGTGTTCGAGGCACATGATCATGGGGACGAAGACGAACCTGACCATGAAGACAAAGATGACAAGGATCACGACCACGGCGACGATCACGCCAAAGAGGACGATCACGATCACGAGGAACACGCCGATCACGATCAGCATGACGACCATGATCACGAAGAACACGCGGACCATGATGGGCATGATGATCACGACGAAAATGACCATGATGAACACGCCCATGGCGACCATGGCGACCATGATCCACATGCCTGGCTGTCACCGGAAAATGCCGAAATCTGGCTGAATGTGATCGCGGCGCAGTTGTCCTCGGCTGACCCTGACAACGCAGGCGCCTATTTTGCCAATGCCGCAGCCGCGCGCGAGGAAATGGCCGCACTGTCTGCGGAAGTCGCCGAAACGCTGGACCCTGTGCGCGGCGGCAACTTCATCGTGTTTCACGACGCCTACCAATACTTTGAGGATGCCTTCGACTTCCCCGCCTCAGGCGCAATTTCGATCGCCGATGCATCCGATCCCAGCCCCGCGCGCATTGCCGAGATCCAAGCACGTATCCGCGACGAAGGCATCGATTGCGTTCTGACAGAGCCCCAGTTCAATCCCGGCATCGTCGAGAGCGTCATGGGGGGCGTGGAGGCAAAGACCGGTGTAATTGACCCGCTTGGGTCCGATCTGGAACCCGGCGCGGACCTCTATCCGAATCTCATTCGCAATCTTGCGAAGTCTCTGGCCGAGTGCCTCTGACCCAACTTTCCCAGCCCGATCATGAACACGTCATCGGTCGGGCTGAAGGCCAGCTTGGCGTAACATTTGCCAAGGAATTCGCGTCACTCCGCAATCCAGCCAGGACGTCGAAACGCTTGTAATCGAGAAGCATGAAACGCCACGCTCTCAAATTCAGCCTTGTTTTCAACCGCGCCTTATAATCACGGTCGCACCGGTCTGACCTCAGAAAAATCTGGCGCAATCATTATCATCTGCGAAAGCGTCGGCCTCGGCACCTCACTTGTCCCGGAAATCATCCGATGCGGGACGCTGGTTGCCGACGCGAGAGCCTGTTGCAAAGGGATACCCACTTGTTGCGACAGAACCTGCACTGCCTTGGTTAAGGACAAATCGGCCCCAGCCAGAGTGCCGTCTTCCAGGGTTAACCTGCCGTTCTCCCGATGGATCGGACGGCCTTCCAACCGAAACTCTGTCAACGAAGTGCCGGCAACCGCCATCGCGTCGCTTACAAGAAAAATCTGCCCTGGCCCGCGCTTGGCTGTCCAGGCGATCCGTATTGTCTCGGGATGAACGTGAATGCCGTCCGCGATTAACCCCGCCGACATCGATCCGCAGGAAAACGCCGCGCCGACCAGCCCAGGTTCGCGGCTGCCAAGTTGGCTCATCGCATTGAATAGATGCGTAACACAGCTTGCACCAGCATTTGCGTAAGCCATGCAAGTCTCGAAGGACGCGTCGGTATGCCCCAATGACACGATCACTCCGGCACGGCTCAACGCTTCGACTTGCTCCACAGTCGTGCTTTCCGGCGCAAGTGTGACCATCAAAGCGGGCAGATCTTTTGCCGCGTTGGTTATTGCGTCCAGATCAGATGGCTGCATCGGGCGGATCAGAGCCGCATCATGCGCCCCTTTGCGCCGTTCAGACAAATGCGGGCCTTCCAGGTGCAGACCTGCGATCCCGGAAACTCCGGACCGAACGGCCTCTACCGCCGCGTCGATTGCGGCTCGGGTTTTCTCGGCTGTATCCGTGATCAGGGTCGGCAGGATGCGAGTTGCACCCAGCCCGCGATGGGCGCCGGCGATCCTTGTCAGGGTTTCAACGGATGGATCGTCGTTGAACATCACACCACCACCGCCGTTGACCTGCAAATCGACATAGCCGGGGCTGAGAATGTTTCCCGACAAATCTTCGATCAGGTCCTCACCCGTCAACTGATCTTCGGGCACCAACGTGTCCATCACCCCGTTTCTGAAGTGCGCGGCGTATCCGTCGCGCAATTCAGTGCCATCAAAGATCGGGCCGCCTGCAAAGGTGATCGAAGCCTCGGTCATACCGTTTCCGTCACTTTCTTCAGATGACGCGGTGTGTCGGGGTCAACCCCGCGTTGCGTGGCAACTTTCTCTACCATTCCATAAAACGACGCGATTGTTGGTATGGGATCCGTCATCCAATGCGACGTCCGGACATGCGGCAGCACCGTTGCGTGTTTCACGCGGCTGGTTGTGGCAAATACATCGGCCCCTTTCGAGGCAAGCTCGTCTGCGACCTCGGCCAGATTGGCTTCGGCAGCGTCCCCGGATGCCAATGCAAGTACTGGAAAACCCTGATCAACAATGGAAACAGGACCGTGCAGAACCTCAGCCGACGAATAGCTTTCCGCGTGAATCTGGCAGGTCTCTTTGAATTTCAAAGCAGCTTCATTCGAGATTGCCAAAGTCATGCCCCGCCCCAAAGTAAACAGCGAGCGACCATCAACCGCATCCGCCACGGCGCTCCAGTCGCAGGCAATGGCTGCTGACAGGCTGTCCGGCAGACCATGGATTGCGCGCAACAAATGATCGTCCCGTTTCACCTGCGCGATCAGCCATAGCCCCGTAACCAAAGAGGTCACGAATGTCTTGGTCGCGGCCACGCTCAGTTCAGGGCCCGCATGAATTGGCAGCGTCGCCGTTGCGGCCTCAGCCAGGTCTGAGGCCGTGTTGTTCGTAATCGCAACTGAATAAGCGCCTCCGGACGTAATCGACTGCGTTAGTTTTACGATGTCCGGGCTTTGACCGGATTGCGAGACCGAGATGCAGATCGCGTCGTCGCAGCGCATGTCGACACCGTAGATAGATTTGACCGATGGCCCAACCGATGCCATCGGCAAACCAAGCAGCAACTCAGACGCGTACTTCAAGTAGCTGCAGGCGTGATCCGAAGACCCCCGCGCCACCGAGATCAGGAACCGCGGATCACGGGCCCGGATTTCGTCGGCGGTTTGCGTAATCAAATCTGCGCCCGCGGTTAGCAGGCGGTCGACGGCGTCGGGTATCTCGTTGATTTCCCGCCGCATTTGAGTGGTTTTGTCAGACATGTTCCCAGGCTTTCAGTTTGACAGGCGCAGCTCAGCCACAAAGTCGTAGGCATCGCCGCGATAGATTGACCGGGTCAATTCAGCGACTCGACCGCTTTCCAGATAAGACGTACGTTGAATGCGAAGCCCGGCTGTGCCCTCCGCAACATCGAGAAGCTCTGCCTCGGGTGCTTCAAGGTTGATGGCCGAGATTTTCTGGATCGCACGCACCGGTCTGAAGCCCGTTCGTTCAAGAACCGAATAAAGTGACCCCGTCACTTCGGTGGGGTTTGGCAGGATATCAAGCGGAAGAGCTGCCCTTTCCAACGCCATCGGTCGCCCTCCCGCCTCGCGCAGGCGGTGGATTCGTGCGACCTGTTCGTTGGCCGATAATCCTAAAGCCATCATTTCCTCTGGTGATGGTAGAAAAATCCCACGCTCCAGCCACGTTGAGGTCGTTTTGAGACCGCGCCGTTCCATGTCTTCGGTAAACGATGTCAAATGGGACAAGGACTGTTCGACTTTCGCCACGGGCTCCCGAACAAAGGAACCGGACCCCTGCCGTTGTTCGATTGCGCCCTTGCGCACCAGTTCCTGTATCGCCTTACGCACAGTCACGCGCGAAAGGTCTGTTAACTCGGCGATCTCTCTTTCGGGTGGCAATGAACTGTTGGGCGGAAGGATGCCATCTTCAATCCCTTGCTCAAGACGTTGACGAAGCTGCACGTAGCGCGGGCCTGAACTTTGCCCCAACCATCCTTCCGGCCGCAGGAAATCAACTACATTCATGTTCAATTTCCTTCTGATACGCACGCGCCAAGGCGAGTGCACCGGACAATGGATCGCCCGCAGGCTGGCTCAGAACAGACTGCATATCCAATGGCAGATACGGCGCGTAACAAGGGCCAATGCCGCCGGTCAAGCAAATCGGCGTCCCCTCGCCCCAACCCATTCTTTTCATCATCTCGACAAGATAGTCCGCACCATCTTCCAGGATAGAAATCGCCAGTTCATCGTTCTGATCGGAGAGCTCAGTTACCAAAGGGGCAAGCGCCCCAAACTCAGACGGGGTCATCTCAGAGGCTGCTCGTACAACTCCGGCAGCTCCGCCATATCGGGACAATAGACTTCGCGCCAATTGCGAAGGGCCAGTCACCCCATCCACATATTCCAACGCTCTGGACAGCGCGCACTTACCCACCCATTGCGCCGAAGCCTGATCGCCCAGAACCGACCCCCAGCCACCGACAAACCTCATCGATTCGCCCTTTTGCATCGCAACAAACGAACCCGTCCCACAATGGGCAACAAACCCGTCCTTGGCGCCCAACGCCCCCCGTAAGGACGCAGGCCGGTCATCTTCGATCTTCACATTCCGAAACGGCAAAGCTGCGGCAAGTTTTTTTGCAATAGCGTCACCCGTTATGCCGGCCAACCCCAGATACGAAGGCGCTTGCCCGAACTCAGCAAGAGAATAACCAGACTGCACTGAAAGAGCCTCCAGACCATGCCGCAATTCGATACAGGCGGCTTCAAAATCAGTGGACACGTTGGTCGCGCCAACCTCGATCTTGTGCGTCGCGCCCTCGCCACAGCGAACGGCAAGGCGGCAACGCGTTCCTCCCCCATCGGCAGCCAGAATCAGAGAACTTGATGATTGAGTCATGCAGATACCTTTATAATACCTTTTCACCTATTAGAAGTCCTAAATATGACCAAGCCATCGACATTATCGCCTAAATCGCCCAAAATACGGCCCGTAATAAAATGGTAGACTAATGGTATTCAAAAGGTATGATATCCGAGACTCTTGGGGGAGAATCACTTGAACACGCCAGCGACGGAACAACTGCATCAGGACGCAAACGGGCTTGATACCCGTCCACTGAAGGAAGTGGCCGATCTGCTGGCGCAATCGCAAGTGTCGGCGGCAAAGGCCGCACTTGACGCCCTTGGACCAATTTGCAGCGGAGCAACCGCCATGGCCGCCACCATCCGAGCGGGTGGCAAGCTTCGATATCTTGCAGCAGGATCTTCCGGACTCATGGCAGCATCAGATGCGCTTGAGCTCGGCGGTACGTTTTCAATCCCTTCCGAACAAATCCGTATTCACATGGCGGGCGGATTGCCAACCAAGGCAGAAATGCCCGGCGACGTAGAGGACGCGAGTGATGGGCTGCCGCATGAACTGGCAAACATGCAGGTCAATGATACGCTGATCGCTGTCTCAGCCAGCGGCACGACCCCCTATACGATTGCAGCCGCAGAATTGGCCCGCGACAGGGGAACGCCCGTTATCGGGATCGCGAATAACGCCGGGTCGCGCCTGTTGCAGTTAGCGGATCATGCCGTGTTGCTATCCACCCCTCCTGAGCTGATTTCGGGCTCGACCCGGATGGGGGCCGGCACTGCCCAGAAAATTGCGCTCAATATGCTGTCGACTCTGATGGCCGTGGAACTTGGCCACATTCAGGATGGCATGATGATCAATCTGCGTGCCGACAACGACAAGCTGCGCGCACGAGCCAACAGCATCGTGTGCCAACTGGCCGGCGTAACACCCGAGTCTGCCGAAACGGCTTTGCAGACGGCAAAAGGCAATCTCAAATGCGCAACGCTCGTCGCTGCGGGTGCCAAATCGGCAGAGGACGCACATACGCTGCTCAACGAAACCTGTGGTCATCTACGACCTGCTATGAAGCTACTGAAACAAAACAACAAAACTATCAACCTGGGAGAAAACCAATGAAACGCAAAGTTCTGAGCCTGGCTCTGATGAGCACAGCGCTGGTCACAAGCGCCTATGCGCAAGAAGCCACGTTGACAATCGAAAGCTGGCGCAACGACGACCTGACTCTTTGGCAGGACAAGATCATCCCGGCGTTCGAGGCAGCGAACCCAGGAATCAAGGTTGTCTTCTCACCCTCTGCCCCTGCTGAGTACAACGCGGTTCTAAACTCGAAACTTGAGGCCGGGTCGGCAGGCGACCTGATCACCTGCCGCCCGTTTGACGCTTCGCTAGCGCTTTATGAAGGCGGGCACCTTACGGATCTTTCCGACCTTGAGGCCATGGGCAATTTTTCGGATGTTGCGAAATCCGCGTGGCAGACTGATGACGCATCCGCCAGCTTCTGTGTGCCGATGGCGTCTGTGATCCATGGCTTCATCTACAACAAAGACGCATTCAACGAGTTGGGCATCGAAGTTCCGACCACCGAGGCCGAGTTCTTTGCCGCTTTGGACAAGATCAAGGAAGACGGCACATATATTCCTATGGCGATGGGCACCAACGACCAGTGGGAAGCCGCAACGATGGGCTACAACAATATCGGTCCTAACTATTGGAAAGGTGAGGAAGGCCGTCAGGCTCTGATCAAAGGCGAGCAGAAGCTGACCGACCCTCAATGGGTTGCACCCTATGCAACGCTGTCCAAATGGGCAGGTTATTTGGGTGACGGGTATGAGGCGCAGACTTATCCCGACAGCCAGAACCTGTTCACGCTTGGTCGCGCGGCGGTCTATCCGGCGGGCAGCTGGGAAATCGCTGGCTTCAATACACAGGCCGATTTTGAGATGGGCGCCTTCAAGCCTCCGGTCCAAAACGCAGGCGACACCTGCTATATCTCGGACCACACCGATATTGGCATCGGCCTGAACGCGGCCAGCGAAAACCAAGAGGCCGCGCGGACCTTCTTGTCCTGGGTTGCCAGCCCGGAATTCGCCAGCATCTTCGGGAACGCCGTTCCCGGCTTCTTCCCTTTGTCCAACACCCCGGTTGAGTTGGAAGATCCACTGGCCAAAGAAATCGTCGGTTGGCGGGATGAGTGTGAAAGCACGATCCGCTCGACTTATCAGATTCTATCGCGCGGCACGCCAAACTTGGAAAACGAAACTTGGGGAGCATCCGTTGCTGCCATCAAGGGAACTGAAACGCCCGAGGCTCTGGGCCAGCAGCTGCAAGACGGCCTGGCCACCTGGTATGCCCCTCATCAGTAAAGCCTGAGGCATTCACACCGGACGCGGCTCGCGTCGCGTCTGGCACCTTTTCCCCGGAGATTCCCATGCAGACCCGCCGCATACGCTGGCACATCGCCGTTTTCCTTGCCCCTGCGGTTCTGGTCTACACGGCGGTGATGATCTTCCCTTTGTTCAACACGCTCCGCCTCGCACTGTTCACCGAGGTCGATCAGGCGCGCGTTTATGTGGGATTAGAAAATTTTCGCACCCTGTTTTTCGACCCTATCTGGTCCGAACAGTTCTGGAACGCTTTGGGCAACAACTTCTGGTTCTTCCTGATCCACATGCTGGTACAGAACCCCATCGGCATCGCCCTGGCTGCGATCCTGTCGCATCCCCGCTTGCGGTTCGCAGCACTTTACCGGTCGGCGATTTTCATACCCACGATCCTGAGTTTTGTGATCGTCGGGTTTGCCTGGAAACTGATCTTGTCACCACTCTGGGGTATCGCACCCTCAATGCTGGATGCCATTGGTCTGAAATCACTGTTTGCGCCGTGGTTGGGTAAAGAAGAATATGCGCTTACTACACTGGCACTTGTTTCGGTTTGGCAATTCGTCGGCATCCCGATGATGTTGATCTATGCCGCCCTGCTGTCGATCCCCGAGGAAATCCTTGAGGCCGGAGAAATCGACGGGATCACCGGGGCTTCCGCCTTCTGGAAGATCAAACTGCCGCTGATCCTGCCGTCGATCGGCATCATCTCGATCCTGACATTCGTGGGTAATTTCAATGCGTTCGACCTGATTTACGTGTCTCAGGGGGCACTGGCAGGGCCGGATTTCTCGACCGACATCCTTGGCACGTTCATGTACCGCACCTTCTTTGGCTTCCAACTGCAACTGGGTGATCCACATATGGGATCCGCCATCGCAGGGGCCATGTTCGCGATCATCCTCGTGGGGGTCTGCATCTACCTCTTCGGCATCCAGACCCGGATGCGCCGGTATCAGTTGTGAGGGCACTGCAATGAACAAAGCACGCTCAAACCCGCTGAACACGGCGGCCATGCATGGGGCGCTGATCCTCTATACGTTGATCGCCCTGTTCCCGGTCTTCGTCATCATCATCAACAGTTTCAAAACCCGCCGCGCCATCTTTCGCGAGCCCCTCGCCCTGCCCGATGCCGAGAGCTTTTCGCTGATCGGCTACCAGACCGTGATGAAACAAGGGGACTTCTTCCTTTATTTCCAGAACTCGCTGATCGTCACTGTGGTGTCACTGACTTTCATACTGCTGTTCGGTGCGATGGCCGCCTTCGCGCTCAGCGAATACCGGTTCAAGGGCAACCTGCTGATGGGCCTCTATCTGGCGCTTGGGATCATGATCCCGATCCGCATCGGCACTGTCGCCATACTGGATTTGATGGTGGCCACGGGTCTGGTGAACACGCTTTGGGCCTTGATCTTTGTCTACACAGCACAGGGGCTGCCGCTGGCCGTCTTTATCCTGTCCGAGTTCATGCGACAGGTCTCGGACGACCTGAAGGATGCGGGTCGGATCGATGGGTTGTCGGAATACACAATCTTCTTCCGTCTGGTCCTGCCCCTTGTCCGCCCAGCCATGGCAACAGTTGCCGTGTTCAACATGATCCCCATCTGGAACGACCTCTGGTTCCCGTTGATCCTGGCACCTGCGGAAGAAACCAAAACCCTGACGCTGGGCAGCCAGGTTTTCATTGGCCAATTCGTGACCGACTGGAATGCGGTTCTGTCTGCGCTCAGCATGGCGATCTTGCCGGTGCTGGTGCTCTACGTCATCTTCTCGCGCCAACTGATCCGCGGCATCACTTCAGGAGCTGTCAAATGACCCGAGTTCTGATTGCCGGCCTTGGCAATATGGGCCTGAGCCACGCGCTGGCGCATCACCACCATCCAGACGCACAGATCGTGGGACTGGTGAACCGGTCCGGCCGTGTGGATCACCCCGAACTGTCAACCTATCCCGCCTATTCGGATTTTCAGGCTGCTCTGGCCGCGACACGGCCGGATCTCGTGATTGTCGCCACCTATTCCGACAGCCACGCCGATTATGCCTGCGCCGCGATGGAGGCAGGCGCGCATGTGTTCGTTGAAAAACCGCTGGCGACCACTGTGGCCGATGCCAAACGTGTTGTCGACAAAGCCGCCCGGACCAATCGCAAGTTGGTGATCGGCTACATCCTGCGCCATCACCCTTCTTGGATGCGCCTGATCTCGGAAGCCCGCGACCTTGGCGGACCTTATGTGTTCCGCCTGAACCTGAACCAGCAAAGCAGCGGGGCCGAGTGGGAAACGCATAAGGCGCTGATGCAGACCACCTCTCCTATCGTTGATTGCGGCGTGCATTACGTCGATGTGATGTGCCAGATCACCGACTCGGATCCGGTGCGCGTGCACGGCATGGGCCTGCGCCTGAGCGATGAGATCGCTGAAGACATGTATAACTACGGCCAGTTTCAGGTGGTTTTTGAGGATGGCTCGGTCGGCTGGTACGAGGCCGGTTGGGGGCCGATGATGTCTGAGACCGCGTTTTTCGTGAAAGACATCGTGTCCCCCAACGGGTCGGTTTCAATCACCGATGGCAACAAGGGCGCATCCGCAGATATCGACGGCCATACCAAGGTTGGCGGTCTCCTGGTCCACCGCCCTGAGGGCGACCAGATAATCGAGATGCCGGATGAGCCTGGCCATCAGGAACTCTGCGACGCCGAACAAGCCTATATGCTGCGCGCCATCGCCGAGGATATTGACCTGACCCGCCACATGAACGACGCCGTGCAATCGCTGGCCATCTGCCTGGCTGCGGATGAAAGCATCCGTACCGGTCAACCCATTTCGCTGAAAGAGGCTCGCACATGACTGCCCTGACGCTTACGAACGTGAACAAATCCTTCGGCCCCGTCGAGGTTCTGAATGATATCAATATCGAAGTGGACGAAGGTGAATTTGTCGTCTTCGTCGGCCCCTCGGGTTGTGGCAAGTCGACCCTTTTGCGCGTGATCGCGGGGCTTGAAGATGTGTCATCGGGCGAAGTGCGCATTGGTGGCGAACTGATGAACCTCATCCCGCCTTCCAAACGCGGCATCGCGATGGTGTTCCAGAGCTACGCGCTTTATCCGCACCTGAATGTGCGTAAGAACATGTCACTGGCGTTGAAACAGGAAGGTCAGAGCAAGCAGGTCATCGAAGAGCGCGTCGCCAAGGCCAGCAAGATGCTTAATCTGGAGCCTTACATCGACCGCTACCCTTCGGAATTGTCCGGCGGTCAGCGCCAACGTGTCGCCATCGGTCGCGCGATTGTTCGTGAACCCAAATTGTTCCTGTTCGACGAACCCCTGTCCAATCTGGACGCAGCTCTGCGTATGAACACGCGGCTAGAAATCGCGAATTTGCATCAGCAGCTTGATGCTTCAATGATTTATGTGACTCATGACCAAACCGAAGCAATGACGTTAGCTGACAAGATCGTCGTACTGCGCGACGGGCACGTTGAACAGGTCGGCACCCCGATGGAGCTGTACAACAATCCAGCCAATCAGTTTGTCGCAGGCTTCCTTGGCGCGCCATCGATGAATTTCTTCCCCGCCAGCCTGATCGGCGAAAGCACAGATGTTACGACGGGAATCCGCCCCGAGGATTTGTTTCTGTCCGATGACGGGCCTGTCGCTGCCGACGTCACCCATATCGAGCATCTGGGTGGCGATACCAATATTATCGCAAGGATGCAGGACCATCAGATCACTGCGCGACTGTTTGGCCAGCATCAGCTTGATGTGGGTCGAACTGTCCGGTTCGGGTTTTCGCTGGACCGGGTCTTTCGCTTTGACCCACAGGGCAAGCGCTTGGATACCTCTGAAACAGCATAATCTCAACATCCAGACCAACAGAACCATCGTTCAAGGATCATTCGAACTTTAGCGGCCGGTAGCACAGGAAAGTTGGGAGAGAACCCAAAGCGGTAAAGCAAGACATTTGCTTGTGCCTCAATCCCGCACGCGAATTAGGGCCAAACAGTTGATTGTCTGAGATTTTCTTAGTTAAATTCACAAAATGATATGCATAAATGATTTGACTGTTAAGATGGCTCTATGAATTCACTAACCAGAATAACCCGAGGGATAGGCGTTGCCTTAAAAGATGGCAGGGTAAAGGGCCTTCTTGCCTTCACAACCGGTATGATCTTATGGGCGTCGGTGTTTTACCACTATGTCGAAGGCTGGAGCTGGCTCGATTCCATCTACTTTTCTGTCGTGACCATTTCGACGGTGGGCTTCGGCGACTTTTCTCCTGAAACTGCGGCAGGGAAGGTCTTTACGATGGTGTATATCATTGTGGGCCTCGGCGTCTTCGTGACTGCGGCGACCACTGTGGCGGACACAATCCTGTCGCAGGAGGATGACAAAAAGCAAAAATAGGCCCCATAGAACAAAACCGGAAACGATTAGTGCGCAGACGGCCTTTGTCTGAGCGGTCTGAACCGCAGCCCGAATTCATGAGAGTCTTCAAGCTGCTACCTGTCTCCAAATTTTAAAAAAATATACATATTATGTTTTTTGAGTGTAATATTCAAAAAAACAATTAGCGGAGGGACGGAATGGAAAAGACTCAGGACGCCAAGATTGTCGACCTCGCAATACGATTGCTCTTTCTCGGATTATTCCTCTACAGCGCGCTGGTCATGATTGCTCCGCTTGCCAGCGTGGTCATCTGGGCCACGATACTCTGCGTCGCTCTCTATCCGGTTTTCGATTGGCTACAGTCCAGGCTGGGCGGGCGAAAGAAACTTGCCGCAACAATCCTGGTTTTGCTGGGTCTTGTTCTGACCCTAGGACCGGTGGCAACGGCGGTATCTGGCGCTGCAGAGCTTGGTTCAGGGTTTGCCGAACAGGCCGACAAGGGCGAGCTGAAAATCCCCCCGGCGCCCGAGGGTCTCAAGGAGTTACCGTTGGTAGGCAATAAAATTGCCGATGTTTGGGGAATGTTTGAACGGAATCTGGATGGGGCACTTGCCAAGTACGGAGCGCAGATCCTTGAGATTACCAAGTCCCTTTTCGGCAAGGTTCTGGGCATCGGAATTGGCCTTCTTGGCTTGGCCTTGTCCGTGTTGATCATGGGTGCCCTGTTCAGCCCCGGACCAAATCTGGTTCAAGGTTTGCAACGTTTTGCCAACCGTGTCTTTGCACCACGTGGCGGTGAGTTCGTTACGCTTGCAGGCGCTACGATCCGAAACGTGACAAAAGGAGTAATCGGTGTGGCGGCCATTCAGGCGGTCGTCGTTTGGATATTGTTAGTGCTGTTCGGGATCAACTCGGCCGCGACGCTGGCTTTTGTCTGCCTGATACTTTCGATTATCCAGATTGGCCCCGGTTTGGTTCTTCTGCCGGTGATCATCTACGCATGGAGTACCATGTCTGGCGGCGCCGCTTTGATCTTCACCATACTGGCCGTTCCCGTCACCATAATGGACAGTTTCCTGCGTCCGGTGTTCATCTCAAAAGGTCTTGAGACACCTATGCTTGTGATCCTCATCGGTGTTCTTGGGGGCATGATGGCCTATGGCCTGATCGGCATATTCATGGGGCCGGTTCTGTTCGCTGTTTTCTATGAGCTGTTCAAAGTCTGGATCGACGCCTCACCCGATGCCGAAGACGCCGCTGAAGGAGCGGCAAAATGAGAAAGACAATTTGGACAACGCTGGCCATCATTCTGGTCTTTCTTGTCTGGTACCTAGTTGCCGATCGGAAAACACCGTTCACTGGAAACGCCAGAGTGAAGGCCGTCGCGACCCAAATCGTCCCCCAGGTCACAGGGACAGTGACCGAAGTCCTTGTTGAAAACGGTCAGGTCGTCTCGGCAGGTGATGTACTGGTTCGAATTGATTCCAGGCCCTATGAGATTGAACGTGACAAGGCGGAAGCCGATCTTGAGGCGGCCACGCAGGAAGTGGGCGCATCCTCGGCAGAGGTGAGTGCAGCGCAGGCCAAACTGGCAAGGGCGCAAAGTGATCTCGACACAATGCGCATTCAATCCGAACGTGTGTTTGCACTTGAAAAGAAAGGGTTGATTGCCGTCTCAAAGGCCGATGACGCACGCGGAAAACTGGCGGAGTCGGAGGCGAATTTTGAGAATGCCAAGGCGGATTTGGAAAAAGCCAAGCAAAGGCTGGGTGATGACGGTATCGAAAACCCCAAAATCCAGCGCGCATTGGCCGCTTTGGCAGATGCAGAGCTGAACATTGAATGGACGGAACTGCGTGCTCCGGCGACGGGTGTCATATCCAATCTGTTGATCGCCCCCGGCACCTATGCCCGGTCTGGCCAAGACCTATTGACGTTTTTGGATGCAACGGACGTCTGGATTGAGGCGTACTTTACCGAGAACAACCTCGGCCGGGCTTCGGTAGGATCGCCAGTTGACGTCGTGCTGGACATGCATCCGGGCAAGATTGTTCCAGGCGTGATCGAGAGCTTCAGCGCAGCCGTCTCGCTAAGCGGTGGGGATGAACCGGGCCAGTTGGCAAGCCCGCCAAGCACCAAAGGCTTTCTGCGCGAACCAGAACGGTTTCCCGTGCGGATCGTACTGCCAGGGTACGAGGCGGGAAGCACCGAAGATGATCTTCGCTTCCAACTCAACGGGCAGGCCGATGTGATCATGTATCTGAGCGACAACTCGTTCCTGAACATGGTCGGTCGGACCTATATCCGTCTGGTTTCAATCTTGTCTTATGCGTACTGAGGACCGGAACTCTGTTATTCGACTTGCGCTGGGTGTGACCAGCGTCTTTGCCCTGGGCCTGTTATTAGGGTGGCCGCTTGCCGTGGTTGGGGCAGTATTCACTGCCCTGTTCCTTCAGGCACCCGCTGCATTGCCCTTGGCAGCATTCGCCAAGCTGTTCGTCTTTTCGATCGGATTGATGTTCGTTTCCTTCTTTTTGTCGTCGGTTTTTGCGCCATATCCCGTGGTGTTCCTCATATTGGTTGCCATAGGGATAATCCTGTCATTCACATGGTCGGTTTCAGGGGCAGGAGTTTTACCCGGTGTCATAGCCCTCATGGGTGCGTTGATGATTCCAAACCTTGTATTGCAGTCGCAGGATTTGGCATTGGTGCTTGTGTTCTGGATTCCTTTGAACCTGCTATTTGCAGGGTTCGTGTCGACGCTGATGTTTGTGGTGGTACCAGCCGAACCTCAGACTGCCGCTCAGAAGAAAGCCCAGGCGTCTTCTGAATTCGACCCCCATCGCCGGATCGTCAGAATGTCGCTCGTCACGGTTCCGTTTGCTATGGCGTTTTTCATCTCAGGCGCGTCAGCCCTGTTGGTTCTGTTCTTCGTCGCGCTTCTAAGCCAACAACTTGCTGCGATGCCGTCCATGGGCAAAACGGTCGCCAAGGCCATGCTAACGGCAAACCTACTGGGCGCGGCGGTGTCGATCCTTTGCTATGAAATAAACGTCGTCGCGCCAGTTATTTTAACACCCATTCTGTTGTGTTTGTTCTTCTGCTTCGCACTCGGAACGCTCGGGAAATCGCAAATCCCACTCGCTGCCGCAGCAGGCTCGGCGTTGACGACAATGCTGATTGTTTATGGCGGTTCGATTTCACCATTTTCGGATGAAGCCGACGTCAAAAGTATCACCCGTGTGTTGCAGGTCGCTGGTGCCGCTTTCTTCGTGATTGCCGCATATATCGTAGTGGATGAATTCTGGCCTGAGAAAAACCAACCCTTAACACAGTAAGCTTCATCGCAAGGCAGGATTTGCTGCTAAGCGGAAGTTTTCCATGTTGCCGAGGACACTTACCCTTACACGATTTGAGCCGCCGCATTGGGCGGCTATTGGGTTGATCTGGGAATGGTACCTTCTGATCACGCTATGTTTTCGTCCGTGTCCGTGAAATCCCAAAGCCCCGGCTGACCCACGTTTTTGGTGTCGAAACGCCCGAAGGCGCCGAGATGCGGTTAGCCGATCGCGCGTACACCATACCACTCTGGCCCACACCGGCAGAGTGATTTGCGGACACTGAGTGTTTACGTCAGAATCCGCTTATGCGCTCGATGAGCCAGTACATCGACACCGAACCGATGCCATAAGCGGTCAGCGCGGTCGCCCCTCGACCTGTCGGAAGAGCGATCATTCGCCAGATCCCCAAGAGAAGCGCCAGCGCGGCGATAAAGCTCAACTGACCGGCCTCGACGCCAAGGTTGAAGGCAAGCAAGGCCGCAGGAATATCGTCTGAAGGTAATCCAATTTCGGCCAAAGCCCCGGCAAAACCGAGACCATGCAAAAGCCCAAACCCGAAACAAACGATCCAGGGTTTTTGCTTTGAAAGCCGGAACCGGCCTTCTCCGCCTTTGACAATCTCCATCGCCAGAAAAACGATGGATAGTGCAATGACGGCCTCAACCGGCGGGCCGGGAACGTTCAAAACGCCAAAGGTTGCCAGCGCCAAGGTTATTGAATGCGCAAGTGTGAAAGCCGTTACAGCCCCTACCAATCTCCACGGATCACGGACCAGAATAAACAGCGCGAAGACAAACAGAAGGTGATCCCAGCCTTCCAGTATGTGCTCAAACCCCAACTGGAAATAGGCGATAAAAACGGACCACGTTGTCTGTTCAGAAGGTATGTTTTGAACGGTCGCGTCTGGGGTAAATAAAAGTGTGGTAGGATCAGCCTCTAGCGGGTGCAAACGTACCAATACATCGTTCTTTTGGGTCTCCAAGCCCTCAATCTCAATGGGTTGACCCGCGATATCCACGCGGCACTCTACGACCCAGGATGAAACCCATGCTCGGCTGTCGGAAACTGGATTAGGTCCGCGCGCCGGAGCGCAGCCATCCGGCAATACCGCATCGATCGCCATCGGTTGACCATTTACATCGGGTTTTCGCCAATGAACGCTCCATGTGCCCGGCCCGATTTGGCGAATTTCCAGATATCCCGGATCAAGCGCGTGCGCATTGGCGTTACCTCCGGGCCACGCGAACAGCAGCGCAAAAAGTAAGAAAATCAACACTCTCATTTGGCCGGGCCTGCAAGTTCGGGCACCATAATCTGATAGCTGTCGGCAAGAGATTCATATTGTGCCTGCGCCAGATCTTCGCTCATAACGCGCCGCCAATCCCGCAGTACGGCATCGTGAATATCTGCCAAAGGAGGCGTTTGACTGGGCTCAACTGCGTTCACACGAACAAGATGGACCCCGTAGCCCGACTGAACCGGCCCGACCCACCGACCTGTTTCAACCTCTGCGAAACGCGTGGAAAATCCAGCACCAAAGACCGAATCGATTACTTTGGTCGCGGTCAACGGCATCGAAGCGGGCAGCAGAGTGGAGCCTGCCACATCAAAGGGGTCTTGCTCTTCGCGCAACGCGGTCAGAGCCTTCTCAATTTCGACTTCGCTTGCCTCTTCACCCAAAAAGACCTGCGTGAACGCCACCTTTTCGGATGTTGCATAGCGTTCAGGGTTTTGTTGGAGAAAGGCTTCCAAGTCTTCGTCTTCCGGAACAACTGATGTCGCAATCGCTTCAGTCAGAAAATCCATCTTTTGGCTCAGTCGTGTCCTGATCAAGGTATCTCCTCGATCAAGACCAAGTTTTCTCGCCTCTCTGACCAAAACCTCTTCACGAATGGACGCATCGATCAAAGCTTTTAGCTCGGTATCGTTTGGCGGGCGTTTCCACCGTGCTTCGAACTGAATAGCCAACAGCGCGACATCATCTTCGTCGATTACTATCGTCTCGAGGTTTTCGACAACCTCGTCATCCGGCGCGACAATATGAAACCAAATAAAAATTGCCGCTCCAATCAAGAAGAAATGGAACAGAGGTTCTTTCAGTACTCGCATGAAGTCTCCTGCGTAAAACGTTCTCTGGTTCTACGTACAGATGCTGGCATTATCGGTTTGGGTTAGGCAAGAAAATGGACGCTTTGCGCGTTGCAGAAAAATTGCACAGCGGCCGAGGTAGCGGTCACTACCCCGGCCTGCAGCTTCGTGAAAACCCGGGTCACTCGGCTGGTGTGTACCAAATCGGTGACGAATACGCGCGTTCCTGATGTGTAAGAACCGCATCCTCGGGCAAGTCGATGCCATATCTCAGCTTGTCATACAGGATCCAACGCGGGGTTGGGATTTCCAGGGCGCGGACGTAGTAAAACGCGCGCGAATTTGGATCGAAGTCCGGGTCTGACCACACGGTTATCAGTTCGGCCGTTCCAATTGTGTTGGTCCAGCTAGCGGTGTCAATGTCCACGGTGTTTCCAACCGCGGGGACCTTGCCGTTTTGATCAACCTCACGGTTATCCGACCACGCGACGTCATAAACTTTCTCCTGCAAGGCACCTTCGGAATCGAGCCACCCCTTGATCACTTGCACACGATCCAGGTTGGCACCGACCGGATCGCGCAGAGCTGCGATCAGGAAGCCGGGCGCACCGTCACCCTCGCGTGGGCGCAGGTCCGAGCCCATTGGAACACCTTTGGTATAGCCTACATTGGCAAGGAAGCGGGTTTCCATGTCCGAGTCATTGAAATCCCACCCGCCAAAGAACCGCAGACCGATCCTTGGTCCGGTCGTTGCATAAGTTTCGCGGCGCTTGAACGCTTCAAAGATCGCGGCGCGCGTATTCTCGGTAGCCCAGACAGCCGTGTATCCAGACGCGACAAGGAGGTCGCCGGGAATTTCGCCAAGTTCATTTGCAATGAAAGGATGCTCGATCCGTGAAGCCGAAGGTTCGACGCTAACGGACTTTCCAAAGAAGTTGTCTTCCTCGGCAGTGGCCAAAGACGTATGGCTGTCCGTCGCGCCGCCCATACCGAACTTATAGGGGTTCACGCCAAACTTTTCTTCCAGCATCAATCCGCGTTTCAGCGCCTCGCGGGCGTATTCGCCAGCCAGCATGTCATCGGTCTTCAACTCGGTGATATCAAGATTGCCGACGTCCCAGTTTTCGTAATCCGCAAATTCGTCATCAGGACTCAGGAATGGGTGCGCTTCGCCGTCGCCCTTGATCTGCGTGACCTCATAGTGGGGCTCCCACTTCGCGCGGGCCGCCACGTATTCCTCGTCAACTTTGCCGCCGTGATACGTGTCTTCGGTAGGGAACATCCATCCATTCGACAAGTTGCCGTTATGGGCAAAGGCAACGGCGCGTCCCCCTGTTTTCTCCTGATACTCTTCAAGCCAAGCATAAAGCGATTTTGGGTCTGTACTGCCGTAGGGAGGTTGGGTGACCGGAGGAACCATCTGCAAGGCCCGGATCGGCCCGTCACGCAGCATGACATTCCGGTGCAGGTTAAAACCCTTGGGGACCGAGGTCCACTCGAACCCGATGAACGCTGTAAAGTTACCCGGATCATTGTGCCTCTCGGCTGCCTGAACGATGTGCTCCCAAGTGAAGGCAAAAGCGTCGGCACCGGGGCTGTAAGACTCAAGAAGAATTTCCGGCAGGGTCATTTGCGAGAAGTTGGTGATGATATCAAAGGCGGTTTTTCCCGCCTCCTCGCCGCCCGCTTTGTATCCTTCGTACCATTCCAAACCTTTGGGATCAGAAATCACACCGGGCTTGCCGGCCTGTAGATCCGGGGCAAACCCCATCAGGTCAGTATGATCGGTAAGAACCATCCAATCCAATGGTCGGGCCAGCCTTACGGCTTGACCGGTGGACGAAATGACCTGTTCACCTTTTGCGAACCGCCACGCTTCATCTGGCAGCAAAGTATTCCCAAACGCACCCGCGTCCAACGACAGCCCGGTGTGCAAGTGTGTGTCGCCCCAAAGTGGACGTTCCGGGAAGGTGCGCTGCGCGTAGGGGGAATACGGTTGATCGGAAAACAAACCTTCAGCTGCCTGTTGGCTCGGAACGGCGTCGGCCAGACCGTTTGTTGGTGCCAGTAGCAGCGATAGAATACAGACAGAAATTCGATTCATAGTGCCCCTCAAATGCAAAATTTTATCGCGAAATCGCGGAGACTTTAGCGGATCTTTTATATTCGATTTTGTTTATATCACACCTGACCTGCCCGTGTTAATTGATTTGTTCGCCCTGTCTTTTTCAGTGCCAACCATCAAAGGTTGCAAGATGTAGATCGCAGGCTGCTGAGAAGCCTCAGAGCCGGAAACAAGCATTTCGTTGCGGGCTTGGTTTGGCCAGCAGAAGGATTGGACAATCAAAGTTCTCAATAGTTACCGGAAATTCCAAAACCACTCTACTCAGACGGTAAATCAGTTCCCAAAACGATGCTGATCATAAACTGAGTTGCAGGGTCTGTTTCTTCCAAAGCGGCCAAAGCCTCAAACTGTTGGTGCAGAGCCGTTTGGCCCCAACCTCGTGTTCCAGCAGCGATTTGGATGGCTAAATCACTGTTTTTCTGAAGCGCCTCAGACAATGTTTGTACAGCTTTTGGCCTTAACGTCGGCTGCGTTGAACCGGCCTCGGTTATAGCCCGGATCAGTGATTTCCTGTCTTCTGACGTCATTTTCGGATCTTGAAGTGCGACACCAATTGCGCTGATCGCAGTTTCTTTATCTGCTTCTATGCCGGCAATTGCCCACTCGTAGTTATTGAAACCGCCTGACTTCAAGGAATTAGTGAAGCGAGAGCGCACAATTGAGCGCGCTTGTGGATCAGTTTGTAACCCGAGCAACCGAATTGCGGCCGACCTGTATGCGAAGCGCTTCAAGTCATTCAGCTCATCCAAAATTTGGCTCGTAGAAGATTTGCCGCCTATCGGACGCACAAGTGCATACGGCGCGTGACCGATTTCGACCAGGGCCATGTTATGCAGTGATTGATCCGGGTGCCACAAATACTCAGCAAAGAACAAAACCCGCTCGGGGCTGTCCGTTTCTCCATAGGCCCACAGTCGGCCGGTGGTTTGAAGCCTATCCAGAAACTCGCGTCTTTCCGGGTTCATGATGAATATACGTCGCCAGCGTCTTGAAAACCCACGCCCAGCGCTGTCCTTGTAGGTCGGTCCATAGGTCAGCAGGACGGCTCGCGTTGTATCCGATCGAAATGCCCTGCGCGTAACGCTATCAATCAAGAAAGGAATCTCAGGTACGGCATTGAGCCGTTCGCTACCCCCTTTGAGAATCTTTTTCGCCTTATATCTGAATGGGTTCTCTGATGCCGGGCCAGCCAATACGATGACATCCGCGGACAGTATGTGATCCGCAATGGATGCATCCGGCAGTTCAGTACAAACCACACAGGCGTACGAAGCACGGGGTGTCATTAGCCCGAGTATGCATAGTACAACTGCAAAAAATCTCTTCATTTTCGACCAATCACACATGACTGTCACAAGTGGGAAACGTCACCGACTTTCGAATGATATCACAAAAACTGAATGTGGAATATCGTTGGTGTCTTCAGCGTTTCATGTCAATCGCTGGACTTTGTTAACCCAATGGATTGCTTTTCGCGGCCATGTCTCTCTGCAACAGAGACGTTAACAACCGAGCAAAGATTTCGGTTAAAAGGTATCCTTAGAAAGCCACGCTTTGATATCTTTCTTCCGAGCGCCTCTGTATTCAGCGTTTTTGAGATGCTCTTTCGAGATGTCACCTTTTTTCAGAACCTTCAGGCTCCTTTTTTCTTCTAGATCTAAACGCAGGCGATCTTGTGATCTTCATCAGATTCAGCACCTATAATTACACCCTGCATTTGGTACCTATTGTATTTTGATGAGTTCCCACTTGAGTCATCAAAAAAAGTAAACGAGAGGTGTTGGCGATGTCGACAAGAATTACTGCCGTAGCTCGGAGCGCCGTCATCGCCTTTCGATAACAGATCCACGGCGGTCTGCCGCGCGTTTGCTCGTTGCAAAACGCCTACAATATCCTTGCGCTGTCACATCACCGTTCTCTGAAACTCTTTCAGACTAAGCACAGCAGCACTGTGAAGTCGCAAGGAGGTTTAGTACGATACTTGGCACTCTGTTCCGTCGCACATTTTTAAGACATGCGGATGTTTTAGAAAAGTCATGTGTCCACTCAAGATATGTTGGGAGTGGATACCTTGTAGTAGATCGCCGCTTGAGTTGCCCGCTGCACCATGATGTCATACTCGATGTCAGTGTGCTATTGAGAACGAGCCGGGATTTCACCGGTATCGTTGAAGTCTGAGCCAGTAGGCATAACGGTCATGGTCGCACGAACTATCAAAGAAAATGCGAGAGCAGTAAAACCAAGCAGAGTCTTCATTGATTTAGTCCTCATAGTTTTTTTAACGGATGATCAATGCAGAGTCGTGGTTATGACAATTAATAGCATGACAATGCTAACGACCTACATCGCCCAATTTCTCGCAGGACGAAGGTCATTAGGCTCAGGACTCATAGCCAATAGATGACGAGTGCGGCGAGTGCGATGGCTGACAGGAAGACTTTCGGGCATCTAT
>NZ_JBXWQJ010000014.1:0-119061 GCF_059612325.1 Ruegeria sp. CDSA021
GAACATTTCTTTCCTCCTTGTCATCGGCGAAACAGGGGCAGAGAAACGCTCCAAGCCAAAATTCGCCTTGTTTGTAGCGATGATTTGTACAGACAGGCCTAATAGCAAAAAACTGAAAAGAATTTTATATCATGTACAATTGTTTACAGGTGGAGAGTTGAAGCCAGGCTCGAATTTAGTGACCTTCGTTCCAACGAAAGCTTCTTAGATGTAAATCCATAGGTGGCTTATGCGTGTGTATAATTGCCTCTTCTCAAGAGTCGGCAGGAGGAGTGATCAAACCCGGGGACGTCCGTTCTGTGCTCATCACGCCCATTCGAACTAGCTGCAGCATCGGTAGATTTGGGCTCGATTCCGCCATTCTCTGCAACAAGCCCGTAATGGTAAGAAGAGCCCACACCTGCCGTTTAGCGAGCTTCGGTCTTTCGCATGCGCGACAGGCCGAAAACCGCACATTCCGGGCGTTCAAATTCCAGTATCGGATGGTAGGTGGGCGGGACGAAGCTGCCTTGCGCATCTACAGCCACTGCTCGTGCAGCAATTGTTCGCAAGCGCAGCAAGACTGTTGTGCCGACGAGGCGCGTTTCAATATTACGGACCTTCAACATCAAATGCGATGTTTTCACGCTTTCACGATCTGAAGCCATTGAGCGGCGTAGCCGAGGAGTTCCGCAGAAGTCTTGTCGCTGATCGACATCGGGTTGACTTCAACCGGTGGTGGGGTGGTTGCTCCATCTACGAGGAGAGCGGCACCGGCACTTGTCCCTGTGGAACCGAGTGATCGACGCACATCCGAACCCGTCACAATTCTAAGTATGTCGAGATAGGTTTGATTTCCCGCGAAAGGGCCTTCGACGATGATACTTCCTTCGTGCCCAATGTTGGAAAGGCATTCAGCTGTCACAAGCGCCAGATAAAGGGCCACTGCCGCACCGCGCTTGCCAGTTCCAATTTCAGGCTCGACGCCAATCCATCGCGCGTTTTGACCCTTGAAGGGTCCGGTCTCCGGCACAACGGCTGGCATCAGCATAATCTGGTTAGAAACGATATGTCCCAGATCCTGTGGAGTTGGGCTGGGGGAGTCTCCTCCGGTTGCAACATCATGCTCCCGTCCCCCCATGAATCGCGCTGAGGGCGCTGGACGTCCGAGGGCCGTCACATTGATCAGGGTGTCGAGATCTGGATCGAGCGTGGTATTATGCCCACCAATTGACATCGCAATCACCCAGGTTCCGGTCGACACGACACTGAATGGGGGTGTTTCGGCCAAGACATAGGGCAGAAGCGACGCGTTGGAATCGTGGATGCCGCAATAGACCGGGGTTTCGGGCGGCAGGCCCGTTGCATCGACAATATGCGGCAGGATTGGCCCGAGGAGATCGGAAGGCTTCCGCACAGGGGCCATCTTTTCGGTGATACCAAGCGCCTCGACCAACGACGAGAATGCACCCTCGGCCGGGTTCCAAAGATCGGTGTGGCATCCAAGCGAGGTGACATCTGTAGCAGTCACACCGGTCAGCCGCGCGCCCCAGAATTGCGGGTAGGTGACGATCTGGTGTGTCCGGTCCTTCAATTCCGGGTCCATTTGAAACTGCCAGTACAATTGCGCGCCAATGTTCAGACCGCCCGCCAGTTTAGGAGACCCGGTTTCCGCAAAGGGAGGGCGGATGGCGTCGTAGTCGTCCGCCAGTTCATCCGGACCGGCAAACTCGTAATCCAGGATCGGAGCGGCCAAGTTTCCGTTGCTGTCGATAAGGGCAGCACAAGCGCCGTGCGTTGTAACGGAAATAGCGTCGATGCCATGCGCGGCGTGAGAGTTGCGCAGACCCTCCAGCAGAAACGCCCAATGCCCCTCCACATCGAAATGCGGCCAGGGCGGGCCAGTCAGGACGGTATTGGGGCGCGTAATGACAGCGACTTCAGTCAGCGTTTCGCGGTCGACCAGCACAAGTTTTGCGTTGGTTTTGCCGATGTCTATAACCGCGACGTGGCCTGTCATGGCATATGGAAGACAGTTTCAAGCGGCGTGGCGACCGGCTCGTTGTCTGGATGCGTCTCCATGATGTCCGCCATATGCGCCCACCACTTTTTCATCACGGGATCGCTCGGCAAATCGTCCATGGTGTGCCCGACCTTGCGCCACAGCACGCCGAAAAGGATGTTCGTGTCGGGGTCGAGATGGATCGAATAGTCGCCGACGCCCGCGTCCTTCAACAGGTCGTACAGTTCCGGCCATATCTCGTCGTGGCGCCTGATGTATTCCGCGCGACAGCCAGGATTAAGCTTCATCTTGAAGGCCAACTTCTCCATCACCGCGTCCGCCACATGGACCAGAGGCGCGGCAGGGCGATGACGCCGATCAAGAGCGCCCCAATGACGATGGACATCACGATGCCCGGCACGTTCAATAGTCCCAGCCCGAAGGTCACGAGACCCATCACGAAGGCCGCGATGACAACGCCGATGATGGTGCCCGAGCCGCCGAGAATGCTGACGCCGCCGAGAACCACCATGGTGACGATCTCCAGCTCCCATCCTGTGGCAATCGAGGGACGCGTCGAGCCAAGCCGAGACGTCAGGCAGATCGCGGCAACTCCCGACATCAGGCCAGTCAAAAGAAACAGGATGAACTTCACGCGCTGAACACGGATGCCCGAAAACATCGCACCGGTTGCATTGTTCCCAATTGCGTAAACCGCTCGACCGAAATTCGTCTTGTGCAAAAGGACCGCATAGATCAACGCAATGATTGCAAAGAGTACGAACTCGAATGAGATCACCCACCAGACGTAGCCTTGGCCGAACCAGGAAAAGTCAGCTGGATAACCTTTGTAGGCTTGGTCACCCAGAACGATAAAGCTGATGCCGCGAAAAAGGCTCATTGTACCGATGGTAACAACGATGGAAGGCAGGCCGAGGCGTGTGACAAGCATGCCGTTGAAGGCCCCGCAAATGAGGCCCACGCCAAGCCCAATCAGCACAAGCCCAGGCGTGCCAACACCCATTTGAACGGCGGCCCCCATGGCGGTAGAAGCCAGGGCGATGATCGAAGCGACCGACAAGTCAATCTCGCCGGAGATAATCAGCAGGGCCATCGCAAAGGCGATCATCGCCTTTTCGGTGAAGTTGAAGGTGGCGTCGCTCAGGTTCCAGGCGTTGAGGAAATAGGGCGATGCAAAGCTGTTGGCGACAAAGATGCCGATGGCAACCAAAAGCAGCAGCGTTTCCCAACTCTTCAGCCGTTGCTCCAGCGGCGATTGCAGACGGTCGGGGACGAAACGGTCGGTGGTGCTCATGTCGCATGCTCCGCGCGTTTGAGGATGATCCGGCCTTTCTCGCGATTGGCCTGTGCGTTGAGTGCCACGGCGATGATGATGGCACCGCCCGAGATGGCGAGTTGCCAGAAGGGCGAGATGTCGACGACCGGCAAGGCGTTCTTGATGATGCCGAGGAACAAGGCTCCCAAGAGCGCACCCGCAATGGTGCCGATGCCACCCATGATAGACACACCGCCAATGACGCAGGCGGCCACGACGTCCAATTCAAAGCCCCCTGCAATATCAACGTAGGACACGGCGAAGCGCGAGACCCAGAGATAGCCGGTCAATCCTGCCAGAGCGCCTGAGATCGTGAATGCCCAGAATTGGGTCTTGCCGACGTTGATCCCGGCATAGGTGGCCGCGTGCGGGTTGCCGCCCGCTGCATAAAAGGCGCGGCCAAGTGTTGTACGCGTCATGACGATTGTGAAGGCAACGACGGCGACAATCGCGATCCAGCCCAAAACCGGCAGGCCAAGGATTTCCGTGCGCGGGAAAGCTTTGAATGCCGGGCTCATCTCGTGGCTGTTGACCCATTTGCCGTCCGAGATCACGAAGATTATGCCCCGGAAAATGGTCATGGTGCCTAGCGTCACGACGATGGGCGGGATGGCGAGCTTCCACACGAGAATACCGTTGAACATGCCCATCAGGGTGCCAAGTCCCACGGCGATCACAAGGATCACGAAAATCGGCAATCCGGGTGCGGCGACATTCACCATCGAGACGACCATGCCCGTCAGCGCCAGATTGGCGGCGACACTGAGGTCGATGCATTTGGTCAGGATGACGATCATCTGGCCGATGGCCAAGAGTATCAGCGGCGAAGTATCGTTGAACACGTTGGCAAGGTTGCCGGGTGCCACGAAGGCGGGGAAGCGGGACGAAATCAGCACCAACAAAAGTATGATCGCGCCGACAAGAAGGGCTTCACGTGATGTCAAAAGGCGTTTCAGCATGGGCGTTCCCTCAAATACCGGCGGCGTGGCGGACAAGCGTTTCGGGTTGCAGATCGCCATTTGCCAGCTCCGCGACCATCCGGCCTTCGCGCATGACGATGACGCGGTCGGACATGCCCAGAACCTCGGGGATTTCCGAGCTGACCATGATCACCGCCAAGCCCTGAGCCGCGAGCTCGGCCATGAATTCATGCACGGCGGCTTTTGATCCGATGTCGACGCCCTTCGTGGGTTCATCCAGGATGATGACCTTGGGCTGGGTCGCAAGCCACTTGGCGATCACGACCTTCTGCTGGTTACCGCCCGAAAGGTTGCCCACATGGGTGTCCAGCGACGCCGCGCGCAGGTCCAGCCGTTCGGTGTATTCGCGAGCCAGCTTGAATTCCTCGGCCAGCTTCAGAAAGCCTTTGTTGGAGATGCGTCCCAGCGACGGGAGTGTGACATTCTGGAAGATGGGCAGATCAAGGATGGCGCCTTGCTTGCCGCGATCCTCGGGCACATAGACGATGCCGCTGTCGACTGCATCGGCAGGGGATTTGATCTGCACGTGATTTCCGTCGATCTCGACAGTTCCGGCCGAGGGGCGCGTGATCCCGAAGAGAGCCTGCATGAACTCTGACCGACCCGCGCCGACAAGGCCGTAGAAACCGAGAATTTCGCCCCTCCGCAGGGTGAAGTCGATGTCTTCGAACTCTGTCGGGTGGGAATATCCAGCAACCTTGAGGACGGTGTCACCCGAGTTGGACTCCCGCTCAGGAAAGATCTGACTGACATCCCGGCCCACCATCATCTTGACAAGCTCGGGTTCACTGACATCCGCGATGGCACCGTCTCCGATCAACTGGCCATCGCGAAAAACTGTGTAGTTGTCTGCAATTCGGAAAATCTCATCGAACTTGTGGCTGATGAACAGGATCGCCTTGCCCTGGGCCTTCAGGGCCTCGACCAGCTCATATAGTTCTTCAATCTCTTTGTGTGAAAGGGCTGCGGTCGGCTCGTCCATGATGACCACGCGCGCATCGATAGACAGGGCTCGGGCAACTGCCACAAGGTGCTTGTTGGCGATGCCAAGGTCCTTGAGCTTGTGTTCGGGATCGATGTTCGCACCGATGCCGCTCAGGATTTCGCGTGCCTTCTCGGCCATCTTTTTCCGGTCGATCAACCCGAAGGTCCCGCGCGGGGCGTGGCCCAGGAAGATGTTTTCGGCTACGGACAGTTCGTCAAACAGCACCGTTTCTTGGTGAATGGCCGTGACTCCATTGTCGGACGCGGCCTGCGGTACGGGAAAGGCGGTTGGCTTTCCGTCTACAAGGATCGAGCCGCCATCGGGCTGATAGATGCCGGTCAGAATTTTGACGACCGTGGACTTGCCCGCTCCGTTCTCTCCAACCAAGGCCGTGACTTTGCCGGGAACGAGGCGAAGCGAAATCTCTGAAAGAGCTTTGACGCCCGGAAAGGTCTTTGTGATCCCGTTCAGGGCCAGTACAGCGACTTCCTCGACCGTGTTGTCGGGCGTTATCGCTATTTCGGCTTGTTTCAGCATCGAAGGCCTCGGCTATCGGGAATGAAAATGTCCTGCGCGGCAATAATGGCCGCGCAGGAAATGGTGTGCTTAGAAGATCGACTTGAACTGATCGATGTTCGAAGCGTCATAGATGAACGGGTCCGCCATTGCGGCGGAATTTGTCTCGTCCAGCGTGATCGTACCAACGCGGCCAATCGAGATCTCGGCACCCGGTTCGGCATTCGCGCTGCCTGAAGCCAACGCGTGCGCAATCATCGTGGCCGAGTACCCCAGATCAATCGGGTTCCAGATCGCGAAGGACTTCGACGCGCCGTTCTCGATGGCACCGGCCATCTCCGACGGCAGACCAAGACCGGTCACGTTGACCTCACCCACTTTGCCAGCGTCAACCACGGCCTGAGCCGCCGCAACGATGCCAACCGAGGTCGGCGCGATGATGGCATCTAAATCGGGATACGATTGCATCAGGCCCGTGGCCTCGCGATAGGATTTGTCGGCCAAGTCGTCGCCATAGACCGTCGCCACAACGTTGATGCCGGGATAGTTGCCCATCACCTTGTTCATTTCTTCGATCCAGACGTTCTGGTTGGTCGAGGTCGTGGTGGCTGAAAGAACGGCAACGTCACCGCCATCTGGCAGATGATCTGCGGCCAGTTTGATGATCATGTTACCGATCAGCGCGTTAGAAGACGGGTTCAGGTGCACCGCGCGGCCTTCTTCCGCCACGCCCGAGTCCCAGCTAATTACCGTGATGCCACGCTGCATCGCTTTCTTCAGCGTCGGCACCAGCGCGTCGGTATCGTTGGCCGACACGGCAATGGCATCCACGCCCTGCGCAATCAACGAGTTGATCACCTCGATCTGGCCTTCGGCGGTGGTGTCAGTGGGGCCGGTGTAGATGATCTCGACACCACCCAGTTCTTTGGCGGCCTCTTCGGCGCCTTCTGCAGCGGCCTCAAAGAAACCGATGCCAAGGGCCTTCACGACAAGCGCGATGCGCATGTTGTCCTGTGCCATGGCGGTTGAGCCAAACAGGCTGGCAGCCAACGTGAGGCTCGTGGTGAGAGCGGTAAAAGTGCGACGTTTCATTGGAATCCTCCCTAAAGTACGTTTGCGGTGAAAGCCCCCCTACGAGGCCACGTTTCTCTGAGCGCCCCCGGATTGGGTAACGATCAGCGTCACTTCTGCGGCCTCCAGCATGGCGGCCGCTTTGTCAGAAATCTGGTCATCGGTGATAACAGTTGTGATCCGGTTCAAAGGGCAAAGAACAAGGCTTGAGCGTTGCTCGAATTTCGAGCTATCGGCCAGAACGACAAGCTCGTCGGCCTGACCGATCAGTTTTTGTTCGGCCTGGATCAACAGCGGATCTGCCTCCATCAAGCCTAGTGGCCCAAGCCCCTGGGCACCCATGAACATGCGCGTCGCACAGAAGTTGCGTGTGACGTCATTGTCGAAGGGCGAAAGGATGATGTTTTGTTCGCGGTAGATCGTGCCGCCCGAGAGCATAATTGTGTTCTTCGAATGCTTCAGCAGATGTTCAGCAATCGGGAACGAGTTGGTGAAGACCTGCATCCGCCGACTGGCCAATGGGTGAACCATTTGAAACGTCGTCGTGCCACCGTTGATAATGATCGCGTCACCATCCTCGCAAAGATCGACAGCCGCCGCCGCGATGGCCTGCTTTTCCGCGATCCTCATGGTTTCGTTGACGGAGAAGGGGCGCCCAGCCAGGCCCACGAACTGCGGCGGGCTCAATGCCTCGGCCCCGCCCCGCACGCGCCGCAACTGGCCTTGCTGGTCCAGCGTTGCGATGTCGCGACGGATGGTGGCTTCGGAGGCACCGGTGAGATTGCACAGTTCGACAACTGTTGCCACGGGACGTTCTTCGACCGCGGATAGGATAATCGTATGGCGTTCTTTTTCGTGCATTCCAGCCTCCCTTAGTGCCTTACGGTGTCGAGATTCGCATCATCTGTCAATCAAAAACAGTCATTATCCGTCATTCTGCGGCGCAGCATGATTGAAAATGATCGAAACTGATTGACAAATTGGGCCGCACGGCTCAACCTTACAGCAAGTCAGGACTATGGACGCATCGCGCCAACCGGGAGGAAACATGTTGAAATCATTGGAAAGCCAGCTTTTGGAAAGCCGTTGGAGTGATGCGGACGCAGAAGGGAAAAGCGAATCGGAGCTTCTGCTCTATCGCTCGAACACTCTTGGTTCCGACAAGCGGGTCACCAACTATGGCGGCGGAAATACGTCTGCCAAGGTGGTGGAGACCGACCCTCTCACCGGCGACGAGGTCGAGGTGCTGTGGGTCAAGGGCTCGGGCGGCGACATCGGATCTATGAAGATGGACGGGTTTGCGACGCTTTACATGGATAAGTTGCGTGCTCTGAAACCGCTTTATCGTGGTGTTGAATTTGAAGACGAAATGGTCGGCTATCTGCCCCATTGCACGTTCAAGCTGAATCCGCGCGCCGCGTCGATTGACACGCCTTTGCACGCTTATGTTCCACGCAAACACGTCGATCATGTCCACGCAGACGCCATCATTGCCATTGCCGCGTCGAAGAATTCGAAAGAACTGACTCGAGAGATTTTCGGAGACCGCATCGGCTGGCTGCCTTGGAAAAAGCCGGGCTACGAGTTGGGATTGTGGCTGGAAAAGTTCTGTCTTGAAAACCCGGATGCCGACGGCGTCGTGCTGGAAAGCCATGGGTTGTTCACCTGGGCCGACACGGCCAAGGACTGCTACGACCAGACGATTGATGTGATCAACGTCGCAACCAAATGGCTGGGCGAGCGCAGCAAGGATGTGGCACCCTTCGGTGGCGCGATCCATGACAGTCTGCCACCCAACGAACGGGCCGCCATTGCTGCGCGGCTGATGCCCGCGATCCGCGGCTTCGTGTCGGGTAATCAGCACATGGTTGGTCACTTTAACGACAGCGACGCAGTACTGGAATTCGTCAATGCCAAGGACATGGAACCGCTGGCGGCCCTCGGCACATCCTGCCCAGACCATTTCTTGCGCACGAAAATCCGCCCGCTGGTTGTGCCCTTCGACCCCGAAGCGGGAAATATCGACGATGTTTTGGAAGGGCTGCCGGCTCAGATCGAGGCCTACCGCAACGACTATGCCGCCTACTACGACCGCTGCAAACATGACGACAGCCCGGTGCTTCGCGACCCGAACGCGGTTGTTTATCTCGTGCCTGGCGTTGGCATGATCACCTTTGCCAAGGACAAGGCAACGGCCCGCATCTCAGGCGAATTCTACGTCAACGCGATTAACGTGATGCGCGGTGCTTCGGCGGTCAGTGAATATCAGGGCCTGCCGGAACAGGAAGCTTTTGACATCGAATACTGGCTTCTTGAAGAGGCCAAGCTACAGCGCATGCCGAAACCCAAGTCGCTTGCCGGGCGGGTGGCCCTAGTCACCGGTGGCGCTGGCGGCATTGGCGCTGCGACTGCGGAACGGTATCTGCAAGAAGGTGCTTGCGTTGTCCTCGCAGACATCAACGAAGAGGGCTTGGCGTCAACTCAAGACAACCTCGCCAGCCGGTACAGCAAAGACGTCGTCCGCTGCGTCACCATGAACGTCACCAGCGAAGACGCCGTCGCGGCAGCCTTTGTCGAGGCGTCGGTTGAATTCGGCGGGATCGATATTCTGGTCTCGAACGCCGGTATCGCTTCCTCTGCACCCATCGAAGAAACCTCCCTGGTTCTTTGGAACAAGAACATGGACATCCTGTCCACGGGCTATTTCCTGGTGAGCCGCGAAGCCTTCAAGATCATGCGGGTGCAGGATATGGGCGGCTCTGTGGTCTTCGTGGCCTCCAAGAACGGCCTCGCTGCGTCACCCAACGCCGCCGCCTATTGCACCGCCAAGGCCTCCGAAATTCACCTTGCCCGCTGTCTCGCCCTGGAAGGGGCGGAGGCCGGTATTCGCGTCAATGTCGTGAATCCGGACGCGGTGCTGCGCGGATCGAAAATCTGGGAAGGCGATTGGTTGGTGCAGCGCGCAGACACCTACGGCACTGACAAGGATGGGCTGGAAGAGATGTATCGCCAGCGCTCCATGCTGAAGCGCTCGGTCCTGCCCGAAGACATCGCGGAGGCCTGCTATTTCTTTGCCGCCGACACCTCGGCCAAGTCCACGGGAAACATCATCAATGTGGACGCCGGCAACGTCCAGGCCTTCACGCGCTAGGAGGCGGAAATGAGCTACGAGACCGCAAAAGCCGCCTTCGCCGATTGGGGCGTCGATACCGAGGCAGCGCTGGAACGCCTGAAAACCATCCCGATCTCGATGCATTGCTGGCAAGGCGATGATGTGGTCGGGTTCGAACAGAAATCCGGCTCATCAGGAGGCGGTATTCAGGCAACCGGCAACCACCCGGGCCGCGCCCGCACGCCAGAGGAACTGCGCTCCGATCTGGAGTTTGCCTATTCGATGATCCCTGGCAAACATCGTTTGAACCTCCATGCGATGTATCTGGACACGGATGAAACCCCCGACCGCGACGAGATCGAATTCAGACACTTCGCGCCGTGGGTCGATTGGGCCAAGGATCAGGGCATCGGGCTGGACTTCAACCCGACCTTCTTTGCCCATGCCAAGGCAGACGATAATCTGACACTCAGCCATCCGGACAAGGGTATTCGCGATTTCTGGATTGAGCATGGCCGCCGTTCGCGCGACATCGCCGCACAAATGGGCGCAACTCTGGGCTCGCCTTGCGTGAACAACATTTGGGTGCCGGACGGTTACAAAGACATGCCGGTCGACCGTATGTCGGCCCGCGCTCGATTGGAAGCTTCGCTTGATGCCGTGCTGGCACCGCATCAGAACAAAGCACAGATGCTGGATGCCGTCGAAAGCAAGCTTTTCGGGATTGGTGTCGAAGCCTGCACCGTGGGCAGCCACGAATTTTATATGGGCTATGCGATACGCAATGGCACGCTTCTTTGTCTCGATATGGGTCACTTCCACCCGACCGAAAACATCGCCGACAAACTGAGCGCGGTGGCTCTCTCGCTAGACGAAATCCTGCTGCACGTTTCACGCCCCATGAGGTGGGACAGCGATCACGTTATCCTTCTGAATGACGATATCCTGCAAATGGCACAGGAACTGGTTAGTGCCGATCTGCTTGGCAGAACACACATCGGGTTGGACTTCTTTGACGCGACGATCAGTCGGACAGCAGCATGGGTCATTGGCACACGCAATATGCAAAAAGCTTTGCTTCGTGCTTTGTTGCTTCCATTGGAAGAATTGAAGACTGCCGAGAACGACCTCGACTTTTCGAAACGTTTTGCGGTCACCGAAGAGTACAAGGACATGCCGTTCGGCGAGATTTGGAATGAGTTCTCGGCTCGTGAGAATGTTCCAAACGGCCAGGCGTTGATCAAAGAACTCGACAGATACCAAACCAAAGTAGCACGCCGCGGTTGAGGTTCTTTGCAAGGATCACCGGCTCGATTTTACGGGACCTACCTGATCGAGAAGCATTTGGATTAGGAACGCAATGTGAAGCGACGCACGACGAACGGCTGGTTATCTTCCTGCGAAGCAGAAAAGCTTCCAAACAGGCCCAACCGACCCGAGCGTGCATATTTGGGCGTCATGAAAAACAAATAGTGAACATGTAAACCAGTTGCCATTCGTTGTGCCCTATGCGAACCGATAAGACGCGGACAAACTGGACTTTTGCGTTTGCGGCGGATGCACGTGCCGAAAACCCAAATCTTTGAACCTATTAAACGCGGATGGAGTGGATGGCGTCTGCTCCCAAACGCCGCGTTTGCGGCAACGGGTGTCGGTCGCAATCTGGCGTTCGGCGCTTCGCGTTTCGTCTAAACCCACCGGTTCTTCCGTCATCTCTTTGTCCTCCGATTCATCAGCGTTCGGCCGCAGCCGTCAGGCCGGGAGGGGGAGGAGACGTACTCCCAGACGGCTCTCCGGCCTCCATTCCTCTCAGAAACCTGAAAAGTTCGCTATCGGTTGTCAGGACCAACGTCGTTCCGCCTGAAATCATGTCCTTGTAGGCCTGCATTGTCCGGGTAAACGCATAGAATTCGGCTGCTTGGGCGTCGATGTTGTAGGCTTTTGCGTAGATCGCAGCCGCCGAGGCGTCAGCCACGCCGCGGATTTCCTCGACGGCGCGATACGCTTCGGATTGTATCTTGTTCAGATCGCGAACCCGGTTGCCGCGAATTCGCGCGGCTTCGCCATTGCCTTCGGAAAGAAAACGTTCAGCGATCTGGCGACGCTCGGAGATCATGCGGTCATAGATCTTCGGACGCACACTCTCATTGTAATTGATCCGCTTGAAACGGATATCGAGAAGCTCGATCCCAAATACACGAACCTTCTCTGAGGCGGCTGCGAAAATCTCCTGTTCCACAAGTGCGCGGCCTTTCTGGATAGGAACCAGAGAACCTATGTCCTGCGCACGCTCCTCATCGGTTAGAAGCGTGTCCCGCAGCGGGATCCGGCCTTTCGTAGTCCGGATAATCTCTATCAACTCGTGTTTTGCGACGGCATTGCGGGTTTCGCTGCCGAGAATATCGTCCAGACGGGATTGCGCGCTGCGCTCATCGCGCAGCCGCAGGAAATATTGCAACGGGTCGGTGATTTTCCAGCGGGCGAACAGATCGACGGAAATGTAGAGCTTGTCCTTAGTGGGCATGTCGGACGGATTGCCATCCCACTCAAGAACCCGGCGGTCGATCCGGTTGACTTCCTGAACGATGGGCAGCTTTAGCTTTAAACCGGCCGTTATAACTGGTTCTCCCACGGGTTTGCCGAATTGGGTGATAATGGCCTGTTCGACTTCGCCAACTGTGTAGAGGGAACCGGAGGCAATCACGCCAACTGCAGCCGCAATCCCTGCAATGAGACCCAGTCTGATGCTCATGACGGATCCTCCTGAAGCCTGTCGAGGTTCAAAAGCGGCAGGATGCTCGCAGTCGATCCTTCAACAATGATTTTTGACAGGATTGTGGGCAGAACATCCTGCAGTGTCTCTATGTATATCCGCCGCCTCGTGACCTCTGGTGCCTTGACGTATTCGGCCAAAAGCGCGGTGAACCGCGCGGCGTCGCCTTCCGCCTCGTTGATGCGTTTCAGGCGATAGCCGTCGGCCTCGCGGATCCGCTGATCTTTCTCGCCCTCGGCCAGCGGAATGACTTTGTTATATTCGCGGCGCGCCTCATTGATCAGGCGTTCCTTTTCCTGCTGGGCCTGGTTGACCTCATTAAACGACGCCTGAACGGGTCCCGGCGGGTTGATGTTTTTCAGCTGCACCTGGTCGATGCTGATGCCCATGGCGTATTTCGTGGACAGAGCCTGCATCTTAAAAAGTGCCTCGCTCTCGATCTCTTGCCGGCCGATGGTGATGACCTCGTCAACCGTGCGGTCTCCAACGACCTCGCGCATCACCGACTCAGAGACGTAACGCAAAGTCGCGCTTGGCTCGCGTACCTCGAACAGGAACTTCAGGGGGTCCGAGATCCGGTACTGCACCACCCATTCCACAAGCGCGGCGTTCAGATCTCCCGTAACCATTTCGGTTTCACGTCGGCCGTCTGACGGGCTTTGGAAGGGATCACTCCTGCCCGGTGTGGTGAATCCGAATTCCTGCTTCAGTTGCCGTTTCACGGGCACCAGTGTGGCAACGTCGATGCCAAACGGGAATTTGAAATGCAGGCCAGGCGGAACCTCAGCAATGTATTTGCCGAAACGCTGGACAACGGCGACCGAGTCGCTCGGGACTGTGTAATAAGAAGACCAGGCTGCAACCGCCGCCAAGACTATCGCTCCTGCAACCAGTACCCCTCTCAGAGGCGGCCGCCCTTCAGGGAGTAATCCGCTCAGGCGGTCGCGGCCTTGACGAAGAAGATCGTCAATCTCGGGAGGATTGCTCTTCTGTTTGCTTTGCCATGGCCCACGGTCTTCCGGGCCGCCGTTCTGGTCGGGCATATCGTTTTCTCCCTTGCTCGTGCGAACCGGCACTCGGCGCAGACCTTGGCGGTCGGCGGGGTGGATCCACGTGTCTTATTCCCTCTGTGTCGGCATTCCTTCGTTCTCAGCAGCTTGTATTTGTGAGTTTTCTTGTGGCGATGTACCTGTTGTATCCGCATCCCATGTCTCTTTGTCCGCCTGAGATGCGCGCCCGCCCGCGTAGAGATGCCGAAGCTGCATCTCGGAAACACCGTCGGCCTCCATCACCAGCCGAACCATCGGGTCTGCCAGCATTTCTTCGAGGAAAATTTCGGCCAGATCTTTTCCGGTCAGCTTGTCCTTTGCCAGGGCGTCATCGAGGTCGGCCAGTGAAACGGTCAAGGTTCTCGCCAGGCCGGGGTGGGATGCCCGAGAATGCAGCCTCACCGCTACAGATGCTTTCCAGACTTCCGGGTGCAGCTGGTCGGGCGGTGAACACAGTTCCGTTTCAATGTCATACTCTCCTGCCGGAAGCCTCTCGTCGAAGTCAGGCACACTGAAAGGCCGGGCGAAAACCGCAATTGACTTTCTGACTAGCTCGTTCATAGGAGAAGTCCTCTCATCAAAGCGACAAGCGCGCCAAAGCTGCGGCTGCCAGAGCAATGCCCTTGTCGTGGTAGTCCCCGTGGAATACGCCATCCACCTTGACCTCCCAGATCCCATTCCTCTCTCTGACACGGACACGATCAGCTTGCGCGGTTGGATAATAGGGGTGTGCCGATGTTTGTCTCTGTTCCGGTTGGTGCAATGGCTTAACGAGTACGCTGGAGCTCACCGCCTTTGGCAATTGCGTTTCTCCAAGGGCCATCACGGCGCGAATAAACTCCTCCGCGTAGTCATCCGCGTTCCGGTGGTCATGCTCGTGCCGCACCATGGCCATCGGCTCAACAAAACGCTTCTTCAGGTGCTCAACAAAACGCGGTTCCGTGTGCGACATGTAAGCAATGAGCGACTGGAGAACCCGTTCATGGGCTAGAACGCGCCGTTCAAGATCGGTTGTTTCAGGCAGAGGTGGTGACATGGCGCTGCTCATCCTTCATTGATCGTGTTTTCCGGACGCTCCGGTGACTTGTTTACGTCAAGGGCTGCAAGGCAGGCTTGCGCGATGTCCCGGTTCGGGGTCTCTGTGCCTGGTATCGTCACCCAGCCAGCCGCCATCAGGGCCTCTCGCTGCCGGAAGGTAGAGGCTGCCCGGATCGCCGCCATCTTGGCAGCCCGTTCCGGATCGGATCGGGCCATGTCCAGACAGACAGGCACCAATGCGGTGGCAACATGTTCACGGGCCATAGCCACGGACCTGTCGTTCGAGGTTCGGCCGGTTACCCAGCCGCCCCAAGAAAATCCAGCTACACTAACAAGTACCGCGCCGATGACGGCACCGTAGAGGCCGGGTTTAAGCCATTCGGGAGTGTTCATTGTAGTTCCTCCAGCGGCAAAGCGCCGCCTCGCTATCTTCAGGTGTCACATTGAATGCCGTGGCCAAGTGCCGTTTCCAGGTCGGTCCAGGTAATTGGCCGCATTTCTGTTCGGCCCAGCGAACGCCCCTTGCCGTTTATGGTCAGGAAAATCGCTGTTCTGCGGTATTCCGTGAAACTCAGCGTCTCGATAAGTTCTTCCTCAACCAATACTTCGTATTCACCGGCAGGCAGCTCGTCCGAATATCCGGATAGGGCAAACGGGCGCGGGAAGGTCACGGTGGATCTGATTGAACGCAGCGCCATCCCCGGTCTCCGCGATGTATACGTGCCTTCCGCGCTGCAAGGGCTGCCGTATCCTGATTGCAGAGAGGTAGCCTGCATTTGCGGTCATCATACATTATCCCAGAACCGGGCGATGCGCGCTGACCCATGTTAGCGCCGCTGGGCCCTGGGCAGTGCCGGCGAACCTTGGAGCTGCCCTGATGCTTGACTCTAGAGGTTTGGACACCGGCTGATCTGCGTCAGCGCGTGCTCCAAGCGATGCGGGTATGATCGAAATAATCCGAAACATTTTGATCTTGCCAGAGGAGGCCCCGGTCAGTCGGCACGTTCGCTCCCAAGGTCCGAAAGCACTGAAAAGGAGGAAATGGTGATGCCCGCAGGTGGCATTCTTTACCCGCATAGCCCTGAGTTCGATCGGTTTTTGCTAGCTTTCGTTGGTGAGGATCGGAAGGGCAATGCTGTTACGGTACTTTCGGCCCTTGCAAGGCTAGAACTCGAACCTTGGGAAGAGGCAGATCCCGATTTATTGGATGCTGATTGCACTCATGGGCGCTCTGATGCTTGCGCGGATCTTTTATCTGGCTCAAGCGGGCTAACCTGCGTCAGTACGAAGGCGCTCTGAAATCCGTTAGGTGACATGTGTCCGCTGTGTATTTGGTTGGCATTTTTTTTGAGTACCTGAGGGGCGCGGGGAACATGGAGCTCCCCAAAAGGGCTGTATGAGTCTCGTGCTTCTTATTCTCGGACCGTCCAGGAAAGGACATTCCAATGAATGATGAAGACCAGAGTCTGGAAAACCACACCGTCAAGCACATGGCCTCCGTCAAGGCCGCTTGGGACAAAGCGCCTGAAGGTCCAAAAAGGCGACGACATTGAAACACTATGCCAAGGTATTAGTCTGGTAGCCAACAGGCGTAGCAAAGTTTGTACTCGCCCCAAGTATCACCGCAACAACAAAGGGCCGCAGGTCAATGCCGTACTATTCGGCAGGGCCGATTGCGAACGGGGTCACCACGACGGCAACAGCGTTATTGGTGACTGCTTCGGTCAGCACCAAGGACAATAGGTAGACCGCAGCAAGCGTTACAATTGGAGGCATTCCGTCTAGTGCCGGGGTTACGCTTTTGACGATCAGGCCAACGGCCCCAGAGTTTTGAAGACCTATCCCCACAATCAACATTGAGAAGATCAGGACAAGAACACCTGCGTCGATGGAACTCCAGGCCTCGTTGCTGTCGATGCACCGCAATACGAGGATGGTCGCAATGGCGATGAGAGCAAGCACACTGACCTCGGCTATCCTAGCGGCTGCAAGGACCACGACCACACACCGCGCCAGGAGAGCGAGCGGCGCTTTCTCGCGGCGGAAAGCGCGGCCTCCGGCATCCGTGATCGCTGCGAGATCGCCAGCCTCGGTCATCTGCGCAAAGCCTTCAAGTGTTCCCTCCAAAAGCAGCGTATCAGCCGGACGCAGGAGTGCCGTTGACAAGTCAGGTCCAATTGTTTCCCCGTGCCGGTGGGCGCCAATGACGCGCATGCCATAGCGAGTTGGGCAAATTCGCACACCACGACTTCGACGGGAAAGGGTAACGATAGCCTCAGCGACTATCAGGTCGGTGACGGTCTCGGGGACTGGTCCTTGACGCAAACTAACTTCGCTACTTTCGATCCTACGGAGGGTGAGGAGTTCCGATGTCGTCACCTTGGCAATGATCTTGTCACTTGGCTCGAGAACGTGCTCATTCAGGCGATCGCGCTTTACCCCGGATCGCGACCGGACACCAATGATCTCCATGCCTCGCCGGTTCAGGTCAAAAATTCCGCCCATGCGCTGACCCACGCCCAGATAATCCTCCCACGGACGAAGCTCTGTGAAGAAGGCTGTTTCATTGTCTGCGCCCAGTCGTGCAATATCCCCGCGATCGGGCAAAAGAAAAGGCCCGAGCATGAGTAATGCCAAACCGCCCGTGGCTGCCGCAACCAAACCGACCGGAATAATTTCGAAAATTGAAAGGGGCTCGATTCCCGATGCCTGCGGCACACCATCAACCAGCAAATTGGTTGTATTCCCGATAAGTGTGCAAGTTCCTCCAAGAACCGCCATGTATGATTGCGGGATCAGCAGGCGTGTTGCGGCAAAAAATGAGGCTTCGCGCCAATCGAATGGCCACCGGGATTAAGACAATGACGACCGGCGTGTTGTTCATCATCAAATCTGAGGCGATTAGGTACAAAGCCAATATTTGGGCAGCTATCAGAAAGACCGAAAGGAAATCGAGTATCAACATATTGGTTTTTCCTTTCACAATGCGCAGTGGCTGGTGCTTTGGACCCGATGCAAACACACTCCTTCAGGAAAGGAGGAGGACATGCCCGAAATCTGCGAGATCGACGCCCACAGATTGCACTGCGCCGGTGCTCGAGCATGACAAGGCATTTAAAACCTGCACAGGTCGTACCAGCAGTTATTTTCTTCATCTCTATCAACTGTCGCCGATCTGCAAACCTTGTTTCAGCCCGCGGATTGGACGGATCAGGACCAAACGAATTTGGTGAGCAACTCAGTCGGGATCACGGGTGTTTGCTGATGCGAAATCCTAAGCCAATTGTCCTCATCTTGCAAATATGTGGACGCGCAGAGTGCCTCATAGATCGGCACGCCGGCCTTCTCGGCCGAAACGCGATACGCGAGCATTGCAATGCTGCCGCGAAGCGTCGTATTGCGGTCGGTCATCACAACAGATCGCCAGCCTGTATTCCGTTGCAAGTGGTCCCAGACCTGTTCGCCTTGAAGGATGCCGGGCGGAAAGGGAAAGATCATGACGGCGTTCTGTGCAGTCGTCGCGCGCGCGCTATCTAGACCACTAGTCCAGAACCTCTCCTCAAGGCTCCAAAGGAACGCGTCTTCGATCGCCGACGTGACCTCAGGTCTCTCAATCGATCGCCGGTGGTCCACGGGCGCTTGATGGGCAGAGGTCATTCGTCTGATCCTGGCGAATTGATGAACAGCATTTGTATCAGGACGAAGACGATCGCGAGTATCGTCCAGATTGCACCGCTGGACACCAAGCGACCATTGGCAACTGTCGAGCTCACCCGCGTCAGAGGAGTTACTCGTGGGCTTTCCGGAAGCAACAGGCTCAATTCCTGCGCGACGGCATTGTGGTCCTGCTTTAGCTCGGGAACGTCCCTGAATTTCGAAAGGAGGATCTCAAGCCGCGCGCAGGCTTCTTCCCGCCGCAACTTCACGAGTTCGGCGGTTTCGTTCCAGGGATCGAGGCCAAGACGTGCAAGCGCCGAGAGAACCGTCACGACATATCCGTTCCGGTCTTCGCCGACAGGTGCATAGAGAAAGCGTTCGAATTCAGGTGGGCGAGTACCCAGTGCTTTGTTTTCAGCCATCTTTATTCTCCTCTTTTATTGACGGTCAGCTCTTGACCAGTACGCACCGGGCAAAACGAAGTTCTGGACGCACACAGGTGGAGCATTTTCAGATTTAACCAATTTTACGCGATCGCTCGTCGCGGTGCCCTTACACAGGTCAGTCCAGTTGGCGGTCCAGGGGCCTTCGGTAGATTGCATTCCGGTGGCCGAGACTAACATGCGTCAGCGCCCGTCGAATGATCATGAGATACAAGGAGGGAGTTCGTTCGACCATGTAGCCCCTGGAATCTGGTGGTGAGTGACAATGGCGCGGGAAAGACCCGCAGACAGTCTGGAGGTCGGGGATGAGCACGCGATCGTCGAGATCGATGGTGACTTTTGCCAATGCGTTTGTATTGCCGGGCTACTCGGACGAGCTGGCCGCAGGCGAATATGAAATCGTCGTCGAAGAAGAGCTTTTGCAAAGCCTCAGCTTTGAGGCCTTTCGCCGGACTGCGACCTACTTGGTCGTCCATGGGAAAGGGAGCCAGATTGGTCGCACCGAACAGCGTCCAATTACCGAGAAAGACCTAGAAACGGCGCTGCGCCGGGACCGGCGCATTGACCCAGACTGAAAAATGATAGCGAGGCGGCGCTTTCTCCGCTGGAGGATTCGAAATGAACACTCCTGAATGGCTGAAACCTAGCATCTATGGGGCCGTGATCGGTGCGGTCTTTGTCGGTGTGGTTGGATTTTCATGGGGCGGTTGGGTGACTGGCGGAACCGCAGATACCAGAGCGACGGCGATGGCTCGAAACCAAGTCATAGCGGCGATGGTGCCGGTCTGCCTCGATATGGCACGCGTGGATCCGGATCGGGTTGCACATATTGACACTATTCGAAAAGCCACAACCTACAAACGCCGCGATGCCGTCATGGAGACAGGCTGGGCAACCATTCCGGGCACGGATGTTCCGGACCGTGACATCGCTCAAGCTTGTCTTGCCAGCCTTGACGTCGACAAGCCGCCGGAACGCGCGGAAAACACGGTGGAAAAGGGATGAAACATGCCACACCAAAACCGTTGGCTGAAATGGCGCTGCAGAAGCTGTCTTTTGTGATGACGATGGCCGTTCAATCAGCGGAACTGACGGGACACCCTATCCAAACTATCGAGAACGAAGACGTGCCACCACTACGAGACGAACGGCCTGAGTCGTGGCGCACCCAACAGGACCTTAACAGGGCAACTGAAACCCAAGAATAAAAGCCGATGCCATTAGGTCAGAAGGGAGCCAGTTATGACACCTAGAAAATTGCCCAAAAAGAAACCGTCAGAACGGCTTTCGGTAAGAATGTACATTCTGGCTGGTATCTTCGCGTCATTCGCATTCCCTGTGTTCGCACAATCTGCAGACGCCCTCATGCCTGAGAATGCACACTCCAGGAGTTACGGGGACGGATGGGAATGCGACCGATCCTACCGGATCGAAGACGACCTTTGCGTCGCCATTATAGTCCCTCAGAATGCTTACGCAACAAACAGGACCTATGGCAGGGGCTGGGATTGTTTGCATGGATTTCTAGAAGAAAATGGCCTGGCTTGTGTCGAAGTACCCGTACCCGAAGGCGGATATCTCGCCTCTTCAGGAAAAAGTTGGCGGTGCCTGCGCGGCTACGTGAAAATTGACGAGACTTGCCTGGAAGTTGCAGTACCTGACAACGGGTACCTGTCGGGCGAGTCTTATGGTGATGTTTGGGTTTGCAATCGGGGCTATCGGGCCGAAGGTGAGATATGTGCCCCAATCATGGTACCAGCCAATGCCTTTCTGAATGGATCGTCTTATGGGCAACCCTGGACATGCGAGCGCGGGTACTTCCAGCGAGTTGGCGCTTGTGAACCGGTTATTGTTCCCGAGAACGCTTACTTTGACGATGCCTCCCATGGACAAGGTTGGAAATGTGACCGCGGGTATGCGGAAACTGCCAGTGGATGCGTTTTCATAGACTTACCGGCCAACGCCCACTTGGACAGGGCCGGAAACCGCTGGGAGTGCCACCGAAATTTCCAGCGATCAAAGGGCGTTTGCGTTCTGAACAACTAACGCGAACCCTGCTGATCCCAAATCAGGCGTCACTTCGTTGACCCTGGTGGCTTCATTGTCCCGGGTTTGGCTCGACATAGAAAGGAACAGACATGAAAACGGAAGATCATTTAGCGCAAATGAAGAGACCGGTCGCAAGAGCAGCACAGGCGCCGCCGATGGAACTCTCAATTTGTCCAGATAACCCTCCTAAGATAATCTCTTATGACGCTCCAACCGCCACCGTCTATTGTGAAGGGAATTTCGGCAAGACTGACGGCAAGACTGCAAACGGTCTAGTCCGGTTTTCGCAGGTCTTTCGTGTTCTGTCAGTAATTGACAGCACTCTAGAAGGGCGTGACAGCGGCGAGGTTCTCGATGGTATCGACAACGGCATTCCAGTGCATGGCGATCTTAGCGCGGCCATCGCTCACGAAGCGGTAGCCCCAGACACTCTGATCTATGGAATGGCACCGTCCAGTGGTACATTGTCCACGGCAGACAGAGGCGTTGTTCTGGACGCGATTTCGTCAGGCATGAATATCGTCAGTGGGCTACACGAATATCTCGGCGACGATCTCGAAATTGGCTCAGCCGCCCAGTTTGGATGTGTTACCATTCGGGACATTCGGAAGCCGCAACCTAGCAAGAACATGCGTCTGTTTGACGGCTGCGTTGCAGATGTTGAAGCGATCCGTATCGCTGTGTTGGGCACTGATTGCGCAATCGGAAAGCGGACCACGGCAACTTTGCTGGCGAATGCCCTGAATGAACGGGGGATCAAGACGGTTTTGGTCGGAACCGGTCAGACCGGCGTGATGCAGGGAGCCAAGTATGGTATTGCCTTGGATGCAGTGCCGCCTCAGTTCTGCTGTGGCGAGCTTGAGCGTGTCATTGTTGCGGCATCCGAAAAGGAACAACCAGATGTCATCCTAATTGAAGGCCAAGGCGCGCTCAGCCATCCGGCTTTCTGCACATCAGCATTCATTCTTCGCGGTAGCCAGCCACACGCCGTCATTCTGCAACACGCCCCCAAACGGACCCACCGTTGCGATTTTCCCAACATGCCGATGCCCGATCCGCGCCTCGAGATAAAACTTATCGAAGCTTTCGCCAAAACGAAAGTGATTGGTGTCACGCTCAATCATGAAGGAATGACGAACACCGAGGTGGAAACAGCCATCAGGGGCTTTTCACGCAACTTCTGTCTCCCAGTGACTGACGCTCTGCTCCGACCAGCGGCGCACTTGGCAGAGTTGGTTCTTTCTGCCTATCCCCAGTTGCGGCCATTGCCGCGTGTGGTTGCCGAATGACGACGCCGCGGATCGAAATCGACTTGTGCAAGATCCGCCAGAATACGCGCTTTCTGGTGGACCGTCTTGCTTCGCACGGGATCAGTGTGACAGGCGTGACAAAGGCTGTTTGCGGTGACCCAGCCGTCGCCCATGCCATGCTAGAAAGCGGCGTTTCCCAGTTGGCCGATGCCCGGGTCGCGAACGTAAAGCGCATGCGTTGCGCCGGCATCATCTGCCCAATATCCATGATCCGCTCTCCTTTGCTGAGCGAAATCGATCAAATCATCGAGACCTGTGAAACCAGTTACAATACAGAGATTGACGTTATCGCGGAACTTTCCGCAGTCGCGCTACGCAATGGCGAGGTGCATGGCGTTATCTTGATGATTGAGATGGGAGATATGCGCGATGGGATAATGCCAGAAGATCTTGAGCGTATCGCGACATTGGTGATGAAGATGCCTGGCGTAGCTCTCAAAGGTATTGGTGCCAACTTCGCCTGCCTGGGCAACATTGCTCCGAACGCTGATGCAATGGATGTCGTAACGACGCTCGCATACGAAATCGAGGGCGCTTGCGGCCCATTTCTTGAGACCGTATCAGGAGGCAGTTCCGCCAATTTACCTTGGGCTTTGGATCTACCGACAAAGGGGCGTATCAACGAACTGCGCCTGGGCGAGGCGATCCTGTTGGGCACCGATCCCGTTTCCGGCGAGCAGATAGATGGGCTTCATACAGATGCGTTCACTCTTGTGGTCGAGGTGATCGAAACAAAGTTCAAGACAAGGCCCTTTCCCTTGCGTCTGATTGATCCGGCTCTTTTGGCGTTGCGTCTTGTGCAGGATAGTTCCAGCAAGTCCCGTTCGGTTCTTGCTGTCGGGCTGCAGGACACGAATGTTGGCGGGCTGAGCTTTCCTACGGACATCACATTTGTCGGCGCGACGAGTGATCACACTGTCACTGAAACCTCCAAATGCGCTTTGCAGGTTGGGGCCGAAATCAGGTGTCAGTTGAACTACGGTGCGCTCATGAGGGCGATGAACGCGACCGATGTCGAAAAGGTCTTTGTCAGTGAAACAACTTGGAACGGAGCTGTGATAGAACCGGATCGTGTGCATCCAACGGTGATATAGGCCGATGAGCTCAAATTGAGGCAGCATCAAATCACGATAGAGGAACCGATCTCTTGGTAGCCCATAGTAAATCGGGTCTCCAACACCTATATGTGCACTAGCCACAAGTGAATTTTATGTTCCATCGCGAGTTCGAAATACTTGTTGGCAATCAAAGGAAAAAGCATGTCTTTCAAGGATCTGACGATCAGAGCGGCAGCGTTGCTGAATTCGAAGGCTGCTGAAGACTCAGAAGTCGAACCCAAACTCAAACCTGCCTTCATCGGCCCGGAACAGGTCAAGTCTGACCCCAAGAAATTATGAAAATCCGGTAGGTCTGAACGGTGTCGTCACGTTAACCGTCGTTCGGTTGCCGATGATATGATTTGGACGTAGGTGACATCGATGAATTCAACATCCATCAGCTACAAGCGTCACCGATTTCCCCCTCAGATCATTACCCACGCGGTGTGGCTTTATCCCAAGCTAACCTGCGTCAGTATTGCGGGGCGGAGAAGATGAGTACATGGCTTCGTGCCTGCCGAATCTCCGGCGGCACTCATTTCCGAGCAAAATAGAAGCGCGTGAAGCGTGCGGTTCTTGAAACGAGCCGCATTGCCCAGCGTTTCCTATTCTCGGAATGTCCAGGAAAGGACATTCTAATGACGCCTGAACAAACCAATGTCACCGAGAAGATGACCTCGGTCAAAGCAGCTTGTGACAAAGCACCTGCCGGTCCCAGAAAGGATCGGGCGCTGGAACACTACCAGGCTGCCGAGAAAGCGCACGAGGCGAATAACTACGACGAGACGGACAGGGAACTCAACGCGGCTGCAGAAGAGATTATCTGACTTATCTCGTCTTATTACTGACTTATCTCGTCTTAGAAGAAAATCAGGCCGCCCAAGTTTAGCGAAGGGCGGCCTCCTTCATTTCAAAAGTGGGCCGGTCTGATCCAGATACGCCGTATCGAAACCTGAAATGGCCACCAATCCGTCATAGTCGTCGAACGTCACGCGGCCGTCCTGAAAGGTCAGCAGCCGTTTTTCGCGAAGCTGCCTCAAAACACGGTTCACATGGATGGCGCTTAAGCCGAGTGCATCAGCAAGATGGTACTGCGTCAAAGGGCAAGCAAATCCTTTCTTGCTCCCCATTCCGACCAACCTCAGCCGTTCCGCCAGTTCCAAGAAGAAATGCGCCATGCGCGAATCTGCGGCGCGTCGGCCAACCCCAACGAGGTGTTCGACGACCATGGCTTCGTCCCGTGATGCTGCCCAGAGAACGGCTGCCGCCAGGCGAGGCGTTTTCTCGAATGCTTCCAGAAGGTCGCCCCCCAGAACCTCCACCGCCTGAATGTCCGTGACCGGTTCGAAACTGTGGTCGGAGGTGCGCAGAAGGACGCTGCGCAATCCAAGAAAATCCCCTGGTATCTGGAAGTCTACGATCTGTCGGGTTCCATCCGGCTGAAGCTTGTAGGAACACACCCAACCAGCGGCCAGAATGTAAGCGGCCTGATCCGACTGCCCCTGATGCACAAGATCACGCCCCGCGGTGAAGGAACGGCGGCGCAGATGCAAACGCTTCAAAACGTCCAATTCATCGTCAGACAAGGCGACGAAAACTTGCAGCTTCCGTGTCAGCGGGCTTTCAAAGATATCCGTCATCGGGGCCTCACAAGCCGGAAAAGCTCCAGGCGCAATCGTGCAGAGACTGCTTTCGGTTAGCCCAACATAGCCTTTTTTCTGCGAAGATGCTTGTGATAAGCGAGGCCGCCCGGTCGCGCGTTACTTTAACCGTTACCTGGAAGGAAGTCACAAAATGCGTAGCGAACAGGACTTCTCGGGAATGGCGGCCCTCGCAATCTGCGAGTCGATGCTGCTGGCGATGAACGATCACAAGCTTCTCGCAGAACGTGAGATCATGGGTATCCTTCGCGATGCTGCAAAGACGCATGAAACCGCGGCTGTAACTGATGGAGAGATAGAGGCGCATCGGTCCGTGGCGGTTCTCATCAACCGGATCATTGCTAGCGGGAACTCCGTTCGGAGGCCGCCGGGATGACACATAATTTCAGCGAGATAGATATCGCCCATGCCGTTTTCGTCCAACTCGAATAACGCACGGGGCCAACAGCCCGACCAGCAGGACATGCCGGGTAGCATGGGCCACCAAGACGGTAGCATCCAAACCGACATGCAGACTGCCGGATCTGCCTCGACCGCGCGGCAAGCGCGGGTCCAGCCAGGACCCTTGCCCGTCACGGGCGGGGCACCCAGCGCGGGATACCCCTCCGGTGTAACCGGTCCAAGACAGGAAGAGGCGCGGCTGACCGCATCAGACTGGACACGAACCCTGATGAAGTACCGGCAGCCAATCCCCTCTCGCAGTATTTTCGAACTGACGGTCACGCTCGCGCCTTTCGTGGCAATATGGGCGGTTGCCTGGTGGGTGCTCTCGATCAGCACCGCGTTGGCACTGGCTCTCGCGTTGGCGAATGCAGCCTTCCTGCTCCGGCTGTTCATAATCCAGCACGACTGCGGGCATGGTTCCCTGTTCCGCGACCGGCGTCTGTGCGATTGGATCGGTCGCGTGATCGGCGTTATCACGCTGACACCCTACGACGTCTGGCGCAAGACCCACGCGATCCACCACGCCACGAGCGGAAACCTGGACCGGCGGGGCATCGGAGACCTGCCGGTGCTGACAGTCAGGGAGTACCGCGGGAAGGGATGGCCCGGTCGTACGCTTTACCGCCTGTTACGCCATCCGGTTTTCCTGTTCGGGGTGGTGCCGTTCTACACGTTCTTCCTGCACAACCGGCTGCCAGTACACCTGATGCGGTCCGGCTGGCGCTACTGGTTGAGTGCGATGGCGACAAATGTTGCCATAGGCCTCACTCTGACAGTGATTGTCTTGCTGGGCGGTTGGGAGGTAATGCTGTTCGTCTTCCTGCCGACGATGCTTCTGGCCGCAATAGCCGGCATGTGGTTTTTCTACGTGCAGCATCAGTTTGAGGAAACCAGCTGGCGGCACGAGGAAGACTGGAACATCCGGGACGCGTCCCTTCACGGCAGTTCGCACTACGCTCTGCCCGGCATCCTGCGCTGGATCACCGGGAACATCGGAGTCCACCATGTGCATCACCTGGCCAGCCGCATCCCGTTTTACCGTTTACACGACGTGGTCAAGGATCACGACGTCCTGGCACAGACCAGACGCATTACGCTTTGGGAAAGCTTCCGCTGCGCGCGACTGCACCTTTGGGATGAGAAAAGCCGCAGATTGCTGTCGTTTGCAGAGGCCCGGGCACTTCCCACCTGAGCCTTGCGTAATATTGCCACTGGTCAGTGAATTGGTGCGTTGGATAGGAAACTGGGAGCACCTCAATAGGACATTTGTTGCTCCACGGACGGCCACATCTGCGCCAGTAGGGTTTCTTTCTGAGCCAGTATTGTCGGGACAATTGGGCTGATTATTCAGTTGTCGCTCTATTCAGGAAGGTGGATGCTGCGACCGGCATATCGTCAGCGGCAAAGGTATGAATGAAGGAGGGCGGACAGATTGAGCTCATGGCCGACTATGAACCCTATCTTGCGCTCGCAATTGTCATCCTTCTGTTCGCAGCATTTCTTTCCGAGCGCTTCGAACCGGACGTAACCGCTGCGGGGGCCGCCGCGCTGTTTGTCGTATTGGGGTTTGTCCCCACGAATGAAGTTCTGGCAGTGTTTTCGAACCCTGCACCCATAACGATCGCCGCGATGTTCGTAATCAGCGGCGCGCTGGTCCGAACCGGGTTTCTCGACGCACTTGCGAACAAGGTTGTCGCCGCAGGGAGCAAGCGCCCGGTCGCCGGTATAGCGGCGTTTCTCATCGCGACGCTAGTCGCCTCGGGTCTGATTAACAACACGCCGGTCGTCATCGTCCTCATACCGGTGGCCATTCGTTTGGCGCAGAGCCTGGGCTTTGCTGCGACACGCCTGTTGATTCCGCTATCCTACATGTCCGTCCTGGGCGGGACGTGTACTCTGATCGGCACGTCGACCAACCTTCTGGTGGACGGCGTTTCCCAGGCGTCTGGCTTGGAACCGTTTTCAATTTTCGAGATCACACCGGTCGGTCTGGTGGCCGCGGCCACAGGCGGTGTGGCGCTTCTCCTGCTTGGACCTGTCCTACTGCCGGACCGAAAGGATATTGCGGAACAGGGCGGCGACGATAAAGCGACTTTTTTGACCGAGGTACGCCCGCAAGAGGACTACCCGAATATTGGTCGAACGATTCATGAAATCGCCGCCCTCAGCCGAAGAGGTGTTGAAATCGTCGGCATCCGTGCGCGGTCTGGAGTCAAGAGAGAGGGATTGAGTGAACACATACTCGAACCGGGCGACAGGATCATTGCCAAGGTTGCGACATCAGAACTGCTCACCCTCAGGAAACTTGAAGGGATCGAAGTCGGGTTGCGCCAGGGGCCAGCGGCCGAAAACACCTCGGAGCTGATTGTCGCCGAAGCTATCGTGACGCTTTCACGCCGAAGCCGCGGAGTGCGCATTGCCCAGCTTGCCATGGGGCACCGATACGGCATGCGTGTTCTTGGCGCCCACCGACATGGGGAAGTGCTTGGACCCGACCTGTCGACGGCGCTTTTGCGCCCCGCCGATACACTGCTTTTGGAAGGAACGCCTGAAGGCTTTGCCCGAATGACCGAGGCGGGCGATCTTGCCGCGATCACAGATGCCGGGGGGCGCGCCTTCCGCCGCGGGAAAGCGCCGCTAGCTCTGTTCGCGCTTTTCGCGGTTGTGGCGCTCGCCGCAGCCGGGTTCGCCGAGATCAGCGTGCTTGCCCTTGTCGCGGTCGCTGCCATCCTCGTGCTCCGGTGCATCGACAGCGGCGAAGCCTGGGCGTCCATCGACGCCAGCGTCCTTGTGCTGATCTTTTCCATGCTAATCGTCGGAAGCGGTATGCAGAATGCAGGAGCTGTCAACCTGATCGTGGAGACATTGGTGCCGACTCTCGTAGAGTTGCCCCTAATTGTTACGCTCGCTGCGATCTACATACTGTCTTCGGCGCTCACCGAGGCGGTTACCAACAACGCCGTTGCCGTCGTCGTTACACCTCTCGCGATCGGTGTTGCGGAACAACTCGGTGTCGACGCAAAGCCGTTCGTCGTCGCTGTGATGTTTGGCGCAAGTGCAAGTTTCGCCACTCCGGTCGGCTATCAGACCAACACATTGGTATATGGCGCAGGGAACTACAGGTTTTCCGACTTCCTCAGGATCGGCGTTCCGATGAATCTTATCGTCGGCGCAGCCGTGGTCGGGGTGATCCCGGTATTCTTCCCATTCTAGGGTATCCGGTCTTGATCTGCGGTACTTGTAGCGCATTTTGCGCGCGCTGCATGAATTGTCAGCAGGAGCAGCATGAGGATCCCGACCGTTGCGGCAATAGCTGATCCTGAGAGAATTCCAAGCTTTGCGGCATTCAGCGTCGCCGGATCGAAGGCCAAACCCGCTATGAACAGCGACATCGTGAAACCGATACCAGTTAGAAACGAGCCGGCCAGAATTAACGGCCCCGACAGGCCCGGCGCTAACACTGCCAGGCCCAATCGGACAGCTAGCCAGCTGAACCCGAAGACGCCGATCGGTTTTCCTAACACCAGGCCGACAATTATCGCCAAGGAGACCGGTTGTTCGAAATCGGCACCCTGAACCGTGATGCCGGCATTTGCCAGCGCGAAGATCGGCATGATTGCAAAGCCGACCCAAGGGTGCAGCATTGTCTCGAGCCGTTCGACTGGCGAGAGTGCCTCCGTGACCGCTCTGCTTGCTTGACGCAGGTTATGGCGGGTTGCGGTATCTCCCTGCTGCCGATCGCCGGCCGGAACGGCGCGTAGGCGCCCAAGGATTGCATGCAGCCGGGCATCGCTTACCCATATGCGCGTCGGCGTCATAAGGCCCAGAATGACCCCTGCGATGGTCGCGTGAACGCCGGAGGCGTCGATGCATAGCCAGACTGCCGCACCGAGAAGAAAGTAAACCGGGACACTTCTGATCCCGACGCGCGAGGCGCCTGCGACGATACCAATTCCCAGCAGACCCAAACCGAGCGCCGACCAGTTCAACGCTTCCCCGTAACCGAAGGCGACTACGAGAATTGCGCCGATATCGTCAAAAATGGCCAGAGAAAGAAGGAACAGACGCAAGGTGGACGGGATTCGCCTTCCGAAAAGCGCCAGGCACCCAATCACGAACGCCGTATCGGTTGCCATCACGGTTCCCCAACCGTGCGCCCCGGGCTGCCCGGACATCAACAAATGATAGAGCGCGACCGGCACCACCATGCCGCCCAAAGCGCCCGCGAACGGCAGGGCGGCCTGTCGCGGGTTTTGCAATTCGCCCAGTACGATCTCGCGCTTGAGCTCCAGAGAAAGCACGAAAAAGAAGAGGGTCATCAGCCCGTCGTTGATCCAGTGTCGCAGCGAGCGGGTGAAATCGAACGAACCGAATGTCAGGCCAATTGGGGTCTTCCAGAAGCCCAGGAAGCCTTCTTGCCAAGGCGAGTTTGCCAGCGCCAAAGCCAGCAGAACAGCCAGGAACAGGAGCCCACTCGCGGCCGCTTGGATCTCTAGGAAGCGTGCGAAGGGTTTTGTTATTCTATCGGCGGACTCTTGGGGCAGGCTTTGATGATTGTCTATCATGGGACAACTACGCCAATTCGGGTGAAAAGAGACTACGCCATTGAAGCGTGGACGCAATGACCACGTGGATCAATGTCTTGCTATGCAGGAGCCATCCACGCAGGATATTCACCAGCAGGTTTTTCAGTTTCTGAGAAACGGACAATGCGGAAACGGTTGATTAGGCTTCACAAATTAAGGAACAGGTTAGCATCCGGCATTCATGAAGCCCCGGAGTTGGTTCTTTGTCATTTCCCCGCGAACGGCTCCGAACAATAGCTGGATCGTCACCAGAAGTCGTTTGTCAGACTTCGGTGCTTCGGCTCTTTCCTTGAGCCAGCTGTGACTTTCCAAAGTTCAGTCCGCTTCACTCAGAATTTTGAAACCAGCGGCCAATAGATGCGTGGACATTTCCTCGGGTGTCGCGAGATGACTGATCGAAGGTTCTGAAGCCTAAGGTGCCGGATACAAAACTCACCGCCTTCTCCCTGCAAAATGTCATAAATTCTAAACCTTGCGCCGGATTTGAGAAAACGTCGCGCCTCGGCATAGACCGTAGCCTTTTCCGGGACGTTCATAGCGACGTGAACTGGAACCGCACCATCGAAATGGCTGTCGGGAAAAGAAAGGTCTGTTGAATCACCCTGAAGGAACACGGTTTTGTCGCTCAAGTTGACCCCTTCCGAAATCTCGTTTGCCGCATCGTATAACTCTTGCGTCAAATCCAACTTCCTTGGCCGGTATCTTCGATCCGAAGACTTCCACCGCGCGAAACGCGAAGGGCTGGTTCAGACGTCTGTATCAGCAAGCGCCCGGTATACGGTCATTCTTGAAATCCCTAGTTCACGCGCGATCTGGGCTTTTGCGGTGCCCTCGCTCGCCAATCGCCGGATTTCCTCATCATCTACGGATTTCCGCCGCCCCTTGTAGACACCTTTACCTTTGGCGGTGTCGATCCCAGCACGCTGACGGTCGCGGATAAACTTCAGCTCCATATCGGCGACCATACCGAGAACGGTGATGACCATGCGACCCATATCTCCGGCGGTGGTTACGTCCGGTTCAAGAACACGAAGTGATGCGCCCTTGGCGTCCAGCTCATATACCAAGTTCAGCACGTCACGCGTGGAACGACCGAGGCGATCTAGGCGATGCACAACCAGCTCATCCCCTTCGCGCAGAAATTCTATCACTGTAGCCAATTCAGAACGGTCATCACGGGAAGCACCAGAGACTGTTTCGGATCGAACGATCTCACAGCCTGCTGCTCTCAGCGTGGCTTTCTGGATATCAAGATCCTGGCTTGATGAGCTGACGCGAGCATATCCAATCTTGGGCATAGCAAATTGTCACATTAGGGTGGTTCCCACTCTGATAATGTAACAATATGCTGTTGACTACTCATTTGTGACATCTTGGCGTGCCACATCACCCTGTCTCCTGCGGGTGTACCCTTTTGTGACGCACGGATCAGGCGGCCATTGCTCCGAAGTCGATCCGCTTGTGTAGGTCAACATCGAACCGGCCATAGGGATTGATGTGGGAATAGATCAGTGGCGTGAGACCGTGGTAATCCCGCTCAGACAGGCGGGTTGCCCATCCCGGTTCTGACAACACGGATTGCACCATGCGCGTGTTCACATAGACAAGGGATGCCTGAAGCAGATGCAAAGCATGGGCGGAGATTTCCTGATCGGCAATCCGGTTGCTGGAAATCTCGCCGCCTTTGCCAAAGAACACGAAACCATTGGCGCTGTTCCAGTTCTCCACCACATTCAGCCCTTCATGAATCTCGCGGCGGAAATCCTCGGATCGAAGATAACGACATAGAAAGATGGTCTTGATCGCTCGCCCGAGCTCAGCGAGAGCCTTGTAAGTTGGATGCATCACATCAGCGCGGGCGAAACGACGCAGGATGGCTTCCGGATCGGCCGTGCCGTGCTGCATGGCCGAAGCGTATTTGACCATTTCGTCGTACTGTCTTTCGATCTCGGCCCAGTCAACAGTGCCGGACAGGATCGGTAGCAGGTTGGGCAGTTGTCCCCGCATTGCGGAATTCGGTAAGGCCAGCTTTTGTCGGGCGATGGCCTTCAGACGCGGGGCCAGTTCGAATCCAAGAAGATGACAGAAGGCGAAGCCGATGGCACTTTGGCCGTGGCTATCAACATACTGGCGCTGGATCTCCATGTCGGTGCAATGGCGCAGAACCCCTTCGATCATCGCGGCCACTTCGGATGATGAGCAGCGTTTCAGCTGGGAATAAATACAAGTTGCCTGCCGTTCTACATGCCAATAGATCATGACACCGCGCCCGCCATAGCGTGCGTGCCATTCGGTCATCAGATTGCGATCCCAGGCTCCGAACTTGGTGGAATCCGCCGCGCAGGCGGTTCCCGCATTGCCCCAAACTGACGGATTGCGAACCGCCAACGTGGCATCTGCAACCTTGGCCGCCGCTGCCCGAAGAGACGCGGGATCGACGTAGCGGCGACGGATATGCAACAGCTCATCATAGCTGATTTCCGGCGTGCCAGCAGCTACACGTTTCAAACCGGCATTGGTGCCCAGGCCGTAGAGGCAAAGCAGCAGGCGTTGATCCCGAATATTACGCGGCAGTGCTTCCCGGCTGGCCGACGTTTCAAATGCTCCCAGAAAGCCTGTGTCCAGCGCGGTTTCCTTCAGCGCATCCAGCAGCCCGGTCATGGGCCACCGTCGACTAATCTCTGATTTAAGGCCGATCAATCCTTTTGGTTCTGGTGCCGGGGTGAAAGGTGTAATGCTAATGCGGTTGTCGCCAGACCAGCGCAGGCGCGCCTTGTCATTGCTGGGCAGCGAGGCGTTGAGTTGGCGCAACTCATACTCCAACTGTTCCCGAACAGATCGGGAAAATTCCCGCGCATCCTGGGTGAGCTTCAGACCAGCATAGTATACGTCGCGCTTCTCTGGAAAATCCTTCGGCAGATCATCGTCCGGGTTGCGATAACGATCAGCCCCTTCGACCCAGATCTCTTTTGACCTGATACGATCCCGTAACTGGGTCAGGACACAGAGCTCATAAGAAATGACATTCAGCCGACCGCGCTTGTCGATCACGGTTTCCTGCCATTTACGCGGGATTGAACCGTCCGGTGCCAGTGAGACTGGCACATAGCGCCGCCCTTCTTCGTTCAGTCGGATGATCAGATCCAAGGCATCCAGGATCGGTCGCCAGATGTCGTTATTTGAACGGAACCGCAAAACGGATAACAAGGACGGCAGCATCCGGCGATAGTGGCTGGCATAGGAACCCCGCATCACAGTCTGAATCCGAACATCCAGTGTTCCTTTGGCCCTGTGTTCGTCGATGATAGCTTTCAGCTTGGCCGCGCCCGCGATTGGAAAGATCACATCAGAGACTTTGCCGTTCGGGGCCATCATCGCCGCTGTCGCAATGTCCACCAGCAACCGTTCCTTGCCGTGGACCTTTTCGATGTCGGCAGCAATCTTGCTGATAACTTTGCGTTTGGACCGTGTGCCGATGCGATGAACAACATCAATCAGCAGATCGACAAGACCATCGATCAATTGCGATCTGCGCGACATCAGGTAGATCGCCAACAATCCCAGGCGCTTTTCCTGGCTATGCCGCCGCATCTCTGAAGCAGTTTCCCCCTCAACCCGGCGGCTCAGTATCTTTGCCCAAGCTGGATCAACTCCATCGACCACATCGAAAGGCAGACTGAGACCTTGAATAAAGGCGAGGCGGTCAGCTGCATCGAGCACATTGTCCAGCGAGGCTGCGCCAACATCGTCTTTCAGGCTTTGAAAGCCATGATCGCCGCGTGGGTCGGCCAAGCTGGCTTCCAGTGCTGCAATGGTTTGCGATGACAACCGGCTGGATACATGCGCCAGCAGTTCTTCCTGAAAATTATACTGCGCGGATCGCACCAGGCGTTCCATGATCTTTCGGGATGGGATGAACACCGATTGGCCCAAGGCCCATTCATAGCCAAATTGAACCAGATCTTCTATGGAGGGACCCGAAGTCGAAACCTGTGATGCAAGTGCTTCGCGCAGTTTGGCGCGATCCCGGTCATTGGCGCGGCGGATATCGAGAAAGCGTAGAATCTCCAACCGGTGGCGGCGCGCCGTGTCACTACCGATGTCATAGTTCGACACATGCGCGACATCCTCACCAAGCTGTTCAGCGAGATAATCCAATGATTCTGATGGAAGGTCCTTCAGTCGCTTTGGGAAATACCCGAAGCGCCGAAAGTGCGCTAACTGGGCAGCCAACCCAATCCGCATTGCGTGCCGATAGCCGTTTACGAACTCAAGATCAGCGTAAGACAGACTCCAGACAGCCAGAAATTCTCGTTCCAATACAATACCCTCCAACCGAAAGGGAAAATTGAGTAGAGATCAGGTTGCCGTCAAGCTGAACTGCGTTCCGCTATTGTTCCTCATAACGCCCAAATATGCACGCTCGGGCCAGTTGGGCCAAACACCTGTGGCAAAACTTTTGCTGCGCGCGCTCGCAGCACAAATTTCCGATGACCGGGTTGGGCTCTTTCGTTGAATCCGCTGCGCCGTGCGCGAAAGACGGCTTTGCCAAGAAATCGCCTAAAGGGGGATTTAACACTCAGCCGCACTTGACCCCTTTAGCCGATCCAGCTCGGATTTCATCCATTTCTATGCCCTATCCTTAGTCGCGGCTTTGATCTTCTTGTCTGTGTTGTACTGGCTCAGCGAGTACACAGCCCAAATAGCGGCTGGAATCCAGCCAATGAGCGTCAATTGCAGGAGCAGGCAGAAAAAGCCCTGAAATGGGCGTCTGATCGTGAAGAACACCACAAACGGCAGCAAAATCGCGAGTATCAATCTCATCTGAAAAAACCTTCTGATAGTTAGACCGCTATGTTCTCACAAACATGGTTAAACGCAGATTTACTTAAACAGCACCCCCGTCAAGCGGAGGTGCTACTTTCAGGCCGTTTGGCTCTCATTTTCTCCACCGCCATGTCTTTTGCGGACCTGCTCTTTCGTTTCGCAACGGTGCGCTGCGCATCAAAAGCCGCCTGAAGTTCCTGATCTTTTTCCGATACGTCTTTCACCGGGGCAGGGGCCGGTTTAGCTTCAGCCAGCGCCTTTGCCGTGTCCCTGGCTTGCTCTAAAGCGAGATCGAGGTGTGTGCCTTTGATCTTCGGAGTGTCACCCCCAAGGAACTGCATGAAATAAGGATCTTCGAAATATCGGATCTTGTTTGCAATTACCGGCATCTTGCCTTCGCGGATCAGTACAACCTCGTTTTCCGGCAGACGACCAACGTGCTCGGGCCGGAGAAGGCGAATGCCTTCCTCGCGTTCCGATATGCTGCCCATTTCCATTTTGCCGAGCGCCCGAGACTTCGATTTGCTCATTACTGTTTTGTCGCCGATGGACCTGGACACGTGTTCGCGTACCTCTGAATCCTCAGATGCCGCAAACATTTGCGTCCCGGCGTTTGCCAGCATCGCCCGCACGCCCTCGTGCCCATAAATGTCCTGAAGACGTGACAGTGTTTGCGAAATCACCACGAGCCTGCCACCGAACGATCGCATGGTGTCATAGGCTTCCACAACGCGCTCTAAGTGGCCGAGGCGCTGGAACTCATCGAGCAGCATCAAAACCTTGAACGGCTCATCTTCGCCCGGCTCAACGGTTTCGATTGTGTTCACCAGATCGAGGAAAAACAGGCGAATGAGTGTCCGGAACTCTTTGACCTTTTTCCCCGGCACAGAAAAATAGATCGAGGTGGGGCGCCGACGCAGATCTTCAAAGTTGATGTCATTGCCCTGCGTCGCTCTTGCCACAGACGGGTTGCGCCAGAGCTGAAGGCCGGAGTTGTTCATAACCGAAATCGTTGACCGGAGGATTTTGGATTCTTCGGCTGCTAGATTCAGGAACTCATCTGCTGCCCGGGCATAGCCCACTTCTTCGGCCATCTTTTCGTAATCCTTTTGCTTGGTCGTTTTGACCAGGCGCAGGATCTCGGAAATGTACGGACGGTTCCGCTTGATTGCCAACATCGCCATTGCGCAGAACATGCCTTCAACGCCGCCCAAAAAGCCCTGAGCGGACGAGCTGGGCGTGTCGAACATCTGCGTTGCGACCTGAATTACTTCTTCCCAACGCCGATCCAGATTGTCTGCGCGAGCTGCGCGCCTCAGCGGGTTATAGCTGTGGCTTTTTTCTGGGTTCTCAGGGTCGAAAACAAAGACCTCATCCCCCATTGCTGCCCGCCGTGCGCCGGTCGCTTGGAATATCTCGCCTTTGATGTCCAGAACAACGCAGGAGCCGTTGAAACGCAGAATGTTGGGGATCACAAAGCCGCTTGTTTTACCCGAGCCAGACGGAGCTATAAACATCGCATGTGGTTTCTGTACGCTTGGACCGGGCTTATAGAAAATCGCGTTTTTCTCTTTTGGAGGCCCGAACTTGGCAAAGACGATTTCACTGTCCAGCTTAGATTTTAGCTTCAGCGGTGCCGCGTATCCTTCTGTTACGAGCTGAGGCGCTTTCGCAAAAACGGCATCCCCGTATTTGGTCGAAGGGCCGCGCAGAGCAGCGGCCACAAACGCAAATGTCAGAACGCAGACGGCCACAACAGCCACAAGCCCGATGACCTGTTGTTCTTCTGCTGGCCGTGCCATGAACTTTTCCGGTATCGCCCAGATGTCCAGCCCCCGGAAGCCTTTCGTGTTGAGGTATTCGATAACCAGACCGACTACCAACACCGCACAGGCCGAAGTAGCGATAAAGCCCATTGTGCCGGCTATCGCTACCTTCTTGCCTTTTGGGAGATCCTGAAACTCAGCCATCCGTCAGCTCACGCTTGAAAAAGCACACGATGCCAAACTCAGCAGGCACGACGCCGACCATTTCCCAACCGTCTTGCCCAAGCTCCGCAAACTTCACGCTTGCTTTTTCCTCTACCCGCATCAAGACATTGCGATACTCAAATTTTTTCATTCTATTTCTCCTTCAGATAAGTTGGTCAGCGGTCATCAAGGGCGGGAAAATCACGCCGTTGACCTTCCGCTCGTCTCCGATTTTCTTCATGTGAACGATCATGTGAATGGTGGCTCTGATGTCATCAACCACCTCTGACTTTTGGACAGTCGGAGATCCGCGCCGCACCATTTTGCTCATGCGTCCAATGGCATCGACGGGCGAATTTGCGTGCATGGTGCAGACAGATCCATCGTGGCCGGTGTTCACCAGTTCCAGAAACATGTTCGCGTCATCGCCCCTGATTTCACCGCAGACGAGGCGGTCAGGCCGTAACCGCAGCGCCGATTCCAGCAGCTTTGTCGGGGATCGAGGCCCATTTTCTTCTGAACGATCAGCGAGCAAGCCCACGAAGTTTGGTTGCTCGATGTCCAGCTCTGCCACTTCCTCTATCGTCACGATCCGTTCGCCTGGATCGACGCGTTTCAACATCGCATTCAGAACGGTGGTTTTGCCCGACGATGTGCCACCCGCAACAATCACGTTCCATTTGCTTTGCATCGACAGGTCGGCCAGCTCGTCAAAGCCCATCGTGCCCGCTGCGAGAGCCGCCCGTGCATTCTCAAGCGCGCTGTGATCGTTGTTTTCTGCCAATGCGGCCTTTTGGCTGGCGAAGCTGAACGCGCCCAGGTCAACGCTTTTCACGCGGAGCAGGCGGATCGCAACGGACCCCACGCCGGTTGTCGCAGGTGGGATAACAACCTGCACCCGAGCTTTGCCCTCTTTTGTCGGGACATTGGCCGTTGCAATTGGCTTTTTTTCTCCGAAAGTCACGTCGCTGAACCCAGCCACACACCGCCCGATATTGCCAACATCATCCTTGGTCAGAGTGATGTCTGTCTTGGTCATGTGGGTAGTGCCCATTTCCTCAACCCAGACCGTTCCATCTGGGTTCAAGGAAATCTCGCTCAGCTTTTCGTCATGCAACAGATGCTCGATCTTGCCGGTGTAGTATTCCAATAGGCCGTTGCCGTTTCGCCCGCTCATATTTTTATCCTTGGCAGAGCACTTTTTGGAACAGTGGAGGTTGCCTTCGCTGCCTCTCGGCATTGCCTCGAACGCGAACGCACCCACATAAGATTCATTGATTCCAAAAAGTGCTGAATTCGCGTCAAAAGGCCGCTAACGCATTCAATTGTGCGGGGAGCGGCCGGAAGGGCCGACGATACGGCCGCCTCAAAGGGTCTGTCTCAGAAGTTGTCGAACACCACGTCACGCTGCAGGATGGCGTTGATACGGCTTCCCTGATCCACGTAGATAGTTGGCGTAATCCGCAAGTAATCTTCCAGTGCCGCTGCTGTGGCATTCTGCAAGTTTGATCCGACCTGTGTTGCCAGATCCGTTTGTACCGAATTGCTGCTGTCGTTGTCGGCCACCAGCGCGACCGGCGCGATCCCGATGATCGAGAGCAACGCGGCAGAACCAAACCGTTCACCGAAATGCGTATCGACACGTCCGGTTGCGCCAGACCGGCCCTGACCATCCGTCCCGGCTGAACCGATTTGCGCAGACAAACCATCCGGTGTGATTACCCGGCTCCAAACGACGGCGATCCGCGTTTGCGCCAGTTTTGTATCAGCGCGGTATTCGCCATAGAGTTTAGATCCGCGTGGCAAGAGCAGTCTCGTTCCGTCCATCGAATAGACGCCGCGCGTGATTGTTGCCACCACGCTACCCGGCAGCTCTGAACTTACCGCACCACCAAACACAGCGGTCAAAACCGTGCCCTGAGTCAGCGTGCGCGACGGGTCGTCAATGATCGAGGCCCCCACGATGGGCGGATATTCTTCGACCAGATTGTTTTGCCATGTCGTGTTGGGGTTTTCCTGATAGCCGCGCTGTTCTTCAGGCAGGCGAGTGCTTTCCGGCTGAACCTGCACAGGCTGCGGTGCCGGTTGCACGGGCTGGAAAATGATCGGCTGCGACCCGCTGTTGATGGGCTGGTAATTCTGTTCCTGAGCCATTGCACTTGAGGCCAACGTGACCAGGGCGAGGGAGAGTGCTGTTCTGTTCATCGTCAGCTCCATTAGTTTCTGCCATATGGGTTTTCATCGAACACAATGCCGTCCGACTGGTTCTGGCGCTCGCGCATCCGCTTGAGTTCTTCGAGCCTGCGCCGTTCGTCCTCGGTCAGACCTTGGGTTTGCAGATGACTCATACTGGCGAGTGCCCGTGCCTCGGCATCAGCAACTGCTTGGGCAAGCTCTGTCTGAAATTTCTTTTCCCGCTCATCAAAGCTGACCTGCAGCCGCTCATAATTCAGAGTGACCGTCGCGATTTCACTGTCCTTCTCAGACAGGGCAATCTTGGCGTCGGTCAGTTCGCCTTGCAGGTTGGAGATCCGACCATTGAGCTGGTCGATACTGTTCAGGGCTTGTTTCAACCCTTCGGCATCGACCTGCACTGGCGCTGTTTCGGGTGTCGCCACAGCTATGGCCTCGGGCAATGCGTCTGGTTCTGGCTCGTCCACGACCGGCCCCCGTGCCGTAAGCAGGCCATAGCGTTCCCCACCGCTTTGTTGCAGAGCATCGACGCGGACACCTGCGCGGCCGTTCTTGGCGTCATCGCCCATCACAAACCACACGAAACCTAAGAACACGGCACCGGCGAGCGCAACGCCAATGAGTTTTTTGGGCTCAAATTTCTTTCGGACACGTAGTGGTGGCTGTTCAGCCGCCGCACGTGCCGCAATTGTGTTTTCGCGGTTCATTACTTGCTGCCCCCCGGTTTGACCGTTTGCGAGGTGATCGGTCTACCAGTTTGACCGCGAGCGCCTGCCTCTTGGTAATTGTCGCCATCGTTCCGAACGCAAATAGAGTCGTCCTCGATGCGCAGCGTCCAGAGATCGGAAAGGCCCTGCACCTGGATAATGCCGCGCTCTTTGACTGTGGTGTTCACCGTCAGCTCGCGGCCATCAGGCAGGACGCGGAAGATACCCGGCAACTCCGCATCCTGCGGGATCTGCATATAGGTGTGAACGCCATCATCCCACACTGCAGTGGGCGCGAAGTCAGCTTTGCCAGAACGCGAGTAGTTTTGGTTCACAAACCGGCCTGTCGGTTTCGGCTCACTCCGGGCAACCGTGCCACGGCGCGTTGTGGTCCCGCCGTTGTTGTTCGAATAGAACGTGACCCGAAACGGTACGCGTTTGCGTTCGGCGGCACTCTCGGCCGGAACCAGATAGAAGTTGTATGTCCCGCGATTGGTTAGGACGGTCAGGTTTGAATCCGAGTTCAGGATTTCCGGCTTGAACGCAATAACGCGACCTTCCTGCAGGCGGGTGATCTGAAAACTTTCAGTGTCGCCCGCACCAATGCTGCGGACGGTTTCGCCCTGCGGAAAGTGAACATAGGTAATCAGGCGTTCACCCACAGGGATGCGATACACCTGGTTCTCGACGTAATGGAAATGCGTGATGCGGTGATCCGCGTTCTTTCCGTCTGGCGTCGGTGTGACTTCAGCGAGCAGGGGCGTAGCGAGTGCCAAGACTGCAGCGGCGGTTGTGAGTGTTTTGATCCTACGCTGCATCAGATGTCTCCCATTGCGTCTACGCGGTAGTTGGTGACCACGAAGCCGAATGGATTTTCCAGAAGCTCATCCATCGACGTCACGATTTTTTCTTCAAACCCGTAGGTCACTGTGACCACGTACCGGGCCGAGGCGGTTGGTTGGTTCGGAACAACCAGCGACTTGCGGATCTCAACCTGGACCGTCTCGTCATTGACGGGCGACACACCGAGAACTTCGGTCTGCACCTTTGTCTTGGGCGTATAAATCTCGTCCGGATGGTTATCGTTCGAACCGTCCCAAAGATCCCGGTAAGACGTTTCGGCCAGTTCATCAGAACGACGCAGCACCGATTTCAGGCGCTCGTTGTTGTCCTGGACGTCATAGGTTTCCCGGTCGCGCACGTAATTTGCAACTTCACGGAAGGCCATCGCTTCGGATGGTTCCAGTTCCTGGACTTTCTCTGTCAGCAGAACCGGCAGCTTTGAATCCGGGTCAATAGAGAAGGGAACCGCGCGAATTTCCTTCAATGGCAGGATCAATGCCCAACCGACCATCGAGGCTACACCCATTGCCATACCGACAGCACCAAACACCTGCCATTTAAAGGCATCGCGTCGAGCGCCCAGAAAGAGTTCTTTTTCGTGATCTGTCACATGTGACATTTGCTCATTGCCTCGGATTATGATGGTTTCGTTGGTTTCTCACGGGCAGCTTTTATGCTCTGCCGATAGCGATCAGCGGCGTAGCTTTGGCGAGCCGCGCCATCCTGGTTGCGAGATCTGTGCGCAATGTCCCGGCGCGCTTGCATCGCACGAGACGCGCTGTCTCGTACGCCGGTGCCGTCTCGGGCTGCGGAGGCCATCGCGGCTGCAGTTTTCCCACCGGCTACTGCCCCCCTTGCGCCGTCGCTTGCAGTGCCCAACGCACTTCTTACGGCAGCGACAGCGCCGGTTGCCACGGCGAGACCCGAGGATGCCGACACGATTGCACCCGACATTCCGCCCGCGAGCGACGGGATCTGCGTGAGCATCACGATAGCCACGATGCAGATTGCAAGAAAACGTCCGCTGGCTTCCATGTCATTTACATCAGACAAGGAACCAAGTTCCGAAGCGAAAAGCGCTTGGATCAGCGAGACAATCCCGGTCAACACTACAATCACCATGACGAGGCCCACGGTCGTTTTTGCCCAGGCCGCAAAGATGTTTGCTGTTGCCGAACTGAGCAGCGTTGCGATGAACACGGGCGCTAGTCCGAGAAGAACCGCTAAACCGCCTTTTGCAATCAGCGCCATGCCAGTTCCAAAGGCGACAATCACTGCCCCGACAACCCACAAGATCGCGCCTGTAATACTTAAGCCCCACGTGGCGTTCTCGATGGCTGTTTGACCCATAATAAAGCATTGAAGCGCAATCTCATCGAGCGCCTGCCATACATTTGTGGTGCCAGTGAGCGCCCCAGCAATGCTGTCCGGCAAGGTTTGAACGCCTTGATAGATTGGCTGAAAAAAGGACCAGCTTGAGGCCATTCCGATGATTATCGTCGCCCGAATGATCCAGCCGATATAACCACCGAACCCTATTTCTCTGATCTGAAGTACGCCGTTGATCAGCATCGCCACGAAGATCAGCGCAGCAATTGCCCAGAGGGCGGATGCGAGATCCGCCGCCAGGCTGGTGTATGCTTGCTGAGAAAAGTTGCTGATTGCTGTTTCAATCGAGCTGACGAAATCCTGAATCACGGCCCACAAGCCTCCTCAATTACAGGGCGCAGCGCTTCCAAGCGTTCTTGCTGCGCGTCTTTGAGCGTTTTGAGTTCGCTGGATGGCTTCGACCAGAAACCGTCCTGGTCCGCGCCCGCCAACTCGATTGCAGCTTCGCGGCTAAGGTTCCCGAGCGGGCATTCAGTGCTGAATGCTTCATCGGCTTTGCGCAGGCGGCATTGCTCAATGGCAAATTCATGTGCAGCAATCACTTGCTCATTCAGAATGGCATCGGTCCAGTTGCCGACGACATACTGTTGATCTGCGCCCTGACCAGCGTTTTCCAGTTGTTCAACCCCGTATTCCTTCAAAGGCTTTTTGAACGCTCGGACGCCCGAGTAACCAAGACAGGTCCGATATTCCCCGAATGTCCAATCAACATTGGGGGGAAACGGCAGTCTGGCCTCAGCACTGGCCGACGACGCTAAAAGCGCCGCCGTCAGTGTGGTCAGGGCGAATGTTGTGCGGCTTTTCATTGGGATTCTCCTCTTGCGTAATTGCTAAGCGTCTTTAGATCCGCTGCGTTTGCAGCCAGATCCGTGCCAGTCGCTACAGCATTAGCCGAGGTTGCGCGCAAGATTTCAATTTCAACTTGCAGGAGTTTCATCAAAACCGCCGTATTGTAGTCGATGGCCTCCTTCAGATCTTCCTGTTGGCCGATTTCACTGCGCAGATCTTCCGCATCTTCTGCAAGCTGACCGGCCATGTCGTAACCGTTCTCACCCAGAGCAGACGCCATCAGGCCAGCACCACCACGTTCTGAGAGGATGCGACGAGCTGGTACGTCCGAGCCGTTGAACTCAGACAGGATGCCGTCGCCCAAACCCAGATTGATGGAGCGGCGTTCCATCGCCTGCGCAGCGACATCGGGCAGGCCGGAGATACCACCCTCTGCCGCATCAAGCGCATAACCGAAGGTGTCGGCTGCGGTTGCCAGTTTCAGAAAGCTGCGGCTGTTGAACTCGTCCAGGTCAGTCAAGCCAGTAATGGCTTTAAAGGAGTTTTCCAGCATGGCGCGCTGCTGTTCGAGCTTTTCATACTGCTGCAACAATTGCTCATACTGGCGAACCATTTCAGCAACTTCCTTTGCCGAGTTGGCGGCGTCTTGTGTAATGGCTGTGGCGTCGATGGTCGGAACACCCTGGGCCGACGCCATGACGGGCAGGGCGGCCAGAACGGTGACGGTTGCAGTGGTGCGAAGGGTTTTCAGGACGTTCATTAAACAAGCTCCATGTTTTCAGGGGGGGTCATGCGCTCAAAGTCGCAGGCGCATTTGCTGCGATAGCCCGAATAGGTGTTGGTGCAGGCGGCAACAGCGGCCAGAACAACGAGGGCGAGGATAAGGCGAGATTTCATGTGATTTCCTTCCAGAAGTTGGGGTTTTGACGCCATTCAGGATCAGGGAAAGACTTGCCGTCTGATCCACTCAGAACACGAAGCAAGGGGCCGAGTGCGCCGACATCGACATCGAGCCAGACACTCTCATCACCCTTTTTCATAAGCATCACACGGTCGCCAAAATGCGCCCGCAATGCGCCCAGCTCTGCATCGTTCAAACCGATTGCCCGGTAGTCCGCTTCATTGCCGGATCGGGATGGGAACAAGAGCTGCGTGCTGGTGTTTTCCAGGATCGACTTACTGGCTGCCGATGACAGGAGGTGATCGGGGATCTGCGTCATCATCATCATCATGACGTTCAGTTTCCGATATGTGGTGTAAGCGTTTTTGAGGATGTCCGCGCCGTAGGGATTGCCAGCGATCACCCATGCCTCATCAATGACGAAGACAGTCGGCACCTTTGAGGCACACCGGCGCTCGATCTGGCGCATGACGTAGCTGATCCACGCCAACCGGACCAACTCGTCATCCAGAACCTCGGAAATGTCGAACACAAGATGCCGGTCGCCAGACGCAAACGGATCTGAACCACCTTCGCCAAACATCCACGACAACCGCCCGTCACCGGCCCATTCACTTGCTCGCTTGAACAGGTTTTTGCCGTCATCAAAAGCTCTGAACCGATCCACCAGTGAATCGAAGTTCTGAAGCTGTGGGGGCAGGGTCGCGTTGGCTTGGCAGGCTTGAGTGATCTCGTCTTTCTGTTCGGCGGTCAGCTTTTCGTCATAGCTCATCAAAGCCGTGACCCAATTTGCCAGCCAGCTTTGCCCCGCTTCATCCGTTTCCGTTTGAAACGGGTTCATGCCAGTGGGTTCGCCAACCCGAACGCGAGTGTATTGTGCGCCGAGTGCCCGCATCGGAGCTTCCATTGCCCGGTCTTTGTCAAACGCAATGATCCGCGCGCCCTGAGCGACAGCGCATGTCGCCAGCAACATCGCAATCACGGTCTTACCTGACCCGTTTGGACCCAGAACGATGGTATGGCCGGAAGGAAGGTTTTCAGCGTCTGAGCTGGTCTTGGGCAGGTGCAACGAAACATCGTAGCTGTCGCCATGCGTGGTGGGGAACGTCGCCAGAGGTCCAGGCCAAGGCAGCTTGTTCTCAGGCAGACCCTTTGGCCGCATGTGAAACGCTACCATGTCCGCAAAGTTCTGATCTGTTATCAGTTCTTCACGGGCACGGAACGCGAAATTGCCGGGGTGCTGCGCGAAATACACCGTCCGCGCCGACATCACTTCGCGTTTCACCGTGCCACCCGAAATCTGAATTTCACCGATGATATGCTTTTCAGCGGTTTTCAGATCTTCCTCTGTCCCAAACACGCAGATCGACAGGTGGTGCTTGCCGAGTGACATGGTGCCCGAAGCAATGCCATCGGCCAGGATGGACAAGTCCTCTTCCAGCGACTTCGCTTTGTCACCAGCCGAGCGCATCTGACCCGATTTGCGGCGTTCCATTTCTTGCGCCTGTGAACGGCTGATCGGCAGGAAAGATTGCGAAATCACGACATCAACCGGCAGGTCCAGCCCGTCGAAAATACCGGGGAACGACACCATCGGGTAGTTCTTCAGGGAATAGACACGGATGGCGCGTTCCAGATCGTCGCCCGTGACCAGTTTGCCGGTCTTGCCCTGAAACAGCACGTCCTCTTGCGGCATGTTGAAGGCAATTGGTTCAGCAATGTTCGTATGAACGATTGACTGATAGCGCCCGTTCAGCAGCATTCCATAGTAGCCCAGCCAACGCCCATCGCTGAGCTTCAGCCGGCTAACACGGGCCTCACCCAGCGTGCCCGCCAGTGTGGTGAACACACCATCGAGCTGTTCCATCATTTCGCAGCGTTCCTCGTCTATCGTTCCAGACGACATGCCGAACATCTGTCTTGCCCGCTCATCCTGCCGCTTTTGGAGAATGGCGCTGATGATGATCTTGCGTTCTTTCAACTCTGCATCGAGCGAGGCTGACCGCATGGCTTCAGCCACAGCACCAGCAAAGCCGGTTGTGTCCGTGATGACATGCCCTGTCTCAGCGGGCACGGTCACTCGATGAACGTAGAATGCGACCTCAATTGGAGTGGTCCGCAATACACGTTCAAAACGCTCGGCCAAAAACTCGAATTCGTTTTCGTCCAGAGTGTTTGCGTTGATTCCGGTAATTTCGGCAGCGGCGATCAGTCCGCCGTTACGTGTGGAAATGACCTCATCGTCCACGACATAGCCATATGGCAACATCTGAAAGAGGTGCATTTCATCCTTACGCCAGCTCGGCTCAAGCAACGAGCGAGCGAGGGTAAACAGATCCTTTGAAGCAGGCTTAGGCACTATAGAAATCTCCCCCGTGGTGCTGACGGTTTTTGGTGCGTGGTGTCTTGGAGAGCGTCACGGACAGGATGCGGAAGAATGCCGGTTCCCATTCGTAAAAGAGGCGCAGCCCGGTATAGAAAACAAAGCCCGCAATGATTGCTGGCGCTACTCCGAACGAGAAGAACGCAAGCATGGTCATACCCGCGATCACCAAGAGATAGATCACGGGCAGGCCGCCCCATTCTGCGGGGCGGCTCAGGCCGCGAAAGACCGTATTGCGGCGCGCCATGAATCAGGCTCCGATGAAGGTGTCAGCGAGGCCGATAACTGCACCGACGACGATTGCGATCACGGGGCCTTTCAGCGAACCCCAGCCGAACACGTAGGCCAGACAGCCCCAGATGAAGCCAACTGCTGCAAGGCTCACGCCTACGACCTTCGAGTCGGCCAGTGTCTCGTTGATGAAATCGCCAATGGCATCCTGCAGCCAGCCAGCGGAGGCCGGTGCTGCGCTGACGATGGTCATTGTCAGCGCAAAGAATGCCACTTGTTGGATGAAGTGGTGCCGTTTCATGGGGGGTCTTTTCATAGTTCTTTACTCACTTTGCTTAGGATGATCCGCACGTAGTCGCGGGTTTCGGTGAAGGGGGGGATGCCGCCATACTGGACGACGCTATGGGGACCGGCGTTGTAGGCAGCAAGCGCCAGTTTCCAGTCTCCAAACTCACGGTACTGCGCTGCCAAATAGCGAGCGCCACCGTCGAGATTTTCAGCAGGGTTCCTTGGGTCCACGCCCAGGTCTTTTGCCGTTCCCGGCATGAGCTGCGCGAAACCGATGGCACCCTTGGGCGACAGGGCATCAGCCCGATACCGGCTTTCCTGCCAGACCAGTGCCATGAACAATTCGGTCGGAACGTCATGCCGTTCCGCCGCTGCATGGATTTCCTTGACGATCCGTTCCTGCGACCAGCCACCAGAGGCTTTGCGAGGCCGCGGTGCCTTGCCCGCAATCTCGATCTTTTCCTGTGGCTTGGCTTTGGGCGGTTGCGCCTGTTCGTCCAGCTCGTATTCCCGCATCCGTATTGGTTTAACCACGCCATCAACGATTTCTGCCCGCGCACCGTTCAGAAACACGCTGCCATCGGGTTCGTATTCGATGACCTGGGAAAAAGCGGGGTTCATCGTCGTGACCCACAGCACGAGAAACGAGACTGAGAACCGGCGAAACTTCCTAAGTGTCAAAATGACATTAATGTTATCTGAATTGATTTCACATTGTTTTGAATGGTTTGACTCGAGTAGCGTTGGAGATACCGCACCTGCTTCATAGTCAGTGGCGGTTGTGTGCCGGGTGCAGTTCCATCCCCACCTGGTCGCATTCTCTCTTCGGCGTAACACCACTTGCATCGAAGAGAGCGCTTCGCGAAGAAAACCGGGGCCAATTTCGGAGTTTTTTGGAGTGTCAGTGGCCACTGTGATCGCCTTTCCGCCTTTCAAAAATGGGTCAGTAAAGTTTACATAATAACTATTATGAGGTTCGGAATCTGAGCAGCAGGAAGCTGGATGCCGGAACACAGCACTGAGCCCTTCGCGGGCTTCGTAGAAAGCCTGCTTTCAGCTCAGATCAATCAGCCGGAAGGTTTGGCTGATATGTCGGGATGTCCTGCTCTGCGCTGTGGCCGGTCAGTGCTGTGCGGCCGAAAGCTCAGGCACGTTGTCTGGGTCCGCACCCATTGACTCTGGCGCGGCGCTGTCCAATCTAGGATCGGCATCTAGGGTTACTGTTTTTACCATAGTACAGTTCTCTCTTGATGTTGGAGGAATGCCCGGATGGATTTGGGGCGTTTCTTGTCCTGTCGGTTGTTGGCGCAATCGACAGGACCGCTTATTGCTTAGTGAGATTGCTTTATTGTCATAAACTGTTGTGTGATCCTTTCTTTTAACCACACCAAGACCTGCGTTTACCGCCAGAGTATGGGCGCGCGAGACCCTCGGAAATCAGGATGGTCCCGACGTCCTGCCCAGCCACACGCCCAACCGCCAGGAAGCGGTCATGCACGTCCAGATCTGGTTGGATGAACAACTCTATCTGGCCCGCCGTTTTGATGATCTCTGTCAGCCTTGCTTTCGCTTTCAATCCCAGAGTCATTTCCGCACGGCATTGCGGCCGGTAGGTCTCAGGCGTATCGAAGCCAACGAGCCGGTAGCGGTCGTCGCCGTGGTCGATCGTGTCACCATCAATGGCAATCACCTCGGACGCGCTAAGGGTCTTTGTTTGTTTTGATGGTTCAATCCAAACCGCAGCAATGAACAAAGACGCGAGTGGAGCACTGAGAAACAAGAGCCGTTTCATGTGCCCTGCCCCAGTATTTTGATGTGCCGAGTTCTCGAACGTGACCGATCAGGTTTTGGATTTCGCGTCCAGGGCCTGAGCTGCTTCGAGACCCTCTGGGGTAATCGACTCGATCGTGTAATCTGATTTGACGCAGAGAATGCGCCCGTCGCCAAATTCCTGGTGATGCTTAAAAAGCCCCGGCCAAAGATCGAACTCTCTGGGCTCAGCGCCCGCTCGAGAGATCTTCGACTTGCACAAGGCTCCGACATAGTTCGGCGAGCTGTAAATGCAGTGGTACTTAGGTCGTCCAAGGGAAGCGAGTCCGATAAATTCGTAGCGGCATGTAAAGGGAACCTGATCTTCTTTCAGGCCCCGGACCATCTCGATGGTTACCACAGTGTATTGTCTCTTGTTGTCCGCCATGACGACCCCCTATGGGCCGTCTTCTACATCCAAAAGTTGTGGACTAAAACACAATCTACGTCAATATAAGAAAGTACGCCAATATACGATATTGGATTGTCAGAAATATATTGGCCGGATATTGCTTAGGCGATTCGCAAGCAGGAGAGACTATCATGAACCACTCAAAGCCCAGAATTCAAAGCCGCGCGAAGGCCCTTGCAGTTGCACTCGCTGCACTGCCGGCCACGCAGGCCAGTGCCTATCCAATTGACTGTGCCATATTCCTTTGCCTCGCCGGGGGTTGGCCAAGTTCGACTGATTGCGTCGCAGCCAAGGGGGAGTTCATTCGGCGCATCACACCCTACCCGGTCGAACCGCCGCTCCAACTCTGGCGCTGTCCAATGAAAGCTTCAGAGAGCTTCTTAGGCTTGAGCCCCATGGAAAGGCTGGGCGCCATCAAGCGCAACAGTGCCAGCCCTATTCCAGAGCTTCCATCTGACGATACGACAGAGCCATTGCTGGTAGATGCTGCGATCTCAACAGAAGCGATCCAGGCATTTCATGGCCAGTCCGGCGATAGCTTTCAAGCCACTCCGATCAGCGTCGATCATTCCTCACCCGATTTCGACGTTGTCAGGTCCATCAGGGTTTGGGATGTGCGCCACTACAGCTATCGCCGTCGTTCGCGAGAGGGCGATTGTGAGCGCTCGCTTGATTTTGTGGTTGGCACATATGACGACAACGCGAGCTTTCACTGGTCCGATCGCGCTCCTGCGCCAATCCCAGCCTGGCTGCCCCTTGGCAATCGCTGTGAGCCTCCCAGCTACTTCCGCGGCGTTGGTGTCGAGTGGACCGACATATTCGGGTTCAGTGATTATGAACTCATTCGATACTGACGTGTTTACCTGCGGCACAACGCGTTGCTCCTGGCTATGCCACCAAAATCGCCAGCCGTATTTTTAAACCAGGCCGTTTGGCCCGGAGGAATAACCTAGCCCCAGAAACAAAAAAACCCCGCAAGGCGGGGCCTCAGCGGGGATCTTCTTAAGTCAAGTTTGATCACCTGATTTATAGGAAGTTCCCAAATTACTGACAAGGATAAACGCATCTGTGCGAACGGTTTTTCTCTGTCTTTTCGCTGAGGTTCGAGCCGCCTTGCTTCCCCAATGAGAAGCAGACCATGAGACCCCTGAACCATACCGAATACCCTGCCCCGCTAAGCCGCGATGCCAATACTGACCTTTGCCAGGTGAGGTCGAAACCATGAGCTTTCGGCACATCTCATCCGCCCATCATCACAAAAATATACGCTTCCATAACGGCCTTCCCGAGGGCTGGAACCGTGACCGGTTTCGGCAGCTTTGTGTGTGCTACGCCCAGATCAGAGGCGCATCCGCCCAGTGTATTCGCACCTTTGAGATCATCATCGACATGATCTCGCCATGTGCGTTTCGCGATCTGTCCCAGGAACCTTTTTGCTACGCGCGTCAGGAAACACTGATCGCCGGGCGTGGCGTGACAGATCGGACAATCCACAATCACGAACGCGATCTGGAAGCCATTGGATTGATCGAACGCAGGCTTGGCGCAAACGGGGCACGGTGTAGGCGCAAGGGGCTTGGACTGTTCCTGTCCCCTGCCCTGGACCTCATATCCGAGATGCTCGACGCGGAGGTGCGAAGCAAGGCCGAAAAGAAAGAACATGATGAGCTGCGCGGTGATCGATCACGGCTTTATCGATATGTGAAGCACAGCCTGGCGGTTCTTGTCTCACTCCCCTGCCCACCTGTCGGCGCTGACGAATTGTTGGCCAAATTTGATACTTGGCCGCGTTCTGACAAGCTGAAATACATGTCGTTGGAGCAGCTCAGGATACATGTTCAGGAGGCTAATGGCCTTTGGAAAAGGATCGAAGAGCTGGTTGCTCAACCCGGTGAAATTTCGGGTGAACCCGAAGCTTGTTTCGGGTCCCATATACAAGATCAAATTGAAGAAAAAATTCTGTCCTGTAACGCCGATGCCGAGATTTCAATGCCCTCGGCTAAAGCCTCGGACCCAAATTGTTCGGGCTCCGGGCCTGACGGCCCTGCGCATTGCTTAGAAAGCAATCATCCGACTGATATGGTACCTCACAAGTCCCAAAAACTGCCTCGGGTGAATAACCGCATCCTGTATGACCTGGCATCTCCCGAGCTTCGTATGCATATCGATATCGCTGGAAGCGGCGCCCAGAGTTTCAACCCTACCCTCTATGCGATTGAAACCGGCGTTTGGTCCCGGCTTTCGGAAATTGGCACCAATGTCTCCGCTTGGCATATGGCGATTGATCGTCTGGGTGTCATGGGCGCAATCCTGGCTGGGTTGATCACGGATGCGAGGCTGAGTGACCCTAAACTGCCGCCGGTGGTTAATCCGGGAGGATATCTCCGGGGCATGGTTAAGGCCGATGAACGAGGTGAACTGAACCTGATTTCCAGTTTCATGGGGCTTTTGGCGCGAAGGGCGCGGGAGGAGGAAGATGGGCTTCGCGAGGACCGTGGGAACTTATATTAGTTTGGAGGTGCGTACGTCGCCGGCTTCTCAAATTCACGCGTCTCATCAGCGGGTTTCCGCTCTGTTGCCGCATCCTGAACAGAACAGTATTCAAATCTGTGATTGGCTACGGGAATTCCCGAGTGGTTTGTTCAGCTTTAGGTTGCTAATCGGTCTCGACGGCAACGCGAGACAGAAAGACAATCTATGAAAATCGCAGATATTGGCAGTTCTGAACTGGATTTCAGGCAATCGGGGGAGGCACGCCTCCAGGAAATTTGCCAAAGGTTTGGATTTGAAAACGCATCCTACGCCCATATCGACAAGCATCACAACGTGGTCCACGGCTGCACCACATTCCCCGCTGAATGGGTCAGGCATTACGTCGACAACGACCTGGTCATAGCCGATCCTCTCATTCGGTTTGGAGCCAACATGATCGCACCAATCGACTGGGCAGTATTTGATGAACAGCGTGAACACGCGCCGCTATTCGACGCCGCCAGAAAGTTCGGCGTGGGACAGAACGGTCTTTCAATTCCAGTGATCAACCCTTTTGGCGAGCGCGGCGTGTTTACCGTCACGTCCAATGCGCCGCGTCCTGAATGGGACGCCTTGGTCGTGAGAATACTCCCTGCTCTTCGCCATGAAGCGCAGGTCCTGCATCTGCTTGCCCTCGATGTCATTGAAACCGTATTCAACTTTCCCTCGGATTCCCTCTCTGGTGATGAGTTGGATGTGTTGAAAATGCTCGCGTCGGGTTTGATACCGTCTGTCATTGCTAGGCAATTGGGGCACGCTTCGCGAACCGTTGATGCGCTGACTGCTTCGATCACCACCAAGCTTAAAAGCCGGACGATCGAACAGGCGGTTGCGCGGGCAGTCAGTACCGGTTTTCTTAAGTGGAGTGATTTCTTTGCCGACCCTGTGGCCGAACTGGTCAAAATGGAAAGTCAGCGACTCTGCGGTGGGATCGTCCGCTGGGGTGGCAGGTCTCACGAGTTTATCGCTTTTGAAGATGGCAGACTGGTTCGGAACGCTGATAGCTTTCAGCAGGTCCAGATCACGGATCTCGCGAGAGAGTTCAACTTGAGTGCAAACGAGGTGGTCGAGGAACTTGGGTGCAACCGGGATCAAAATGTGTGGATCAGGTATCTCTGAATTCGGCTAAAACGCACTGCTTCGTCTTTAAAAAGACCGCAGGCGCACGTTGCACATAATTTCACTTACGCCGGAAAATTGTGAGGCCGGGGGACATTCTAAACTGGGGCTGCAGCAGTGCCCCTTTCATTTTCGTCGAATGCAGATCACATCACCGCGCCGATTTGCCAGGGGACAAATTCAACGCCCCCAAAGCCAAGTTCCTCGCTTTTGGTCTTTTCTCCCGAGGCGACGCGGATGAGCATTTCAAACAGCTCTTCGCCTTTTGTCTCGATGCTGATCCCGTTGGTCACGATGTCACCGCAGTTCAGGTCCATGTCGTCGGCCATGCGGGCATACATCTCGGAATTGGTGGCCAGCTTAATACAGGGCGTCGGCTGATACCCCGAAACCGAACCGCGCCCGGTGGTAAACACGATCAGGTTTGCGCCCGAGGCCACTTGTCCGGTCACCGAACAAGGATCAAACCCGGGGCTATCCATGAAAACGAACCCGTGCTTATCGACCATTTCACCGAATTTGTAGACGTCGCGAAGAGGCGCGGTGCCTCCTTTGGCAACAGCACCCAGCGATTTTTCCAGAATAGTAGTCAACCCGCCGCGCTTGTTGCCGGGGCTTGGGTTGTTATCCATCTCACCGCCGTTGCGGGCAGTGTAATCCTCCCACCAGTGTATGCGTTCGATCAGTTTTTCGCCAACTTCGACCGTTTCAGCCCGCCGGGTCAGCAGATGCTCTGCCCCGTAGATTTCCGAGGTCTCCGACAGGATCGTTGTTCCGCCATGACGCACCAGCAAGTCTGAGGCATATCCCAAGGCCGGGTTTGCGGTGATCCCCGAATATCCATCCGAGCCACCACATTGCATACCCACTGTGATGGCACTGATCGGAGACGGAGCGCGTTCGGCCTGATTGGCCAATTCAGCGATACCGCGCAATTCTTCCAGCCCCCGTTCGATGGTACGCCGGGTTCCACCCTCGTTCTGAATGGTCATATAGCGCAAGGCACCGTCAGCGCGGATTGATCGCCCGCCGACAAGGTCCGCCACCTGCATGACCTCACACCCCAGGCCAATCAGCAGGATACCCCCGAAATTAGGATGCTGCGCATACCCGGCCAGCGTCCGGAACAGGGTGGCATACCCCTCATCCCTGCCGGACATTCCGCAACCGGTCCCATGCACAATCGGCACCACGCCGTCGACATTGGGAAAACTGTCTAACAGACCGGATTTTTCCGCCGCTTCGGCGATAAAACGCGCCACAGAACCCGAGCAGTTCACTGTGGTCAGAATACCGATGTAGTTTCGGGTGCCCACCTTTCCGTCGGTGCGATGGTATCCATCGAATGTCCACTCTTCAGTCAGAGCAGGCAGCGGGGCGTTGGCGCTGGCATGCGCATAGTCTTGTTGATGCGCGCCCATAACGAGGTTGTGCACGTGGATATGTTCACCCGGCGCGATATCGCTTTTGGCTTGCCCGATGATCTGACCATAACGAACAACGTTTTCGCCAATTTGGATTGATGACACCGCAATTTTGTGACCGCGGGTAACAGGCGCAGCCAGGGGCACCGGTACATGTGCCGGTTGTTCGCCCGCCTGCAAGTCTCGCAGAGCAATGACGATATTGTCCTGTGGATTAAGCTTCACGACGTCGCGCGTCGCCTTTTCCAAAACATCTATGCCACCGTTTGCTTGCATCTCTTCCCCGCTTGCTTGACCAATGTTGCTAAATCCAGAACCCACACTTGTCAACTAACATGTTAGAATGCTAAGTAGCCAAACATGAACAAACACCAAGATATTAATGCCGCGCTGCTGCCTGAGATCACGACGATCGAAGGGCCGCTGACACAACGGGTTCACCACTCCCTGAAGCAGGCGATTCTCTCGCTTGATTTCCCTCCCGGAGCAAACCTCCGGAAAGCTCCTGTGTGCGAACGATTGGGCGTATCACGCGCGCCTGTTGCAGACGCGATCGCGCGATTGGCCTCTGAAGGGCTGGTCGATGTGGTGCCGCAATCCGGCACCCGCGTATCCTATTTCTCGATGGATGAAATCCGCGAAGGCGTTTTCCTGCGCGAAGCGCTTGAGCTTGCAACCGTTGCCAAAGTCGCGCGCGATCTGACCGACGATCAGCGCAAGCGGTTGAGCCGCAACATGCGCCTGCAAGAGCTGTTGATCGAGGATGAAGACATCGCGGGCTTCTATCAGGCAGACGAAGAATTCCACGGCCTGCTGATGGAGTTCACCGGCTTTCGACGCCTCGCGGATGTCGCCCAGACCGTTTCACTACAAGTCAGCCGCGCCCGCATGCTGTTGCTGCCCACCCCTGGCCGGATCGCTGAAACATTGGCGGAGCACAGGGCCATTTTCGAGGCAATCAGCAATCGCAACGAACAGGCTGCGCAGGACGCTATGAGTACCCACCTTGGGCAGTTGATGCCGCGCATCGAACAGTTGGAACAGCAAAACCCCGATTTGTTCAACCTCACCCCACAGCTGAATAGCGAGGCAGGATGACCGTTTCCCAGACAGAATTACTGAACAACCGGACCACACGGCCCGTTCCCCTGACCCGCATGGGGTTCGGCGGGGCGCCGTTGGGCAATCTATACCGCAAAGTCTCGGACGAGGACGCGCAGGCTGCATTGCAAGCCGCCTATGACGCAGGCATCCGTTTTTTCGACACCGCGCCGCAATACGGGCTTGGCCGGTCAGAGCATCGGTTTGGGCAGGCGATCGATCGGTTCGGTCGCGAGAACATTCAGCTTTCGACCAAGATTGGTCGCCTGTTGCTGGATTGCGAACCGCATGAGGTGACCCCCGAAGCCTTCGTCGATGTACCGCAGAAAAGAATCGTCTTCGACTATACCTATGACGGGGTGATGCGATCTTACGAGGCCAGCCGCGACAGGATCGGTGTGGCGAACTCTGACATTCTTCTGGTCCACGATGTCTGTGTCTTCAGTCAAGGCAGCCAAGAGGTTTCGGACGCCAAGGTGCGCGAGCTTTTTGACGGCGGGGGGTACAAGGCTCTGACCGAATTGCGCGATGCGGGTGAAATCGCCGCAATTGGCGCGGGCGTAAACGAATGGCAGGTCTGCGAAAAGCTGCTTGGGTTGGGCGACTTTGACGGGTTCCTGCTGGCCGGACGCTATACGCTGCTGGAGCAGGAAGCGCTCGACAGTTTCCTGCCACTCTGTGAGCAGCGCGATGTCGGGATCATCCTTGGGGGGCCTTACAATTCAGGCATTCTCGCCACCGGAGCTGTGCCCGGCGCCAAGTACAATTATGCAGACGCGCCGGAAGACATTCTGGACCGGGTCCGTAAGATCGAAGCGGTTTGCGCGGCGCACGATACTCCGCTGATCGCCGCAGCGCTGCAATTTGTGCTGGGTCATCCGTGCGTCAAAACAGTGGTGCCAGGGGCCGTCAACGCAGCAGAAGTCCAATCCAATGCGGCATTAATGGAGCGCGACATTCCTCCGGGTCTGTGGTCGGATCTGCGATCCGAAGGTCTAATCCGACAGGACGCGCCTCTGCCAAGCGAGGCCGCCGATGCTGCGTAACATCGACCCAATACTGTCGCCGGGGTTGCTTTATGCCCTGAGGGCCATGGGCCATGGTGACGAGATCGTCATCGCAGACGCGAATTTCCCGGGCTCCAGTAGCGGGCCAGACTGCATCCGGGCGGATGGGTCTTCGGCCAGTGAAGCGTTGCAAGCTGTGTTGTCCGTGATGCCGCTGGACACCTTCGTACCCGATCCGGCATTGACCATGCAAGTTGTCGGTGACCCGGAAGCGATTCCAGAAGCAGTCGCGGATTTTCAGCGTATCATCGACATGACCGCCGACAATCCAACCAAGGTTCAAGGCTTGGAACGGTTTGCGTTCTACGACCGTGCGGCCAACGCTTTTGCCATCATTCAGACAGGCGAACGCAGGCTTTATGGCAATATCATCTTGAAAAAGGGCGTGCTCGGATGAGGATCGACGCGCATCAGCATTTCTGGGCTTTGGCGCGTGGCGACTATGGCTGGCTGACGCCCGATCTGGACACGATCTACCGGGATTTCACCCCGGACGATCTAATGCCCCTGCTAAAGGCTGCCGGGATCGATGGCACGGTCCTTGTCCAAGCGGCACCCACCGTGCCTGAGACCGAATACATGCTCTCGCTGGCCGACCAGAATGCATTCATCAAAGGTGTTGTCGGCTGGGTTGATTTTGAAGCTAATGATATTGGCGCGCAGATTGCTGCGTTGGCCGCGCACCCAGCACTGGTCGGTCTCCGCCCGATGATACAGAACATCGCCGATCCTTTGTGGATGCTTGGTGAGACGCTGCAACCGGCGTTCGAGGCGACCCAACAGCACGACCTGACATTCGATGCGTTAACCTTGCCGCAACATCTGGGCCCGCTCAGACAACTTCTTGAGCGCCATCCTGATATGCGTGTGGTCATAGATCATGGATCGAAACCATTGATCAAAGACGGGATCTTCGGTGATTGGTCTGACAACATGGCGGCCTTGTCCCGAGATAGCAGCGCATGGTGTAAGCTGTCCGGTCTTGTGACGGAAGCCGCAGCAGACTGGACGACCGAAGACCTACGCCCCTATGTGGATCACCTGCTGAACACTTTCGGTCCGTCGCGTCTGATCTGGGGCAGCGATTGGCCGGTTTGCACCTTGGCTAGCAGCTACGAGCGTTGGTGTGAAACCACCGACACGCTGCTGAGCCAACTAAGCAACGCAGAACGCCAGGCGATCATGGGTGGGAATGCCGCCCGCGCCTATAGACTCAGGGACTGAAATGACCATACCTACATTGGACTCAAACGGACTGTGGCTCGGCCGTATTGAGCGTGCTGACGTCGGACCCAGCGTGGTAACCCTGCGCAACGGGCAGGTTGTCGATATTACGTCGAAAACGGCACCAACCGTCCGGGACATTCTCGAACGCGACGACGCAGCGGATTATGTACGCAACGCCCAAGGTGAAGATATCGGCCCCTTGCACGCCGACCACCAATGGCTCGCACCTTGCGACCTGCAGGTGGTTAAGGCCTGCGGTGTCACATTTGCCGGCTCCATGGTTGAGCGCGTGATCGAAGAACAGGCCGCTGGCGATCCTGCCAAAGCCGACGCGATCCGGGCGCGCATCGGGGACCGTATCGGAGACAGCCTCTGGAACATCGTACCGGGCTCGGACGCAGCCGCAGAGGTTAAAGAAGCGCTGATCGCTGAAGGTCTCTGGAGCCAGTATCTGGAAGTCGGGATCGGCCCCGACGCCGAAGTGTTTTCAAAGGCGCAGGTCCTGTCATCAGTCGGGTTCGACGCGGATATCGGGCTGCACCCCGTTTCGACCTGGAACAACCCTGAACCCGAAGTTGTTCTGGCCGTTACCTCAAAGGGCGAGATCAAGGGCGCAACGCTGGGCAATGATGTGAACCTGCGCGATGTCGAAGGGCGTTCGGCGTTGTTGCTAAGCAAAGCCAAGGACAACAACGCCTCCTGCGCGATCGGGCCAATGATCCGGTTGTTCGACGATGGGTTCACGCTGGATGATGTGCGTCAGGCTGAACTGACACTGACCGTCACCGGACCGGATGGGTTTGTGCTGAACGGCAGCTCGTTCATGTCCCAGATCAGCCGCGATCCTGCAGATCTTGTGAAGCAGACAATCGGACGCCACCACCAATATCCTGACGGGCTGATGCTGTTTCTCGGCACGCTCTTCGCCCCAACTCAGGACCGGGATACCCCTGGCGGCGGGTTCACGCACAAACTTGGCGACGTCGTCACCATCGCCAACACTCAGCTTGGGGCGCTGACGAACACCGTGCGCCTTTCAACGGAATGCCCCGAATGGACCTTCGGGGCGTCACACTTGATGCGAAACCTCGCCCATCGCGGCCTTCTGTAAGAGAGAACGAGTATGTTGACTGGAAAACACCTGATCGCTGGCAAATGGGTCGGCGCAGATGCGACTTTTGCATCCGAACCCGCGCATGGACCAAGCCATGATTTTTCTGTCGGGACGGCGGCATTGGTCGATAGCGCAGTGCAATCGGCTGAGGCGGCGTTTGCCACTTTTGGATGGTCCTCGCGCGCCGAGCGCGCGGCGCTTCTGCGCAAGATCGCAGATGAGATTGACGCACGTGGAGATGCCATCACCGAGATCGGCACTCAGGAAACTGGCTTGCCCCAGGCGCGCCTTCAGGGGGAACGCGGTCGCACCGTTGGCCAGCTACGCCTTTTCGCCAATCACATCGAAGCGGGTGATTATCTGGACATGCGCCATGACCCGGCGATGCCGGATCGCGCACCCTTGCCCCGCCCCGACCTGCGCATGATCCAGCGCCCGCTGGGTCCTGTTGCGGTGTTCGGCGCGTCAAACTTTCCGCTGGCCTTCTCGGTTGCGGGGGGCGATACCGCCGCGGCACTGGCCGCAGGATGCCCCATTGTTGTCAAAGGCCATTCTGCCCATCCCGGCACTGGCGAAATTGTCGCCCAAGCAATCGACGCGGCCATCAAGGCGACCGACACACATCCAGGTGTGTTTTCCCTAGTACAAGGCGGCAAACGGGACGTGGGCACGCGGCTGGTGCAGCATCCACTGGTCAGGGCGGTGGGCTTTACCGGCAGCCTGGCGGGCGGCCGCGCCCTGTATGACCTGTGCGCGCAGCGGGATGAACCTATTCCGTTTTTTGGTGAGCTGGGCTCGGTCAACCCCATGTTTATCTTGCCGCAAGCCGCTGCCGCGCGCGGGGCGGAGATCGGCGCGGGCTGGTCAGCTTCGCTTACCATGGGCGCGGGTCAGTTCTGCACCAATCCCGGCATTGCCGTGATCATTGACGGACCCGAAGCCGATGCATTTCAGGCGGCGGCTGAGAGCGGCCTATCCGCGGTAGCTGAACAGACAATGCTAACCGCTGGAATTGCGGCAGCGTATCGCGGCGGCGTTTCGCGCGTCGCCGCCGGTAAAGGTGTTTCCAAGATCATGGGCACCGTTTGCGAGACGCGCGATGCCGCGCCGTACCTGTTCGCAGTCTCCGGCGAAAACTGGCTGGCCGACCGCAAGCTGCAGAAAGAGGTTTTCGGACCAATGGGCATTATCGTACGCGTGAACGACAGCTCTCAGATGCAACAGATCGCGCGGACCATCGAAGGGCAGCTGACCTGCACACTACATCTGGACGCTGGCGACAAACCCGAGGCTCAGGCGCTGCTTCCTCTGCTTGAACGAAAGGCGGGGCGCCTATTGGCCAACGGCTTCCCAACCGGCGTCGAAGTGTGTGACAGCATGGTTCACGGCGGCCCCTACCCCGCATCAACTAACTTTGGCGCAACATCCGTGGGAACATTGTCGATACGCCGTTTCCTGCGACCAGTTTGTTATCAGGACATCCCAACAGACTTACTGCCCGAGAAATTTTGAGGCTACCAATGACGACATTCAAACCATCCAACCGGCTTGCAGGTAAGACCGCTCTGATCACAGCAGCTGGCCAAGGTATTGGCCGTGCAACCGCCGAATTGTTTGCCACCGAAGGCGCACGCGTGATCGCCAGCGATATCAACGATGCTTCGCTTGCAGAATTGGGCGGTATCGCGGGTATCGAGCCGCTCAAGCTGGACGCAACGGACAATGAGGCAGTGACAGCTGCTGCGGCCGACCTGCCAAAGCTCGACATTCTGTTTAACTGTGCGGGCTATGTTGCAGGGGGTTCAATCCTTGAGTGCCGCGAAAAGGATTGGGATTTCAGCTTCGACCTTAATGTCAAAGCCATGTTCAGACTGATCCGCCTGACCCTTCCAGGAATGCTAGAAGCAGGTGGTGGGTCAATCATCAACATGTCGTCGGTCGCATCATCCATGAAAGGTGTGCCCAACCGATTTGCCTATTGCGCATCAAAAGCAGCGGTAATTGGCCTGACCAAGTCGGTGGCTGCCGATTTCGTAACCCAGGGCATTCGGTGCAACGCGATTTGTCCCGGCACAGTCGACAGCCCCAGTCTGCATGACAGGCTGCGCGCCACAGGAGATTACGAACAGGCAATGACCGATTTCATTGCCCGTCAGCCGATGGGCCGAATTGGTACTGCGGAAGAGATCGCAGAACTGGCTCTGTATTTGGCCAGTGATGCCAGCAAATACACTTCGGGTCAGCCGTTTGCCATAGATGGCGGCTGGACGGTCTGAACAGGAAGGACTTTACAATGAAACTACTACGTTATGGCCCCAAAGGTGCTGAAAAACCCGGTATCTTGGCATCGGATGGCTCAGTTCGTGACCTTTCCGGAGTGGTTGATGACATCGCGGGCGAAACTCTCGGCGACGCCGTTCTTGAAAAATTGCAAGCAACAGATGTGGACAGCCTGCCGGTGGTAGATGGAGATCCGCGCATCGGCCCATGCGTTAGCAATGTCGGCAAACTCATCTGCGTCGGTCTGAACTACGCCGATCACGCTGCGGAAAGCGGTATGGAACTACCTGCTGAGCCGGTGATTTTCTTTAAGGCGACTTCTGCCATCGTTGGCCCCAATGACACGGTCGAAATCCCGCGCGGATCGGTCAAAACCGACTGGGAGGTGGAGCTGGGTGTCGTCATCGGTAAAGAGGCTAAATACGTCTCTGAGGCCGAAGCCATGGAACACGTCGCCGGGTACTGTGTTGTAAACGATTTGTCAGAGCGCGATTTCCAACTGCACCGCTCAGGCCAATGGGTCAAAGGAAAGTCCGCGGACACATTCGGCCCAATCGGCCCTTGGCTGGTGACACGAGACGAAGTACCTGACCCACAGAACTTGCCCATGTATCTTGAGGTGAACGGGCACCGCTATCAGGATGGGTCGACCAAAACGATGCATTTTGGTGTTGCTACGGTGATCTCACACCTATCGCAGTTTATGTCACTGCAACCCGGGGACGTGATTTCAACAGGGACACCCCCTGGCGTCGGTATGGGTCAAAACCCGCAGACCTATCTAAAACCCGGAGACAAGATTGAACTTAGCATCGAAGGGCTGGGCGTGCAGCGACAGGATGTCATCCAGGGATAGGGGCTTTCTGTCAACCAAGGCCAAAAAAGCGTTGAAACAAAAGCGTATCAAAAGGGGGTTTTGCCTTTGATGATAATCATTGATCAATCCTGTTTCATTTGCTTATGGGCGCTACACGCCCGGCTATTTCAATATCCGCCGGTTCAGATCGCGCCAAATATCGGTCCGGGTGCTTAAGGTATTTCAATCCTTCAAATCCTGTCTTTCAGCCACGTTTCAACTGGCCCCACAGCCGGTAAGTTGGGACCTGTTGGTCTTAATGTAGTATGGCGATTGAAATGCCACTGGGAAGTTGCACAACAAATGAAACGTTACTGTCTTTATGAAAAGTTTTTTCTTGAAATGCATTATATGAACTGTTTACTAACAACTAGAACTCGAAACGTTTCATTTTGGAGGATGTGATGAAACTACTCTCAAAGACGTCTATACTCGCAATAACCATGGGCATGATGACGAGCGGAAGCGCTATTGCCGCCGATCAGGAGTTGGTGATCTTTAACTGGCTCGGGGGCTCCGAGCGCGAGATGATCCTCAAACTGGAAGAAGGCTTCGAAGCGAAACATCCCGACATCGACGTGAAGGATATCAACCCCGCTGCGGGTGGCGACGATGCGCGCGGTGGTATCCGTACGGCCCTGTTGGCCGGAGAGCAATTCGACATTCTGATCAACACCTGGCCGTCGCTTGAAAAGGAAATGGTCGACAATGGTCTGCTGCGCCCGCTGGACGAAGCCTGGGAGCAATACGGTTGGTCAGACGCGCTGAACGACAGTTGGCGCCGCTTGAGTGAGCATGATGGCAGCACCTATGGCGCCTACTTCATTGCGTGCAACCGGTCGGGCCTTTGGTATCGTAATGACACTATGGCTGCGGCGGGTATAGATCCGGTTCCAACCGAATGGGATGGTTTCCTGGCGTCGTTCAAGCCGCTTAGCGAAGCGGGCGACCTGCCTGTCTATATCGGTGCACGCAGCTGGGCCCAGACCGAATGGTTTGAGAATGCGCTGCTGAAAACAGCAGGCACTGACTTTGCCGGTAAACTGGCACGTCACGAAGCAAAATGGACGGATGAGCCGGTCAAGCAAACGTTCCGCAATTTGCGCGCGATGCTTGAAGCCAATTGCTGTGCCGATGCCGAAACCATGCTGTCCACGCATTGGGACGATGCGGCCGACGCCGTGCTGAAAGATGGCAAAGCCGGGTACATGTTGATTGGCACTTGGGTCAACAGTCGGGCAACGAATGAATACGCGCTTACAGCCGGTACAGACTATGACTTCGTCCAGTTTCCGACCATTGAAAAAGCCAATGCCGATGCCATGAGCGTCGATGGCAAGAACCTTGTCGTCATGGATGCTGCCAACAATCCCGAGGCTGCCGAGATGTTCATCGATTATGTCCTGAGCGCCGAAGGATCCGAGATTATCGCGGAATATGGTCAGGCCACACCCAGCGCAAATGCCGATCTCTCCAAATATGACCCGGTAGTTGCCAAATATGCCGGCCTGCTGCAAAGCTCGGACGTTTTCTTTGTTTTGGATGACCTGCTGCCCGCCGAGTTGAGTGGCGAATTCCGGGTCGGCTTGCAGAAATTCCTGCAGGACCCTTCAGATGCCACCATTGATGAGGTGACGGCGACCCTGGAAGCCAAGGCAAACGAAGTCTACTGAACATGGAAAGCGGGTCTAACTTCTCCTCCCGACAGACCCAGACCGGCCCCTTTGCGGGGCTGGTCAAAAGGGTATCATCCCGCTCGCTCAAGCGGCAGGATTGGGTCGCGTTTGCGCTGCTTGCACCAACGCTATTCTTCTTTGCGGTAGGTGTGCTTTACCCGCTGATCGAGACCTTCCGCGTCAGCTTTCTGGACTGGACAGGGTTGGGTCGCCCCAAACCTGCCGGGCTGGACAACTATATCAAACTGTTCGCTGATCCCAATTTTCACAACGCCCTGAAGGTGACGTTGACATGGACATTGTCCTGTACATTCATCTCGGTTGGCATCGGCTGGTCATTTGCCCTGATGTCCGGGCTTGCCCCAAAAGCGACAGCACCTTTTCGCATCGTGATTTTTGCGGCCTATGGCATCTCTGAAACCGCAAGCGGTCTGATGTGGCTGGGCATTCTTCAACCTGAATTTGGTCTGCTGAACGGTATCTTGCGAGCCGTGGGTCTGGATAGCTGGGCAAACCCCTGGCTGGGCGATCCCGACACGGCGCTTTGGGGCGTAATCGCGGCTTATGTCTGGACGCAGGCCGGCCTGCCGCTGCTAACCTGCTTTGCAGCCATTCAGGCCATCCCGCGAAGTCAGATCGAAGCGGCCTATGTGGACGGCGCAACCAACTGGCAAATCGTGCGTTACATCATGATCCCGCTCAGCCTGCCCGGCGTGAGCATCGCGATTTTCATCAACCTGCTGAACAGCCTCAAGGCGTTCGACATGATCCAAATTCTAACCGCAGGCGGCCCAATCCGGGCGACCGAGACCGTCGGTTACTTCATGTACCAAGAGACAGTGGTCTACTTCAAACAAGGCTATGGCGCGGCCAGCACCATCGTGCTGCTGCTGGCGATCATGATCTGCTCATTGCCGTTGATCCTGAAACGGAGCTCGGAGGCACGATGATCCGCAAGACACCCAAATTGCCTATCCTGATCATGGGCACCGTCGCCGCGCTCTGGCTGATCCCGCTGGCAGGCATTATCATGATGTCAATTCGCCCCGAAGGCGAGATAACCGCCGGATGGTGGGTACTGGATCCTTTCACTTTCACCCTCGATGCCTGGGTCGAGGTCTGGACGACCTATCCGCTGGGTCGTGCCTTCCTCAATTCTCTGCTGATCGCAGGCTTTGCGACCATACTGCCCGTGTTATTCGCACCGGCCGCCGCCTATGCGTTCCACTATCTGAAGTTTCCATTCAGCCGTGTTCTGCTGCTGATCCTGGTGAACGCCTTTGTCGTTCCTACACAAGTCGTGATCATTCCGCTGTTCAAGCTGTGGCGAGAGCTAGGGTTGATCGACAGCTATACCTCGGTCGTGATCCCTTTCGTCGGGCTGTCCTTTGCATGGTCTGTCCTGCTAGTGAAAAACTTTCTTGGCAGCTTTCCCCGCTCTCTGATCGACGCTGCGCAAGTGGACGGCTGCGGGCACCTGCGAACTTATTTCTACATCGTTCTGCCCAACACGCTCACAGCGATGGCCGCCGTTGGAATCCTGCAATTCATGTGGACTTGGAACGCACTGCTGATCCCCATGCTCTTCCTGCGGGAAAACGCGACGCTTCCTGTACTGCTTTCAACGATATCCGGTGCTTATGAGCCAAACTGGGACCAGCGTGCCGTGGCAACGATCATCACCTCGATTCTCCCACTCGTCATCTTTCTGCTGTTCCAGAAATATTTCTCGGCTGACGGCAAAAACCGCAGTGGCGCAAAAGGATAACAATACGAATGCCCAAAAACGTGCCCCAGAATTTTCGCTTTCGCCAAATTCATCTGGATTTCCACACTTCAGAACATATCGAAGGTGTCGGGGCTGATTTTGATCCCGACCAGTTTGTGAAAGTGCTGAAAGACGGCGCGGTCGATTCCGTGACGCTGTTTGCGCGCTGCCATCATGGCTGGGCCTATTACCCCACCAAAACCGGCAAAGCGCATCCCCATCTGGAGCGGCCCGACCTGTTGGGTGAGATGGTGCAGGCCTGTCGCTCCGCCGACATCGAAACGCCGATTTATCTGACTGTTCAATGGGATGAGCTGAGCGCGCGTGAGCATCCGGAATGGCGTGTCATGCAGGCTCAAAATAAGGCGACCAATTATCCGGGCACAGAACCCAGCGCGATGAACCAACTCACGCCCACCTGGCATACTTTGTGCCTGAACCATTCGGGCTATGTTGACTACGTGATCGCAATGGCCCGTGAGGTTTGCGCTGCCTACGCACCGCCGGCGCTCTTCATGGACATCCTTGGATCCTATGAATGTGTTTGCAACGCATGCCTGGAGGCTATGCGCGACAAAGGCCTCGATCCCAGTGAAGCCTCCGACCGGAAGTCAAATGACAAGGCGGTTCTGATGGCGTTCTTTGAGCGTTTCTCGACCGAGATCAACAGCGCGTTCCCTGATGTTCGGATTTTCTACAACTCCGGGCATATCTTCAAAGGCCAGAAAGAGCGTTACCAGCACTACGGACAGCTTGAACTGGAAAGCCTGCCAACCGGTGGCTGGGGATATGATCATTTTCCGGCCACGGCCCGTTACGCCGACGGGCTAGGCCTGCCGATGTTGGGTATGACCGGACGCTTTCACACGCATTGGGGTGAGTTTGGCGGATTCAAACGCCCCGAGGCCCTGATATTCGAATGCTGCCAGATGATCGCAATGGGCGCGCATTGTTCCATCGGTGATCAGCTGCATCCCAGCGGCACAATGGACCCGGCCACCTATGAACTGATCCGCCCCGCCTATGAGCGTGTAAGGACACTTGAGCCTTATGCCCGCGCGGCAGAGTATCAGGCTGAGGTTGCTCTCGTCTCGGTCGAGGCACAAAGCGGAGGTCTGTCCAGCCATCTGGGTCATCGGACATCGCCCAGCGACGCCGCCGCCGCGCGGATGATGCTGGAGCTGCAAATCCCCTTTGACGTAATTGAAAGTGATGCAGACCTGTCAAAATACCGGCTGGCAATCCTGCCGGATGACATCAGGCCCGGCAAAGCTTTTGCCGCGTCACTGGCACAATTCACCGCCAACGGGGGCGCGGTTCTGGCCACCGGGCAATCAACTCTCAACCCGAAAGGTGACACGTTAACGCTGGATATAGGCGCTAGGCTTGCCCCTGACATCAAGTTTGACCCGAGTTATCTGAAGGCCGCTGAAAGGCTTGATCCGGAGCTGCCGGACGCTTCGATTGTGATGTATGAAAAGCCGCTAGCGCTAAGCGCAACAGATGCCGACATACTGGCAACTGTCCGCCCATCGTACTTCAATCGCAGCTGGGACCGTTTCTGCTCTCACCTGCATACACCCGAGGATCCCGGAGCCACCGATTTAGGCCCGGCGATTCTGCAAAAGGGCAACGTGGTTCACTGCGCGTACCCGCTGTTCCGGCTGTATGGGTCAACCGGGCAAGTGCTATACAAATATCTGGTACGCGGCATGTTGAACCGGGTCTATTCCGACCGGATGATGGGCTCGGATCTGCCATCGGCCACCCGCATGTCTCTTATGTCACAACCTGTCCATGACCGTCAGGTATTGCATGTTCTCTATGCACCGACACAAATGCGGGGATCTGGGATGGCCTATAATGATGGCCACACACGCCCGATCGAAATTATAGAAGATGCTCCTGAGATCGATGGGGCAACCGCATGGGTGCGCACCAGCGCTGCGCCGACCGAGGTCACCTGCGCTTACACCGGGCAAACCATACCATGGCAATACAACAGCGACAGCCAAAAGCTGACGATAAACCTGCCCCGGTTTCACATTCACACAGCGCTTGTCATACAGTCTGGGCAATCGAACAGGTGATTTGACATGACTCAACGCAACCCGACCATATTAGATGTCGCAAAAAAAGCTGATGTCGCCGTTGGAACTGTTTCAAGGTTTCTCAATGGCCAAAACATCCGCGAAGCCAATCGATCACGTGTCGAAGCTGCGATTGCAGATCTTGGTTATCGCGCAAACGTGCTGGCCCGCGCGATGAAAACCGAGCGGACCAAATCCATAGGGTTACTTGTGCCGGTGTTTGACGAATTCAACGCAGCAATTTTATCAGTGCTGGTTGATGCCCTTCAACCACACGGATATTCGCTTTTGACATTCCACCATGGGCATCAACCTATAGCCATGGCCGAAGCGCTGGAGGCGGCGGCCTCGCGCAGGATCGATGCGCTACTGTTGTCTTGCACCGAAAGCATCCAGACCGAAGTGGACCATCAGATATCCCGCGGCCTACCGATCACGCTTTTCAACAACGATTTGCCACAAGTCACCGCGGATCGCGTCATCGTCAACGACCGTGCCGGAACGCGCAATGCCATCAGCCGAATGATCGAGTTCGGCCACACCGATATCGGCTTTGTCACGGGTGATCTTTATGAAAGCACAGCAAAAAACCGGCTTGAGGGGTATTTCGATGCCCTGAATGCCGCCGGGCTTCCTGTACGCGAAGACCTGATCTGGCAGCAGGATTGGAGCCGCAGCAACGGGCATGCGGCCACTCGCGTGCTCAACGAGATGGCCAACCCGCCAAGCGCGATCTTCTACAGCAGCTATGTGCTTGCCACCGGCGGGTTGGAATATATGCGCGAAGCGGGGGTTGCACCTGGTCAACAGATGGATGTGGTGTCTTTCGATGACCCCGACTTTTTCTCGTTAACCACCCCCGGCATCACCGCCGTCGCGCAGCCGGTCGAGGCCGTCGCCCGTGCTTTGGCAGAATTGACGATCAGCCGCCTTGAATGTGCCGTTGATACCCCAAGAACAGTGTCGCTGGGATGCGAACTTGTGCTGCGCGGTTCGCTGGGTCCAAAAGAAAGACTGAAACGATCATGAAACTGGTCAGCTACAATATCCGCTACGGTGTCGGGATTGACGACCATCTGGACCTGCCACGCATCGCGCGCGAGCTTGAGGGGGCCGATATCATCGGTCTGCAAGAGGTGGATCGGTTCTTCAAACGCGGCGGTGAAGTTGATCAGGCAGCCGAGCTCGCCGAATTGCTGTGCGATTATTATTGGGTCTACGGTGCCGGGCAGGATACGGATGGCAGCTATCGCGATTCAAACGGCAAGCTGTTCAATCGCCGCCGCCAACATGGCGAGATGATCCTGTCGCGCTATCCAGTCCTGTCCACGCGCACCTACCCTCTGCCCAAGATGGGCTCCATCACTCGTCACGCCGTGCAGGCCGCGCTGCTTGAGGCTGTGATCGACGCGCCGGGCGGGGCACTGCGGCTGTACAACACCCATTTGTTCTATTGGTCGCCGGAATTTGCAGTCACCCAGGCAAGGTTCGTGCGGGATCGCATTCTCGCCGCTCCGGGCGAAGGGGGCGCATGGTGCGGCGATCCTGATTTGATCGACACCCATTGGCAGAATGACGCGCCGCCCCCACCGATGCCAACAGATGTCATCCTGATGGGCGATCTGAACAGCGGTGTGGAAACACCTGTCTACGATATTTTTGTGGGGCCGAAATCGATGGAGGGGGGCCGCGTCCAGACACTTGACGGTTTTATCGACCCCTGGGTCTGGCTGGGCCATGACGAAAATACTGGCAAAACCGCCCATTTCGACACGCGCCGGATTGACCACATTCTTGTCGGCGCATCCCTGCGTCATCGCATCCGGCACATGCATATAGATGAATCCGCTCGCGGATCGGATCATTTACCGGTCTGGCTTGAGCTCGCAGAACAAGACAAGGACTAAATTCCATGGCACGCGTTGCACTCGAAAAAATCGTCAAGGCTTATGGCAAAACCCAAGTGGTCCATGGCATTGATCTGGAGATCGAAGACAAGGAATTCGTCGTATTTGTCGGCCCCTCCGGCTGCGGAAAGTCCACCACACTGCGCATGATCGCAGGCCTGGAAGAAATTACCGACGGCTCTTTGATGATCGGTGACCAAGTCGTCAACGAAATGCCCCCACGCGAACGCAATATCGCAATGGTGTTTCAGGACTACGCGCTTTACCCGCACATGACCGTGGCCGGAAACCTGGGCTTCAGTCTGAAAATCTCGGGCACACCAAAGGCAGAGATCACCCGCCGGGTTGGGGACGCTGCAGAAATATTGGGCCTGACCGAGTATCTCTCACGCAAGCCAGGGCAGCTGTCTGGCGGTCAGCGCCAGCGTGTTGCGATGGGCCGCGCCATCGTTCGGCATCCGGACGTTTATTTGTTCGACGAGCCGCTTTCAAACCTTGACGCAAAATTGCGAACTCAGATGCGGATCGAGATCAAGAAATTGCACCAAAGGGTTGGCAATACCATCATCTACGTCACGCATGATCAGATTGAGGCGATGACCTTGGCCGACCGGATCGTGATCATGAAAGATGGGCATATCGAACAGGTCGGAACCCCACGCGACGTTTTCGAAAATCCGGTGAACACTTTCGTTGCCACATTCATCGGGTCGCCTCCGATGAACTTGATCAATGCCAGGGTGACGAGCCGTGATGGCGATCCGATGCTGGCCTTGCCGGGCGGTGTAGAGATTTCTGCACCTGCAACGTTCTCGCGTAAGCTTACGGCAGGTCGAGAGCTCAAGTTGGGCATTCGCCCCGACGCGATATCGCCTTCTGGTCACGGTCTGCCCGTTGAAGGCCCCAGCAGCACGGTGCCAATGCAGGTCGCTTTGTCAGAAGATCTGGGCTCTGAAGCGACATTGTTTTCTGATCTCGGCGGAAATCAAGTGCAGTCCGTCATGTTCAATCCACGCCCGGTAAACTCTGGCGAGCAAATGGATTTCACTGTCGCATTGGACAAATGTCACTTATTCGACAGCCAAAGCGGACAAAACCTGAAATCCAGTGTGCCCGATCACAAGATTTGATGGTTCGATCCATTTGCTGAAATGGACAGGTCCGTAATGGGACAGATGCGTCACTGCGCCGTAAATCATCGCATACAATCCGGGCAACATCATAGCGGTTGCAAGGGTCGAACACTGTGCTGATCCGCGAATGTGGCGGCAAAGTTATTACTTTGGTGAAATGTCGTAAACGACCGACGGTCGAGGATAGAGAACTAATTGTTCTTAACGAGACCAATGTTCAGATATCGAACACGCACTCAATATTCGGGGTTTACGCCAAAATGTTTTTCATGTAGTCTTAAATACAAAGTGAGGGAATCGAAATCATGAACAAACATTCCAAGAACTCCTGGGAAGAAAGAGACCGTGAAAGCGTCTTTCATGGGTTTACCGATCTCAACACGTTGAACACAAACGGGCCGGTTGTGCTCACTCATGGTGAAGGCATTCGCGTATTTGATGTGCATGGCAAAAGCTATATCGACGCGAATTCCGGTTTGTGGAACAATGTCGCGGGCTTTAACCATCAGGGGTTGATCGATACTCTGTGCGAACAGGCAAAGAAATTCCCTGGCTATCACGCGTTTTTCGGTCGCATCGCCGACACGACAGTTGCTCTGTCCGAAAAACTGGTCGAAGTGTCGCCCTTTGATGAGGGCAAGGTTTACTACACGAACTCCGGTTCGGAAGCCAATGACACAATGGTTAAGATGCTTTGGATGTTGCATCGCCGGAACGGGCAGCCGCAGCGCCGTAAAATCATTACTCGACTGAACGCGTATCACGGCGTAACAGTGGCAACCGCTTCGATGACCGGAAAGGCCTACAACGAAGAATTTGGATTGCCATTGCCGGGCTTCCTGCACGCAGATTGTCCCCACTACTGGCGTTTTGGTCAGGACGGCGAGTCCGAGATCGAGTTTTCCCAACGCCTGGCGCGCAATCTGGAAGAGCTGATCATCAAGGAAGGCCCGGACACCATCGCAGGCATGTTTGCGGAGCCTGTTCAGGGTGCGGGAGGGGTCATTCCTCCGTCCGAAGGCTACTTTGAAGCCATCCGCCCAATTTTGCGCAAATATGACATCCCATTGATCGCCGATGAGGTCATTTGTGGCTTTGGTCGCACCGGTGCGATGTGGGGCAGTGTGAAGTACAATATGGAACCCGACGCCATAGTCGCATCAAAATGCATTACCGCAGGCTATTTCCCCATGGGCGCTATCATTCTTAGCGGTGAGTTCAGCGAAAAGCTGATACGCGTCTCAGAAGCTGCCGAAGAGTTTCCACACGGCTTCACTGCCGGTGGCAACCCATTGGGTAGCGCGGTAGCACTCAAATCTCTAGAGATTCTGGAAACTGAAGGTCTACTTGACAACGTGAACAAGGTCAGCCCGCGGTTTATGGAGCGCCTGCACAAATTGGCCGAGCACAAATATGCAGGCGAAGCACGAGGGGTAGGACTGATGGGTGCCGTGGAGCTTGTTGCCGATAAGAAGACTAAGGAGGCGCTGCCATCCGAACTCCAAATTTCAGAACGCATTGCCAATAAGGCGTTGGAAAAAGGCCTTATATGTCGCCCATTGGGTGCTGCCATCGTTCTCGGCCCTCCGTTTACAATCACCGAAGAAGAAATCGACCAGGTCTTTGACACACTCGAAGAAACCATGGCTGAGGTTTTTGCTGATGTCGCTCGGTGATCAGCACGATTGGTTCATAGGAACTCGCAACAATCCTCCAGGGGGCAAACCAAGTGTTAAGCGCAACAGAACCTTCTCCGGTGAAATTATTCAATCCTTCCGGAAATGGTCCGTTCGTATTTGGGTGCGAACATGCGGGAAATCTTATCCCAAAAGCCCTGGAAACGCTCGGTCTCACTGAGGCCGAGCTAAGCCGGCATATCGCTTGGGACATTGGCGCAGCACAACTCACGGAACTTGTCGCCAGCAGTCTCGATTGCCCCGCCATCCTGCAGAACTATTCTCGTCTGGTTTATGATTGCAACCGGGCGGTGGATCACGAAGGTGCATTTGTCACTGATGCGGATGGTAGCTTAGTCAAAGGAAACGTCGATTTAACGGCATTTGACAAACGCTGCAGGGAACAGGCGATCTACCGGCCATTTCATGACGAACTAACATCGCTGATTGAGCTGCGTCGCCGTAAAGCCGAGCAATTTGGCTATGTGGCGATCCACAGCTTCAATGAAACTGTTAGGGGCAACCAAAGGCCCTGGCACATTGGCATGATATATAACCAGCAATCTGCGATGTCCAAGTTTCTGATCGACTGGTTTCAAAGAAACACCGTCTATGTCGTCGGTGACAACCAGCCGTATTCGCCTGCCGACGCGGTGGATCACACGATACGTGTGCAAGCCGAAGTAAAAAGCATTCCATACACCATGATCGAGGTCCGCAACGACTTGCTAAGGGATGGTGTGGGTGTGTTGAACTGGGCATCGCTGATTGCCAACGCGCTCAACGAATACGCCGAGACGTATATCCAAAGAGGTTAGGACAATCACATGCCGGGGCAAAAACTCGATCTGAAAAGCATCGAAGATGTACGGAACTTTATCAATGAGAATAACCCGAAACATGTAAAGGTCGGGTTTTTCGATGTAGATGGCGTTTTTCGGGGCAAGTACATTGCCAAAGGCAAATTCTTGTCGGCGCTCGACGACGGGTATGGTTTTTGCGATGCCGTTCTTGGCTGGGATGTTTCGGACGAGCTTTACGACAACTCTAAATTTACCGGATGGCACACAGGATTTCCCGACGCCAGTCTGCGGATACTACCCGATAGCGGAATGATCCTGCCATTTGAGAATGACACGATCTTCTTCTCCAGCGAGTTCAGCGGGCGCAGCGAGGCGATTTGCCCCCGTGGCGTTCTCAGACGTGTCCTGAAACGCGCTGAAGAGATGGGTTTCTCTGCCAAAGCCGCGATGGAATTCGAATTCTTCATGTTTCAGGAAACACCGGACAGTCTGGAAGAGAAGAAATTTCAGAATCTGCAAACCCTGTCACCGGGTAACTTCAGCTATTCCGCAATCCGGTCAATCGTCTTCGAAGATTTGTATCATGATATTCTCGAAACCTTTGACTCCATCGGCATAGAGCTTGAAGGCCTGCACGCCGAAACGGGCCCCGGTGTGGTTGAAACGGCGATCGCCGTAGATGATGCGCTGGCTATGGCCGACAAAGCCTCGGTTTTCAAAGCGTTTATGAAGATACTGGCCCAGAAACGCGGCCTGATGGCAACCTTCATGGCCAAGTGGAACCAGCACCTGTCAGGGCAAAGTGGCCACACCCACATGTCTCTATGGTCGCTGGATGGGGTACCAAAATTCTACGATCCTGAAGGCCCACACCAGATGAGCCAGACGATGCGTCATTTTCTGGGTGGCCAATGCAAATATTTGCGTGAATTCGCTGCGATGATTGCTCCGAATATCAACAGCTATTCGCGCCTGACGCCGGGCTATTGGGCGCCCACCTCTGCAACGTGGGGCGTTGATAACCGGACAGTCGGTATCCGGGTGATCCCGGGTTCAGAAAAATCACATCGGCTTGAATATCGCACACCGGGCTCTGACGTGAACCCCTATCTATCAATGGCGGCGGCCATCGGATCTGGTCTGCTGGGCATCCAAGAAAAGGTTGAGCCGGGCAAAGAATCCGTCGGAAACGCCTATGAAGAAGATGTTCCGATTGAACGGCAATTGCCAACAAATCTGGAAAGTGCAGGTATCCTGTTTGGGCAGTCAGAAGCAGCGCGGGATCTATTTGGCGATGCCTTCGTCACCCACTTTTCGGATTCACGTATCTTCGAAGCCCGACAATATGGTCGTGCCGTCACCGATTGGGAATTGCGCCGCTACTTCGAAGTGCTCTGACAAACACACCAAAACTCAAATTGCCAATCTGCGGAGACCGGGATGTCGAACGTTATTCAATGTATCTCTCCTGTTGACGGGAGCGTTTACGCTGAACGCCCTGCAACCTCTATTGAGGATGCCCGAGAGATTTTTCGCAACGCCGAAAAGGCTCAAACAAATTGGGCCTCAATGTCGCTCAAGGATCGCTGCGCGCTTTTGCATAAGGCCGTCGATCACTTGGTGTCAGAAAAGGCCGATATAGCGCCAGAACTCGCCTGGCAAATGGGTCGTCCTGTCAGTCAGGGCGCAGGTGAAATCGGCGGGTTGGAAGAACGCGCCCGTCATATGATCGACATTGCCCCTCAGGCGCTGGCTCAGGACGAACTGCCGCAAAATGGGCTGGCATTGCGGACTATCCGCCGCGAGGCGCTGGGGACGGTTTTTGTGATCGCCCCCTGGAACTTTCCATTCCTGACCGCCACCAATGCAATCTTCCCTGCCCTTGCCGCGGGCAATGCGGTCGTTTTGAAACATTCCGCGCAGACCCTGGTTTGCGGCGAACGGTTTGCCGAAGCTTTCAAAGCTGCCGGTCTGCCCGACGATGTGTTCCAGCTGGTTCTGACAACAAATGATGATACAGCCACGCTGATCAGCGAAGGCCACCACGATCATATCGTCTTTACAGGCTCAGTTGGCATCGGGCGATACCTGCAGCAAACAAATGCCGGGAACTTCTCGGGCATTGATCTGGAATTGGGCGGCAAAGATCCCGCCTATGTTCGCGCCGACGCCAACGTCGAATTTGCTGCGGAATCCCTTGTTGATGGGGCCTTCTTCAACTCTGGCCAAAGCTGCTGCGGCATTGAGCGGATCTATGTGCACGAAGATGTTTATGACGCTTTTGTTGAGAAGGCCGTGGCCGTAGTAAAGGCATATCAACTGGGTGATCCCACTGATCCGGCAACAAACTTGGGTCCGGTTGTAAAAACCGGTGCAGCCGATTTTGTTCGCGGTCAGGTCGAAGAGGCCGTCGCCGCTGGCGCCCGCGCTTTGATCGATCCGGCTGAATTCCCGACAGACAAGCCTGGGACACCTTATCTTGCGCCTCAGGTTCTGGTTGACGTGACTCATGAGATGCGGGTGATGACCGAAGAAAGCTTTGGTCCGGTTGTTGGCATCATGAAGGTCAGCGGTGATGACGAGGCTATTGCGTTGATGAATGACAGCGATTTTGGCCTGACCACTTCGATCTGGACATCAGACATGGCTGTAGCCGAAACAATCTCGGAACGGCTTGAAACCGGGACCTGTTTTGCCAATCGCTGCGATTACCTTGATCCGGGGTTGGCCTGGACTGGGGTAAAAGACACCGGCCGAGGGTGCTCATTGTCATCTCACACCTATGAACATCTTACCCGGTTGAAATCCTATCATTTCCGTCAACAACCATAAGGGGGGGTGGCTTAATATGTCAGACGCCAAGGTGTACCCGCCATCCGCTGAAACCGTCGCACGTGCCCACGTTGATGCCGCGAAATATGCCGACATGTATGCGGCCTCGATTAACGACCCCGAGACATTCTGGGATGAGCAAGGCAAGCGGGTCGACTGGATCAAGCCCTATACGCAGGTCAAGGACGTCAACTACAACTTCGGGAATGTCGGCATCAATTGGTATGCCAATGGTACGCTGAACGTTTCGGCCAATTGTCTGGACCGCCATCTTGAGACGCGGGGCGATCAGACCGCAATCATCTGGGAGCCGGATGATCCGAACGACGACGCCCAGCACATTTCCTATGCTGAGCTGCATCGCCGCACCTGCCGGATGGCCAACATTCTGGAATCCATGGGCGTGCGCAAGGGCGACCGGGTAGTGATCTATATGCCGATGATCCCCGAGGCGGCCTATGCCATGCTGGCCTGCGCCCGGATCGGTGCGATCCATTCCATCGTCTTTGCAGGGTTTTCACCCGATGCCCTGGCGGCTCGGGTCAACGGTTGCGATGCGAAAGTTGTCATTACCGCAGACGAAGCCCCGCGCGGTGGCCGCAAGACGGCGCTGAAATCCAACGCCGATGCGGCGCTGCTGCATTGCAAGGACACCGTGAAGTGTCTGGTGGTCAAGCGCACCGGCGGGCAGACCACATGGATCGACGGGCGCGATTACGATTACAATGAAATGGCGCTGGAGGCGGATGAATACTGCGCCCCGGCCGAGATGAGCGCCGAGGACCCTCTGTTCATCCTCTACACCTCGGGCTCAACCGGGCAGCCCAAGGGCGTGGTGCACACCACCGGTGGCTATCTGGTTTATGCCGCGATGACCCATGAGATCACCTTTGATTACCATGAAGGCGACATCTATTGGTGCACGGCGGATGTGGGCTGGGTCACGGGCCACAGTTATATCGTCTATGGCCCGCTGGCCAATGGCGCGACCACGCTGATGTTCGAAGGCGTGCCGACCTACCCGGATGCCAGCCGGTTTTGGCAAGTCTGCGAAAAGCACAAGGTGAACCAGTTCTATACGGCTCCGACCGCGATCCGCGCCCTGATGGGTCAGGGCAATGAATATGTCGAGAAATGCGACCTGAGCGATCTCAGGGTGCTGGGCACGGTGGGCGAGCCGATCAACCCCGAGGCCTGGCACTGGTACAACGAGGTTGTTGGCGGCGGGCGTTGCCCCATCGTCGATACCTGGTGGCAGACCGAAACCGGTGGCCATCTGATGACCCCCCTGCCCGGAGCGCATGCGACCAAGCCCGGCTCGGCGATGAAACCGTTCTTTGGCATCGAGCCTGTGGTTCTGGACCCGCAATCGGGTGTTGAGATCGACGGCAACGGGGTTGAGGGCGTGCTGTGCATCAAGGACAGCTGGCCCGGCCAGATGCGCACCGTCTGGGGTGATCATGAGCGGTTCGAGAAGACCTATTTCTCGGATTACAAAGGGTATTACTTCACCGGTGACGGCTGCCGCCGGGACGAGGACGGCGATTACTGGATCACCGGGCGTGTCGATGACGTGATCAACGTCTCGGGCCACCGCATGGGCACGGCCGAGGTGGAAAGCGCGCTGGTGGCGCATGCCGCCGTGGCCGAGGCTGCCGTTGTGGGCTATCCGCACGAGATCAAGGGGCAAGGCATCTATTGTTATGTCACCTTGATGAATGATCGTGAGCCTTCGGATGATCTTCTGAAAGAACTGCGCACCTGGGTCCGCACGGAAATCGGCCCGATTGCATCGCCGGACGTGATCCAGTGGGCCCCTGGCCTGCCCAAGACCCGTTCGGGCAAGATTATGCGCCGTATCCTGCGCAAGATCGCCGAGAACGACTTTGGATCGCTGGGCGACACGTCGACCCTCGCCGATCCGTCGGTGGTCGAAGACCTGATCGAAAACCGAGCGAATAAAACCTGATCAACCATTTGTCAGGTTTTTTAGCGGTTTTCAGAAGCCTTGAGAACATTTGCCGACTTTTGTCAGTATCTCTACAACGGCATCCTTATCGATGGCTTTGCACATACTGCCCGAGGGTTTGAAGCATTCCAGATCCTCGGCAGCAAACATTGCATTGATAATGGATTCATCCGTTGCCTCAACTGCAGCCAGATAAACTGCATCCAGATCATCATCTGAAATGTGAACCAAGCTTTGAAAGCTGGGCCCTTTCCCCGGAATTGGTTTGGCGTTCGCGGTGCAGAAAGCGAGAAAGATATCGCCAGAATTATTACCCCCCGGAGTTCCCGAGCGGCTGATGCCAATTGCACCACGGCGTGCTAAACGCTCCAGTTGATCTGGCCGCATTGGCAGGTCTGTTGCGATTATCACGATTATCGATCCCTGTTCAGAATTGAACAGTCGATCATTGGTAAAGCGTTTCCCGACCGGCTCACCCAAAATGGTCAACCAGTCACGAATGCCATGATTTGCCTGTACCAGAACCCCAATCGTATAGGCCTGTCCATCAATAGTCACGACACGGGATGACGTACCGGTGCCGCCCTTGAATTCGTAACAAATCATACCGGTACCGCCGCCAGCATTGCCCTCTTGCACACCATCAGCACATGCAGATTCCAAAGCCGCCAGAGCATGATTTTCTGTAACGTGCTGCCCGTTGATGTCGTTTAGAACACCATCATAGGTCTCGGCGATTACGGGCATTGCCCACAGGTGTTCAGTATCGAAGTCATTTTTGTACTGAGAAATCATCCATCGAATCACCGCGTGGTGAACGATTCCAACACTGTGCGTATTGGTCAGGCAGATCGGACCGCCGAAATGTCCGGCATCGCGAATCCAATGCGCACCGGTCATTTCGCCATTACCGTTTAATGAAAATACACCCGCCGGGGCAAGCTGTAGTGGGTTTGAATAACCAAACGGAAGGATCGCGGTTACTCCCGAGCGCATCACCGGCGACTCCGCAGTGCTCGTGCCAGAATTTAGCGTCGTTTGACCTACCAACACCCCTTTAACATCACAGATGTCATTTTTAGGTCCGGGTTCACCCGGGAATTGCAGGCCAAAATCTCGAGCGCGTTTTCTTAACACTTTGGTTTCCCGTCATCTTGTGGTGTGTCTCTCAGTGTCAACCGGTACCAGCCGGATTGTATCTTGACAATGTTTTTTATGTTTAGTTAAATACAAAAGCCATTCATATAGGGAGGAACTTTGTGGATAGCTTTCTGAAAATCGAGTCGGCATTTAAGTCGTTCCACACGCCTGAAGGTGGCGTGATAAAGGCGTTGGACGATGTCTCGATCGATATCCGCAACAACGAGTTTCTTACACTGCTCGGCCCATCCGGCTGCGGCAAGACGACGTTGCTAAAGTGCATCGCTGGGTTTGAAGATATCGATGAAGGTGAAATTACGCTGCAAGGTCAGAGCTTAAAAGGGGTGCCCGCCCATCGGAGGCCTTTCAATACAGTGTTTCAAAACTATGCGCTGTTCCCGCATCTAAGCGTTGCGGACAACGTCGCCTACGGGATGGTTGTCGCAGGAGTTGACAAAGCCGAGCGCGGCAGGCGCGTCGGAGAGGCCCTGGATATGGTCGGGCTGACGGGATTTGGGGCGCGTCAACCAAGTCAATTGTCCGGTGGCCAACAGCAGCGGGTCGCGCTCGCGCGTTCGCTCGTTCTGAAGCCGAAAGTCCTTCTTCTGGATGAACCGCTTTCCGCTCTGGATCGCAAGATGCGGGAAAACATGCAGATCGAGCTAAAGAACCTTCAGCACTCGGTTGGCGTTACCTTTATCTTCGTTACGCACGATCAGGAAGAAGCTTTGGCAATGTCTGATCGAATTGCCGTTGTGGCAAATGGAAAGCTTCAACAGCTTGGTGCACCTGCTGAGATATACGACGAACCCTGGAATGAGTTCGTCGCAAACTTCGTGGGAACCAGCAACATATTCTCTGGCAAGATTGTAAGGGCTGACGATGGCTATGTCACTCTACGGACCGGAAATGGCAGGGAGCTAACCGCGAAATCCGATCGCTTTAAGGCCGGTGAACAAGCCAGCATGACGCTTCGCCCGGAGCATCTGACATTGGCTCCTGTAGGCGCTGCGGAAGACAATCAATCGATTACTGGCACAGTCGTAGAAAGTGTGTTCGTCGGCTCCGATATGCACTTGCACGTTGATGTCGGAAAGGGCCGGACCGCGATTGTTCACCATCGCCACAGCAAAGGTGGTGAGAACGAGCATTTTGAAAACGGCACCGAAATTACCCTCTATTATTCGCCGAATGCCGCACACCTGATCGAAAGTGCAGGAGGCTAATATGCTGGACGAAGGAGCAATCGCCAAACGCCGTCGCCGTAATCTGGTTCTCTTACTTGCGCCCTTTACGCTAATGCTTGGGATCTTCTTCCTGATCCCACTGGGTATCATGATGGTTTACAGCTTTCTCGAACCTGGTCTTTACGGCGGTGTCGAATGGAAATGGTATCCATACAACTACGGCCGGATCATCGGCTGGCCGCTGAATGATTACGAAGTATTCGAACCGATCTACCTCCAGATTTTTCTGAACTCGGTCAAGATCGCAGTGCTTACAGTTATGGGAACTTTCGTGCTTTGCTACCCTGCAGCGTTCTGGGTCAGCCGGATGCAAGGTACAAAAAAGAATCTTGCTCTGTTCCTGATTACGTTGCCTTTCTTTGCGAACATGCTGGTGCGCATCTATGCTTGGTTGCTGCTGCTGCGCCCTTCGGGCTTCTTCAATACACTCCTGCAGTCAATGGGCATAATCGCAGAACCATTGGATATGCTTTTCACCAACTTCTCGGTGATTATCGGCATGGTCTATATTCTAACGCCTTTCATGTTCCTGCCGATCTACGCGAATGTCGAAAAGCTGGACTATTCGCTGGTGCGTGCATCGCAGGATCTTGGGGCAAATGCGTTGCAGACGTTCCGCCGCGTTATCTTGCCCCTAACCGCCCCAGGTATCATCGGCGGTTGCGTCATCGTGTTCATCCCCGCACTTGGTAACTTCATCGTGCCATCTTTCCTGGGCGGTTCGAAAGTGCAGATGACAGGTAACCTGATTGAAAGGTCGTTCCTTCAATCGCGAGACTGGCCATTCGGCGCGGCACTGGCGCTGCTGATCATGGCCGCAGTGGTGATACTGGTTGTCTACCAGATCAGCCGTCAGAACAAAGCTGAAGAGCAAGGGGTAAGCTGATGTTGGACAAAATTCTCAGTCATCCCATCTGGGGCAAGGTATTCAAAGGATACGGAGTTTTCTTTCTGGCCTTCCTGTACCTTCCTCTGGGTCTGATCTTTTTCTACTCGTTCAACTCGAACGCAATCAACATGGCTGTCTGGGAAGACTTCACACTTGACTGGTATCTGACGATTTTCGGCGGAGCCAGCTCCCAATCATCCTTTGATGCCGCATTCACGGAATCGCCAGAACGTATTTTCGAAGTTGTGAAACACAGCGCGATTGTTGCCTTGACGGCCAGTACGATCTCGACAATCATCGGCACCTCGACAGCTATTGCTCTCGCCCGATACAAGTTCGTCGGGAAACGCTTTTATCAAGCACTTCTGGTGTTGCCGATGATCGTGCCGGACATTGTTCTGGGAATTGCGCTGCTGATCTTCTTCGTCGGTGCTGGTTTCCATCTCAGTCTGCTAACCGTCATCATTGGCCACACGACATTCCTTTCCAGCTATGTTTTCGTGGTTGTCAGCGCGCGGCTTGCCGGAATGGATACCAGCCTTGAACAGGCCTCTGCTGACCTGGGTGCTGGGCCAATCACGACTTTTTGGAGAGTCACGCTGCCACAAATCATGCCCGGTGTTATCGGCGGCTTCCTTCTGGCCTTCATCATCTCGCTCGATGATGTCGTTATCACATATTTCATCGCGGGTGTCGGTTCTCAGACATTGCCGCTGTTTATTCTGGCGATGATGCGCCGTGGGCTTCGTCCACAGATCAACGCGTTAGCGGTACTGTTGCTGGCGTTCTCGTTCATCGTTGCCGCAGTGGGGCTGTATTTGCGCAGCCGGAAAAACTAACACCAATCTAAAACGACAAGGTAAAACAGAGGAGGATTTGACCATGTCCACGATGAGTAAGATCAAAACTATTTTGCTTGCATCAGCAGCAAGCCTGGGATTGAGCTCTGTCGCATCAGCAGAAGGCGAACTGAGCCTGTATAACTGGGGGGAATATATCAACCCGGAAATCATCGAGAGGTTCAGTGAGGAATATGATGTCGAAGTTACTCTCGACACCTATTCAACCAACGAAGAGATGTTGGCGCGCATCCAAGCAGGCGCAACCGGATATGACCTGATTTGGCCCTCGGTCCATATGCATGACATCATGCAAAAAATTGGTCTGTTGCAGCCGACCGGTGTAAATCAAATGCCCGGTTTCGAGAATATCGATCCCGGTTCCATCCGCTCCAAAGAAGATCCCACCGCAGAATATTGCCTTCCCTATGCGTGGGGTGCCGTGGGTATCTTCTATAACAAGGAACTGATCCCCGAGCTGACCTCGTGGCAGCAGTTCTTTGACTATGCGGCAGCCAATCCGGGCAAAGTCACCATGCTGGATGACCTGCGTGAAACCATCGGCGTCGGCCTGATCATGAACGGCGCTTCGGTCAACTCGACCGATGCTGACGAAGTGAAAGCGGCGGAACAGTTCATATTGGAGCAAAAGCCAAATATCGGTGCGTTTCGTTATGACGTTATCCCGCTGGTTACCTCCGGGGATATGGCAGCGTCGCACTGGTATGTCGGTGCGGTCCTGAATGCGAACCAGAATCCGGATCTCCTTGGCTTTATAATTCCAGAAGAAGGCGCCACCATGTACCAGGAAGACATTTGTCTTCTGGCATCGGCACCCAACCCGGATAACGCTAAGCTGTTCCTGCAATTCATGATGCGGCCCGAAATCTCGGCAATGAACACAGAACGACTGACGAATGGGTCGGTGAACACTGCTGCGATTGAACTGCTGCCCGAAGAGCTTAAAGGACATCCGGCCGTTAACCCGCCGGTAGAAGTTCGGGAAAAGCTGCAGATCTTTGACGATCTTGGCCGCGACCTCAGGGTCTATACCCGCTCTTGGGATCGCATCAAAACTCAATAAACTCTCCCTGAACTGCTGGGGCGTATTGCGCCTCAGCTTTTTTCAAAATGTGACTTAGCTCATGGCCAGATACAAAATCGCAGACACCGACCTTCAGTTCGCCCGGGAATTCATGGCTGAACCGATTGGTTATCACAGCCCCGGATTGCAACGTGTCCTCAACCGGATGCGAGGCACATACTGGGATTTCAAGTATGTACTGGTCGTAAAGGAACGTTACGCACTCTGGCAACTTGGCAAGCTACCCAATGCACGCGGGAGCAAAGTTGAACTCATTGACGGCGCTGAATTCACGGATTTGATCGACGCGGAACGCAATATCTTCAAGCGGCGATGGAAAGATCTGACAGGTCACGACCTGGATCAACTGCTCAATTCCAACGCCTGAACGGACTAAACCATGCTACCTATTGTCGGATACACAAATCATCTCACCGTCGCCCCGGGCGAAAGCCTTGATGTCATGGTGTCGTCATTTGGCGCAAAGAAATATGCCGCTGATTTCCGCCGCATCATCCAAGGTGATACAAACCCAGAAGGTCCCGGATACAAGGATGAGCTGATCCCGGTTGATCTGGGTGGCGAAAGAGAAGCCATTGCAAAGCCCTTCAAGCCAGGATCCTGTGTAATCGTTCTCGGGCAAGGTATCTTCAAAAAACTGACCGATTTCACACTTGCAGCGGTTATCAAACCAACGCTGACGCAGGGCGCACGACGTTGCGTTATCTCTCTGCCCGGTCTGGCCTCAATGGTCATCGATGCGGACGGACATCTGACCGGTGAAATTGCCTCATCCGAACAGGTTGTGTTGCGATCGGAAAAACTGGTGGCACCGGATCAATGGCATCTGGTTTGCCTAAGCTATGACAGTCGCACCAATCACCTGACCCTTTCGCTATTGACCGATCGCGATTCCGCCAGCCTGCCCGCTGACCCCGACACTCAGACAGCTGTTCTGAAAGGGCCGCATGGCCTGACCAGCGACGAATGTGTGATCGCTGCAAATCGCGACGCAAATGGCGAACTGACGGCTTTCTTCGAAGGTAAGATCGACCGTCCCGCAATTTTCGGCGATGTCATCGACCCTGCCCGGCTTATGAATCTTCTGGCTGACTTCCAGCAGTTGGAACGCCAGCGAAACCTGATCGCAGCGTGGGACTTCTCTCGCAAGATGAAGACCATGACGATCTGCGATGTCTCGCCCTACAGGCTGGACGGAACAATCCACAACGCGCCAACACGCGCCATGACCGGTTGGTTGTGGAAAGGTCAGGAACTGGACTGGAACAAGCGCCCCGAGCTTTATTCGGCCATCCATTTCCATGCCACCGACATGTATGATGCGGGTTGGAGTGTCGATTTCTCTCTGACTATCCCGGACGATCTGAAAAGCGGCGTCTATGCCGTGCGTCTTGTTCCCGATGGGGATGAGGACTCCGCTTATTACTGTGTTTTCACTGTCCGGCCACCGCGCAACAAAGCATCGGGCAATACCGTCGCCTTCCTGTTCCCCACATGCAGCTATATGGCCTATGCCAACCACCGGCTAGGAATGGACGTGCCCGGCACTGAGATTGGCATGGGTCGCGCGGTCGAACTGGACCGGCATCATATGTTCCTGCAGGACAACCCGGAAATCGGCTTCTCGGTTTACGAAACCCATAACGACAGCAGCGGCGTGTTCCATACCTCTCGGCTGCGGCCCATCGTTGACATGCAGCCCAAGGTGAAATCTTTCCTTGGTGGTCTTGGCTCGAACATTTGGCAGTTCAATGCGGATACGCATATCTTGGGTTGGCTGGACCATATCGGTCAGGATTATGATGTCATCACGGATGAGGACGTTCACGCCGAAGGATTGCGCCTTTTGGAACGCTATAACGTGATCCTGACCGGCAGCCATCCTGAATACTATACCGCCAACATGGTCAGTGGCCTGCAAAGCTTCACCGATCGCGGTGGCAGGCTGATGTATCTGGGCGGCAACGGATTCTATTGGGTCGTCAGCTTCAACGAAGATATGCCCGGCATCATGGAGTGCCGCAGATCCGAGGCCGGCATTCGCCCCTGGGAACCGGGCCATGGCCAGTTCTATCACGCATTTACCGGTGAATATGGCGGCCTCTGGCGCCGCAATGGCCGCCCGCCCAACCACCTTTGCGGTGTTGGCATGACCTCGCAGGGCTTTGACATTTCCGAGCCTTATGTTGTCAGCCCCGAGGCGAAAAACCCGCGTGCGGAGTTTGTCTTTGAGGGGATCGACAGGCCGGTGATCGGAGACTTCGGACTGGCAGGCGGCGGCGCAGCCGGGCTTGAGGTTGATCGTGCCGACGCGGATCAGGGTACGCCCGATCACGCGCTGGTTCTGGCATCGTCAACGCGCCATACTGACATTTACCTGATGACGCCTGAGGACCTTCTGGACCCGACTCCGGATTGGTCTGGCACACAATGCGATATTATCAGATCAGACCTGACGTTTTTTGAGACGCCGGGGGGTGGCGCCGTTTTCTCGGTTGGCTCAATTGCCTGGCCGGGTTCCATGGCGTGGAACTCGTATGACAACGAGATCGCAAAGATGACAGAAAACGTCCTGAAACGGTTCAACGATCCGGTTCCATTCGAAATGCCCTAGATGCGCTGGGAAAAGGCCGGGCTTCAGGAAGCTTTGCCAATAGGTGGGTTGAGTGTATCGTTGACCAACAATGCCCGCAGGTCGGGCGGAATTGGGGGATACGCGTATGGAGCCTTTGCCCATTTACGCTGATCTGGTCTATCAGTCTTCTGAGTTTGCTCAGGCGTCACGCATGGAAGAATGGCGCAGTTCAATGTCCGAAGCCTATTACACGCTGGACATATTGGAGGACAAACATCAGGCGCTCGATGCAAAGATCGAGGTCGTCAACCTCTCGGATGTCAACATATCCAGGTTTCGCAGTACCCCGGCAAAAGGCTTTCGCTCACGCTCAGATATTGGCCGGGATACGGTCGAATATTTCGTTTTCGTTTTCGTCACCGAAGGCGAGATGTTCTTCAATCAACTGGCGCGTTGTGGGTCGTTGAGTCCCGGGCAATACGTCATGCTGCGTTCTGGTGAACCCTATGAGTTGTCTTGTGTAAGTGCCAGCCGGGCCATTACCCTGCATCTGCCCGTAACTGACGTTGAAGACCGATATAAGCTTGCACACCTGCATTGCGCGCGGGCCTTTAACAGCGATCCCGTCTTGTTTCCCATGGTTGCATCAGTAATGCGTTCAATTGGTGCGGTGCCTATCGCATCACGGGAAGTCCTTTGTCAGGATCTCCGCCGACAGGTGCTTGAACTTATTCTCCTGTTGCTGCGTACGGAACGTATGCAAGCAAAAATCGAAGGATCTGCCGGGCTGGATGGCCTGCTCGTCCGTCTCATCGGCTACATCGAACAGAACTATATGAACTCTGACTTGTCGGCACGTCAGACTGCAGACAAACTTGGAATATCCATTTCACATCTGCATCGCGTGTTCAGCAATTACAACCTGACGTTTGGAACGACAGTGCGTAACACTCGATTGGCGCACTCTTACGAAATGCTGCGCTCGTCCGAAGCGATTGGAAACACGGTCAGCGAAGTTGCTTACAAAGTGGGTTTTCTCGACCATTCTCATTTCTCTAGATCATTCAAAGCAGCCTATGGGCTCAGCCCCAGCGATGTTCAATATGCCGTTCGAAAACACTTGTGAACGCCGTTCCGGGTCATCGGAGAGTCTTGAACAAGATCTATGAGACTCTGATCATAACCTCTGTCCATTACGCTCTCTACACTTCCTGACTAACTCGGAAGTTTAGGAGAAAAGCCGATGGCGACCGGTTTGGTCTATCATGAAATATGCATGTGGCACGATGCGGGGAATGTCAGTTCCTTTGTCCCGGCGGGTCTGGAAGTGCAACCGGATCGACACGCGGAAGAGCCGGAAACCAAGCGCCGTATTCGCAACCTGCTTGATGTCAGCGGGCTGATTGATCAACTCACCCTGCTAAAGCCGGAACCGGCTGATGTTTCGCAAATCGCGCGTGTACATCCCCAGCAATATATTGAGCGTATCCGGGAAAAGAGCTGTTCTGGCGGTGGAGAAGTCGGGCTGAATACGTTTATCGGCAATCAAGGCTTCGACATCGCACGCATCTCGACCGGTGGCGCAATTTCAATCATGGATGCGGTGTTGAATGGGCAGGTCAAAAATGGCTACGCGCTGGTGCGCCCGCCGGGACATCACGCCCGCCCGGACGAGGCGATGGGGTTTTGCATTTTCGCGAATGCATCAATTGCCATTCGGGAGATGCAGCAAAAACATCAGCTGGACCGCATCGCTATCGTGGATTGGGATGCCCATCACGGTAACGGCGCCGAGGAGATCTTTTATGATGACCCATCAGTGCTTACGATTTCTCTGCATCAGGACAATCTGTTCCCGCTTGAGTCCGGTCCAATGTCGGCAACAGGCGAGGGCCGCGGGGACGGCTACAACGTTAACCTTCCCCTGCCACCGGGCTCGGGGCGGGGTGCCTACGAAGCTGCATTTGAACAGGTCGTTATTCCCGCCCTTAGTGCCTATAAGCCGCAATTAATTGTTGTCTGCAGTGGTTTTGACGCCTGCGGGCTCGACCCTCTGGCGCGACAAATGCTTCACAGCAGTGTCTACACATCCATGACGCAGCAGCTGATGGATTGCGCGGACGATCTTTGTCAGGGCAAAATTGCGATGTTGCATGAAGGGGGGTATTCGCGTGCCCTAGCGCCCTATTGCGGCCTTGCCGTGATGGAGACCCTTTCGGGCATTCGCACAAACATCACCGATCCGTTCGATGAATATGTCGCCGCCTTTGGTGGGCAAGGCCTGCAACCACACCAAGAAGCGATCATTTCTGATGCGCGCAACCTCGTCAAAAAACTGAGATAACATAAACATGCCAAAGGGAGGCACTCATGAACTTTGACCAATTGCTCCAGAACCCCGAAGCGAAGGACCACAAATCTGCGATCACAAGGCGCAGCTTCCTTCGAAAGATCGCAACAACGGGTGCCGCAGCGATCGCTGCTTCGAATCTGCCGTTCGGGGCTCAGGCACAAGACACATCAACCCTGATATGGGCGAAGCCGCTGGAAACCACCATGCTTGATCCGCATACGTCTATCCTTGGATCCTCATGGCAAATGCTGCATCTGGTATATGACAGCCTGATCGACGTCGATGAAAACCTTCAGCCGATTCCAGCGATCGCAGAAAGCTGGGAACAGGAATCCGATACCAGTTACCTTTTCACCATCAGATCAGGTGTGAAATTCTCTGATGGATCAGATCTCACTGTCGCTGACGTGGTTGGAAGCCTGAAGCGCGTGCAAGACCCGGCGACAGGATCATGGTGGGTTCGCCCAATGGGTCGAATTGCGGATGTCGAAGCTGTTGGGGACAATCATGTCCGAGTCACCCTGCAGGAGCCGCACACACCTTTGATCGCTGCACTTGCCGCAACGATGACATCGATCCTGCCGATGTCACGGGTTGAAAGCGGTGAACTGGATGTTTCCAAAGAGATGCTGGGCAGCGGGCCCTACCGTGTGGTCTCTCATGTGCAAGACGACAATTGGGAATTGGAACGTAATCCTCACTACTATCAGGAAGGGTTGCCAAAGATTGACCGTATCGTGGTCAAGATCGTGCCTAGCGATACAACCCGGATCGCCCAATTGCGTGACGGTTCCGTCGATATCGCCAGTTTCGAAGCCAGCCCAGACGCACCGCTCTTACTGCGTGGCATCGACAATGTTGAGGTGAATGTTGAAGACGTCACAAATTACTATTTTCTGGGTCTCAATGCGGTTTGGGATCAATCACCATTCCGAGACGTCAGACTGCGCCAAGCCGTTGCACTGACTCTCGACCGCGATTTGATCGCCAATATTGCCTTGGGTGGCGCCGGACAACCAACGGCCGTTATGGCCCCGGCCTACGGCGTGTGTGACACGGATCAACTGCCTAACTTCAGGCAAGATCTTGATCGAGCCAGGAAACTGGTTGAGGAATCCGGTCATGACGGGCTGAGCTTTGAACTGCTTGTACGCAATATTCCCGCGGATATTCAAATGGCGCAGGTCATCGCGCAGGGTGTGGCCCAAATCGGTTTGACGGCAAATATTGCTGTTGTCGACGAAGGTATCTGGGTACAGCGCGCCTGGATTGACAATCCAAGCCAATTCGAAGCGATGATATCTTGGTATGCAGGTTATGCAGACCCAGCAATTTCCACGCTTTGGTGGAATCCGGGCGTCGCCGGGTTCACTGCCGGGCACGTTGAGAACAACGATGAATTGAACGCACTGATCGACGCCGCATATCAAACCGGAGGAGAGGCCCGTGGCGCGGTTCTGCAGGATCTTTGTGCCATGATCGACGAGACAGCCAACGTCATTCCACTTGTGACGCGTCAGGATACAATTGCCTATCGCAAGGACAAGTTGAACGCGAAGCTCGCGCATCTTGAGGGTTATGTCCACACGCTGCGCAATGTCGAAACATTCGAGCTGAACTGAATCAAATGACGCAGCTTCTCAAATTCGTCGTTTTCAAGGTCGGCAGTGCACTGCTGACCCTGCTGGGAGTGTCAATGTTCATCTTCCTGGCCATTCATATGTTGCCCGGAAGCTTTGAAGACGTATTGGCCCCTCGTGGCCCCGAGGAGCTGCGCCAACAAATTGCCGAAAAATTCGGCCTCGATCGCCCCCTGCCGATCCAATATGTCAAATGGCTGGGTGCGCTTTCTACCGGAGATCTGGGAAACTCGCTGATCACACAACATCCGATTGTCGACAGTTTCGCACAACGCGTGCCAGTGACCATCGAGCTGGCAATTCTGGCCACCATTACCTCTGCCCTGATCGGCATCCCACTTGGGTTGTGGTCCGGTCTGGCACACCGTCGGCCAGCTGTTTCGGGCATCAGCCGCGTCCTTGGCAGTTTCATCATGAGCGTGCCAGATTTCGTGATCGCGAGCTTCTTCCTTTTCCTATTCTCGCGCTATTCACTTGGGCTGACCGTGGGCCAGTGGGTGCCCTTCAGCGAAGATCCGTCTGGCCATATCAAGTCGGTTGCTTTGCCAGCACTCACACTTTCAGCGGTAGGCATCGGCCTGTTTATCTCGACAACACGGAATGCTGTTATCAACGTTTTGTCGAAAGACTATATCATGGCCGCCCTGGCCCGAGGTGAAGCGCCCAGAGATATCGTGCAAGGACATATTCTGCGCAATATCTCAAACCCGCTAGTGACGACGCTTTCGATCTATCTGGCTTACTTAATCGGCGGCGCAATTATCGTCGAATACATCTACTCGGTTCCTGGTATTGGGCGTTTCCTGGTCCAAGGATTGCTAAATCGGGACTATCCCATCGTTCAGGCCACCGTGCTGGTTATCGCCTGTGCTGTTGTATTCATCAACATGTCTGCGGATATCGCCTACGGGTTGATTGATCCGCGCCTGCGCAGAGGGTGACAAATGACACTTCGTTCACTGACTCATCACTGGTTGGAATACCACCGTGCGGACAAACTGGCAGGATTTGCATCTATCCTTCTTGTCAGTCTTTTACTGCTCGCGCTTCTGGCCCCGCTCCTTCCCCTGGACCCTCCGGACAAAGTGGCCGCCTACCCGCGCCTGTCACCGCCATCGCGCGATCTTCTGTTTGGATCTGACAACCTTGGCCGCAACGTATTGTCCCGTATTTTTCAAGGCATTCAGGTAACCATCCTCTTGTCGACCACTGCGGTCCTGTGCTCGTCGCTCGTCGGGGTGGTGATCGGCCTGATCTCAGCCTATTCCGGAAAGGTGCTGGATGAAATCATCAGTCGCTTTTCTGATATTGTCTTTTCTTTCCCCGCCGTTCTGATGGGCTTGCTCATCACGGCTATTGTCGGCCCCGGTGAGTTGGCGGCTATCTGTGCGATCATCCTCGTGACCCTTCCTCCCATGGTCCGGGTTGTGCGAGCAGCCGCCATGGAGATCACCGGGGCCGACTTTGTGATCATTGCGAAGCTGGCTGGCGCTTCTCCAGCCCGGCAATTGCTGTTTCACATCCTTCCTAACATTGCCGTTCCGGTCGTGACTCAGGTCGCCTATTCGATCTCTGTCGGAATGCTCGTGGAAAGTGCGCTCAGCTTCCTTGGGTTGGGGTCTCAGCCACCCGCCGCCTCGCTCGGTTCGCTCTTGCGCGAAGGGAGCGTTTACATCACCATCGCGCCATGGCTGGTGTTTGGCCCTGCCATCTTCCTCGTCCTCGCCATCTGGAGCGTCAACCTCATTGGGGAAGGGTTGCGAGTCTTCTTCGATCCTGTCCGTGCACGCAGCCTTGAGGATTAATGATGACCGATCTGCTTGATATCGAAAACCTGACTGTTTCCTACAAAACCAAAGCTGACACGGTTACCGCGCTTTTAAACGTGTCTTTGTCTATGAACCGCGGGGAAGTGTTCGGAATTGTCGGCGAAAGCGGCTGTGGCAAATCCACCTTCTCGTCGGTTCTTGGCAAGCTGCTGGGTCCTGCTGGGCAGATTGAAACGGGCAAGGTGCAACTTGACGGGCAGGATGTTCTGTCGCTTTCCGGCAAGGCGCTGCAAAGCTATCGCGCGACAAGTATCGCACATGTTTTTCAGGACCCGATGAGTGTCTTGGACCCAACAAAAACAATTGGTCGGCAGTTTCGGCGCTTGTATGGCAGTTCCGATTGGCATGAACAGTCTGTCAACGCGCTGGCGCATGTCGGGCTTGAAGACCATCGCCGGGTGTTGGCAAGCTACCCGCACCAACTGTCTGGCGGCATGGCGCAACGGGCCGTCATCGCGATGGCTCTCATACGAAAACCGAAACTGTTGATTGCGGATGAACCGACCGCTGCCCTGGACGCATCAGTACGCCGAAATGTCATGGATCTGCTGACGACATGGTGTACGGAAATCGGTGCCGCGATGATCATCATCAGCCACGATATCCCTGTGATTGCACGATATTGCGATCGTATCGGTGTAATGTATGCCGGACGGTTCGTAGAAATCGCACCGGCCGCGCTGTTCATGGACGCCCCGCAACATCCATATGCCAAAGCGCTATTGAACTCAGAACCTGGTCACGAAGGTGAGGACGGCGTTCTGGAAAGCCTTAAGGGCGCCCCACCGCTTTCGATTTCCAGAGACCGCACATGTGCCTTTGCCGATCGGTGTGCCTTTTGCGCGGAAAAGTGCCTTGGTGATATCCCGCCTCTGCGGGATACCCAAAATGGATGGGTCGCTTGTTTTCAGGCTGGCAATGTTCAGCAAGGACAAAGATCATGAGCAACGTCATTTCCATAAAAGATTCCTGTGTTGAATTTCGCTCGGGCCCGCCCTGGGCGCCCGCTACAGTCAATGCGCTAAAGGATGTCAGCCTGGACATACATCCCGGTGAAATCGTCGGCGTGGTTGGCGAGTCCGGCTCTGGGAAAACGACATTGGGGCGTGCCTGCCTAGGCCTGCAACCTTTGACATCCGGATCTATCGAGTTTTGCGGAAAATCATTCAGCCAGTTGAGCAGAGCGCAACTCAGAGGACAGTTCGCGGCAGTTTTGCAGAACCCCAGAATGTCACTCAACCCTGCACTGAAAGTTGCGACTTCCGTGGCAGAACCCTTAAGAATAAACCGCAACCCATCGGGTGGTGACTTGCGCATGCAAGTAGATCAAATGTTGGAACGTGTCGGATTGGCCAGCGGTGTCGGCGATCGTTTTCCCAACGAGCTTTCCGGGGGACAACGACAACGTGTCTCCATCGCGCGTGCCCTTATCACAGATCCAAAGTTTATCCTCTTCGACGAGGCGGTCAGCGCGCTCGATGTGTCCGTTCAGGCTCAAATCTTGAACCTTCTGAAGGAACTGCAGAAAAGCGTGGGGTTTTCAGCACTTTTCATTTCCCATGACCTTGCCGCCACCAGATATGTTTGTGATCAAATCGTGGTTCTTTATCACGGTGAAATCATGGAAAAATGCGACAGGGCCCGACTGTATCGCCGTGCAAGTCACCCCTATACCCAGCGTTTACAGCAGGCCAGCGGCCTGATTGAATAAGCTGGGCAGCCGAAGCAATATCAACTGAACTCTCTACGGGTTGTTCTGCTTGGAAGCCCGCGAATTCGAGCTAATACTTATAGACTGCAGCGACCCGGATTGCCGCTGCTGTTTCCGAGGGCGCCTGCCTTAATCAAACATACATAAAGGTGACGTACAGCTTTCAAAAACGCATCAAAAATTGTTATATTGACGGTGAAATTCAAAAAAGAAAACACGTATATGATAATCGACAGTTCCACCAGCGATCTACAGCTACGACTTGCACGCAAGATTGTCAGGCGTATTCATGAAGGCTCCTTGAATTACGGCGACCATCTTCGAGAGGTCGAGCTTTCAAAAGAGTTTGCGGTTTCTCGAACACCGTTGAGGGCTGCATTGGATTATCTTCGGAAACTGGGGCTGGTGGAAAAGCGAACCAACCGCGGGTTCTTTGTTTCCGCAAGGAAAGAAGATTGTACCACCCTGCTTGAAGATTTGCCCAAAACGGATGACGAACAGGTAAAGGAGATCATTGCGAAAGACTGGTTTGAAGGGAACATTAGCAAAGAAGTTTCAGAAGGTGAAATTCGCAATAAGTACAGTCTGGGACGGCTGACCGCTCAACGCATTCTGAACAATCTCTCTGACGATGGAGTAATTTCCCGGTTACCCGGTTACGGCTGGCAGTTTGAACCGACATTGAACTCGTCAAAAGCGCATGACGAAAGCTATGATTTCAGAATGATACTGGAACCCGAGGCGATTTGCAGTTCCGAATTTGTGTTTGAAAATTCATCCGCTGAAATTCTTCGTGAAAGACACTACAGAACGCTAGATGCCGATGAAAGAAACCTGAATGCTGCAAACCTTTTTCGGCTGGATGAAGATTTTCACAATTTCATCGCGTCCTGTTCGCATAACCGGTTTATCATACAGTCCATCAAGCAACAAAACCGACTGCGTAGGCTTCTGGAATACAACTCGTTGGTAAACACTGGGCGGCTCAAAGAATCTTGTGAAGAACATATTGCAATCTTGGATCGCCTAGCTGCACGCGAATACAAAAAAGCAGCTGAAGCGATGAAGCTTCATTTGCAAAAGGCTAAAGACGCGGGACCTGACTTTCTTAGCTAGGATCAGGACGCTTTGATCTCGGTCTGGTTGCGTGATCCATCGCTCAAAAAATGAGCGGTAACATGTCTGATCTTTTATCGGCTGAGGCATACGCCGATGGCGCGTCTGAAGCCTATCTCTCTAATTCCCACGGCAAGCCACATTTTGTTGACCGCCGTGTTCGGAATGGGATTATCTTCAGTATTCGGACACGCAAAATGAACAAAGTGAAAGGCGTCATTCCAGATCGGTTCCGTTGCAAACTTTTGGCCATTGACGCTTTCGGAATTAACGAGTGAATGACTGTCGGTCATACCAAGTCGAAAGCCAGCTCATGATTTCCTTCAAAGGCGCACAGTATCCGAAAGATGTGATCCTATTCGCAGTATTCTTCTACGTTCGATACGGTGTTTCCTACCGCGATCTGGAAGAGATCATGGCGGAGCGAGGTGTTTCGGTGGACCACACCACGCTAAATCGTTGGGTGGCACGGTACTCTGGCGCCATTGCTGAAGCAGCGCGTAGGCGCAAAGGACCATGCGACCGCTCCTGGCGAATGGACGAAACCTATATTAAAGTAAAGGGATCATGGGTTTACCTCTACCGGGCGGTCGATAAACACGGCAAAACTCTCGATTTCATGCTCTCACAACGTCGAAACAAACCGGCTGCTACAAAGTTCTTCGCCAGGATGCTGGAGGTCAACGGGATTCCGCGAAAGATCGTCATCGACAAAAGTGGCGCCAATACTGCCGGCATTAAGGCGATCAACAAAATGCTCAAGGGCTTTGGTTGTCCGATCCCGATCGAGATGGTGAGGCGGAAGTACCTCAATAACATCGTCGAACAGGACCATCGTTTCATCAAGAGACGCATCCGGCCAATGCTGGGGTTCAAGGCTTTCGCCTCAGCAGCAACAACGTTGGACGGAATTGAAGTGGCGCACATGATCCGCAAAGGTCAACTCACAACTGGACTCTGTCCGTTTCGTCAGTTCGTAGAACTTGCCTCCTAAACCTGCTGCTACAGCGCGTTCACTTCTTCCAATCGAAACTTCGCAACGGAACCGCAACACGCCGGTAAAAGTTTGCGACACAACCCCTAAATTTTGCACTATTACAATCCATTAACCCACACTATACGCATTAATTTCAGTTTTTAAGCGTTATTCAGGGCGCATTCCCAAATCACTATTACACCCGATAAGTATCCCTTATCAGGAGTATTTGATTTTCCCGGGAAATGGGCTCAGAATAGCTGCCATGACAGCCCCTGCCCCTTATCTTCCCGCGTCAACCCCTGCCCTCTCCGAGGCCGATCAGGAGGCGCTCACCGATCTTTACATCCGTGGCACGCCTGCCAATACGCTGCGGGCCTATGAACGCGACCTGCTCTATATCACCGCCTGGAAGGCTGCCCGGTTCAGCGCCACGTTGGGCTGGCCCGAATCTGAGGCCACCGCCCTCGCCTTCATTCTCGATCACGCCCGCGATCTGGGTGATGCGCCCGATGAGGATATTGCGCGTCAAACCGCGGAGGTGCTGATTGCGCAGGGGCTGCGCAAATCCCTCGCCTGCCCTGCCCCTTCGACGCTGGACCGGCGCATCGCCTCCTGGTTGGCCTTTCATCGAATGAAGAACCTGACCAGCCCTTTCGGTGCGCCGCAGGTGAAGCAGGCCCGCGCCAAGGCGCGGCGAGCTGCGGCCCGGCCACCGGCTCCGAAATCGCAACACCCGATAACGCGGGACGTGCTGGAACAGTTGTTGGCCACCTGTCGGGGGTCCCGGCGGGATTGCCGCGACCGCGCCATCTTGATGCTGGGTTGGGCTTCGGGCGGACGGCGGCGTTCCGAGATCACTGCTCTGATGCGCGAGGATGTCTCTCTCAAAGAGTTCGACGAGAAAGGACTGGTTTGGATTTCACTGCTGGAGACCAAGACGACAACCAAAGGTGAAACGCCGCGGCTGGTGCTGAAGGGCCGCGCCGCACAGGCGTTGGTGCATTGGATCGAGGTCGGGCAGATCACGGATGGAGCGCTGTTTCGACCGGTCTCAAAAGCCGATCGAGTGTTGAAGCGCCGCCTGTCCCCGGATGCGATCTACCAGATCATCAGACACCGATTGAAACTGGCGGGCCTGCCAGAGGATTTTGCGTCGCCGCACGGGCTGCGCTCGGGCTTCCTGACCCAGGCGGCCCTGGACGGTGCCCCAATCCAAGCCGCAATGCGCCTCTCGTTGCACCGCTCGATGGCCCAGGCGCAAAAGTATTACGACGATGTGGACATCGCGGATAACCCGGCGACTGATCTATTGGGGTGAGCACATACTGCCTACTTAAAGAATTCCCAGCTTGAGGGAAACTCCGGCTGCTGTGCCTATGTCTTGTTTCCTGTCGCATCCGTTAACGTGGCCAGCGCGGAAACATGTCGCGGTAGGTCGCAGCGGGAATGCAGGATATCGACTATGATCACCGCGTCAGGCTGATCCAGGTAGACTAGGAAGTGCTCTCCCGCCCGTACATATCTGAGATCAGCTGCCTCCTCTACCAATATAGAACAGCTGCGGCTGGCCGCCCTGCCCTCCGTGATGGCCTGACAGCGCGCTATCAGTTCTTGTTCATAAAGATCGGCTTGATGCCGTCCAAACTTGTCGATGGTCCATCGGGCAATTTCCACCAGGCTGGCTTCAGCATGGCGTGTCAGTCGAAAGGGTTTGGTCACGCTTTGGTTCGTGCCCTTGCAAAGGCACGACGGATCGCATCCGGACCGCCGCCTTCTGCCAGATCTCCTGCCTGAGCCTGGGCTACGCCCTCCTGCAGGCCTTGTCTGAGAGACACCAGTCCCGCCTCTTCCCGCTCCAGAAGACGAAGACCGGCGCGCAACGCTTCACTGGCGTTCTGATAGCGACCAGATGCAACCAGATTCTGCACCAGTTGATCCTGCGTTTCTGTAAGTACGACATTGCGGGTTACCATGGCATGAACCTCCTGATTGGCAATATATGCCAACGAAGGTACTTGTTCAACAATTGAAGTTTCCACACCCGGTAGTTTAATCAAACCGTTCTTATTGCCGGCCTGACAGAGCAAATAAGTGCTCACCGCCGTGGCAGGGTTAACCATCACCCCTACGCTTTCGCAAATTCCAAACACAGGGCCGACCTCCTTGCCCCGAACACCGCCCATCCGATTACCCGTGATATTCTCGAACAACAGATGGTCACCATTCAAGGTTCGTGCCGGGACAGCCGTGACCAGATCATCCTGTTACTGGGCTGACCTCGGGTAGATGGCAGCGTTCGGTGATCGGCGGGATTTTTTTGGAGGATGTGTCGCTGAAGGAATTCGACGAGAATGACCTAATTTTGCTGTCGCCGCTGGTAGTCGAGGCCACCCAAAAGGGCGAGGCTTCACGGTTGGTGCGCAAAGGTCGCGCAGCTAGGCCGCTGGCGCGTTGGATCGAAGTGGGTCAGGTCGAGGACAGCCCCCTGTTTCACACGGTCTCGAAATCTGGCTGGATATGGAAACGCCACCTCAACCCGGGCGCCATAGCCCAGATCGTCAAACACCGACTGAAGGTGACAGGACTACCGAAGGATTATGCCTCACCGCTTTGGCTGCGCTCGGGCTTCCTGACCCAAGCCGCGCAGGACGGCGCACCGCTCAAGACCGGTTTGCACCTATCGCACTGGCTCAGAAATGCTATGACGGCGTCGATATCGCCCAGAACCCGGCTGCGGATTTGTTGGGGTGTGATTCAACCAATCAGCTCAACTAACCCCCTACCCTTCCCTGATACCCTTCTTACAACGCACCTCGCTCATTCATGACACAGCCTTCGGCAGGACATGCTCCACTCAAAGCGGAGCATTTAGAGAAGTTTCACGCGCATGCCTGATTGATTTGCGGAAGATCCACCTCTGATTTGAGAGCCCACAATTCTCTTCTACCGGGTTTACAACTGTAAACCACCCTGCTCTGATACAAAGCGCATGTAGTCTGCCGGTCAGCGCAGCCCACAATATAGGCGAAAATTCTTGACTTAGGGCAGTGAATCACGGCTGTTTGTCTCAAGTGGCGCGAAAATGACCACATTCTTTAATTTGAGGCAACTACATGATTCCCGTGACACCACTTACGGCAGATCGACCATCGGCACTCGCCACGGAAATTTCCGAGAGATTGAACTCGGCTATCCGAGAGCATCTTCTTGCTGCCTTTGCACCTGACAACACAAAATCACTACGCACATTCGCAGCACCAGAAGCGGCCGAACTTTTGGGCGTCTCGGGTCAATTCATGCGCAAGGTCCACTCAGAAGGTACAATTCCTGAACCAAAAGACGTGCGAAGCGGTCGACGTTACTATACTGCGCAAGAGCTTTGGGAAGCACGTGAAACGCTTGAGAAGACCTCGCGCAAACAAGGACGCTACATCCCTCGCCGGACGGAAGGAGAGAAACTTCAAGTCTGGCAGTTGATGAACTTCAAAGGCGGTAGCAGCAAAAGCACTACAACAATTCATCTGGCTCATTTTTTCGCGCTTCGCGGATACCGTGTGCTGGCCGTTGACCTAGACCCCCAAGGCTCGCTTACATCCATGTGCGGCATCAGCCCTGAAATCGAGTTCGATGGGCTAACTATATACGATGCCATTCGCTATGAAGACCCGGTTAATATGGCAGATGTCGTGCTTCCGACATATTTCCCCGGATTGTCTGTGGCACCGTCACGGCTTGTTCTTTCTGAATTTGAGACGGAATCCGCCGTCCACTCTAACCCTGACCATCCGTTTTTTACGAGAATACGGAATGCTCTGGCCCAAGTGGAAGACGATTTTGACCTTGTTCTTATTGATAGTCCACCACAACTCGGGTTCCTAACCATCGCGGGGATGGCTGCCGCCAGTTCTTTGCTCGTGCCCTTAACACCTTCTATGTTGGACGTGTCTTCGACAGCTCAATTTCTCGAACTTGCTGGTGCTTATATGGCTGTCATTGAAGACGCCGGCGCCACTCTCGAATACGACAGCTTCAAGTTCCTTATAACACGTGACGAGCCAACAGACGTTCCATCTCAACAGCTGGCTTCATTCATGCGAGCACTGTTTCAGGACCGCGTTATGTCAGCAACGGCTCTGAAGAGCACTGCGATCAGTGACGCAACAATGCTCAAGCAGTCGATCTACGAGGTTGTGCGTTCGGAAATGACACGCGCAACCTATGACCGGGCAAAGAACTCAATGGATGCGATCGGCTCTGAGGTAGAGCAAATGATCCACCAAGCATGGGGACGTAGCTAATGGCTAGAAAATCTCTTCAAGAAATGTCGGGTATAGCGAGCACGATTGCACGTTCCGGATCTAAGACCGCAGACAGACCGGTAAGAGCCAACGCCCCTGCTCTCGGTGCGCTTCAAGGATCCCTTGCCGCAATTAGGGAAATTGACCCATCTCTCATAGACGATTGGGGACCGATTGATCGGCTTGGTGAGTTTACAGCTGTAAACCCTGATGAAGATGACGACAGCTTTGAGAGTTTGAAATCGAGCATCCAAGACGGCGGTCAACAAGTACCCATCCTCGTTCGGAAGTCGAAAACCGAAGGTCGTTACGAGGCGATTTATGGGAGGAGAAGGCTCAAAGCATGTCGTGAGCTCAAAATCAAAGTTCGCGCCAATGTTCAAGATATCGACGATGCGTCGGCGCTCCTTGCCAAAGGCCTTGAAAACGCAGCGAGGCGCAACCTGTCCTTCTACGAAAAAGCTCGCTTTGCGGAAGCAATTCAGACCGCTGGGCATGATACAGCCACGGTGAAACGAGTTCTGAACCTGTCAGCATCAGGATTGTCCCACCTTACTAAGGTCACGCAAAACGTTCCTTTTGAGGTCGGAGAAATGATCGGCGCAGCTCCAAAGTCAGGCCGCCCGAAGTGGACTGCACTTGCTGAGCACTTCTTGGCAGGCAAGCTGACAATTGACGACGCAACGGACTTGCTTCAAGCCGTCGAGCCATCGGTTTCCTCAGATGACCGGCTGGAAACCCTACTTAAAGCGGCCGCAAAACGTGGTGCCCGACAAAAGGACGGCGTTGGTGAAACCAGCCCCATTGATGGCGTGACTATCAAGTCCGGCAGCGGGTCTCTTACATTGTCAGTTAGAAAGACAGGTTCGAACGCGGATTTTGCTGAGTGGTTGGACAAAAATCTGACGAAAATCATCAAGAGAACACACGCCGAATTTACAGCTGTAAACAACAAGCAAAATAACTGAGGACGAGCAGAAAGGAGGAAGGCAAGCAAAGAAAAACCCCCGAAACCGGAGCTTCGAGGGCCGCTGCGCTAAGCGCAATTCTTAGATTAGACACCTAGAATCTAGCAGTCCCCGAATCGCCATACAAGAAAAAACGCTCCTGAGCGAACGGGTATTTTTTGTCTGCTGACATAAACTCATGAAAACAGTGACAGCAATGGCTCCGTCAGGAGCAACCTTGTCGAGCGCGACAGGGCAGGGGACTTATACGCCCAAGAAATGGATTCTTCTTCGAGCCGTTGAAGAGGCGAGAGAGTCGCTTGGGCTGAAGTCCACTTCTCTCAACGTCCTAAGAGCAATGATTTCCTTTTTGCAAGGAGATCAGATTTCAGTCGATCAGGATGATGAGCATATCTGCTTCGCATCCAACGCCGCGATTGCCAAACGAGCCCATGTCAGCGTTCCAACTGTTGAACGTCATATCTCGACTCTGGCCAAGCTTGGGATTGTCCGACGCGTAATGAGCTCAAATGGTAAACGTTGGGCACGCCGAGACCGACAGGGCAGGGTGGTCACAGCGACCGGTCTTTCCCTGATGCCATTGTCTGAAAGGCATGCTGAGTTCCTCCAGGAAGCCCAGAAGCATGCTGACCGCGTTCTCGAATTCACGTTACTCCGCGACAAGGTATCGGCCGCTCTGGCTCGTCTGAAAGAGCTTGTAGCAGACGATGGCTCTATCACAGATTTGATGACCTCCGTGCGCAATGCGCTGCGCCGCAAGCCGGATGCGCGTGTCCTCCGGAAACTTCTGGCTGAAATCTCTGTGGAAATCTCAGAGATAACACCGGCTCATACCGAAAAAATGAGGGCCTATGACCATAAAATTGAGGGGCACAAAGAGGACTCTTTGAATCCGATAGTTAAGAAAGGAAAACATTCTCAGGTTCAAGTTTCTCCAGATCAAATGGAGCGCAGCTTTCCACGTTTGTGCTCGGAACTTCGCCTTGCCCGGGATCAGTCACATTGTGACCGGCTTATGGACGATATCGCCGAGTACTTACGATTTGGTCAGACCTGGTATGCTATGAAATCGACACATGGCCCAGCTCTCCGTTTCATGGTGCTTGGATATATCTTTCAACGAGCTGAGAACATAAAATCTCACCAAGCTTATTTGATCTCACTGATCTCGAAAATCGATCGGGGAGATATGCAACCAACCACATTGTTGGCGCATAGTTCAAAAGTCCGCGGAAGTGCAGGCCATACCCATGATATCTCCTCACGCTCATGAGTTCAGAACAATAGGTGCAGTACATGCCATCGGTCTATTGTGAATATAATGGCAATGTATTACATTGTACTACAATACGGAAACAGGTGATTGCGATGAGTACCAGCCCATATTCAATCCGTCTCGATGAAGACCTGAGAAAGACCCTGGAACGGGAAGCTGCAATCGAAGATCGACCGCCTGCACAACTCGCCGTACGGGCAATTAGAATGATGTTAGAATCCAAAGCCGCTAAACGTGCAGCCATTGATGCGGCTGTTGAAAAAGCAGACCAAGGCAAGTTCATCACGGCAGACGAAATGAATGCCTGGATAGACAGCTGGGATACCGAGAATGAACTTTCGGCTCCGGTAGCAAGCGGGCAATCCAATAGCCAATGAAGATAGTATTTCTCGAAGATACGGCCCGGGACATTCAATGGTTCCGTTACTACTTCACGTCAGTTTTTCCTGAAGGCAGCGAAAGGGCACGAGCTCAGCTCAAAGCCATTCAGCTTACTCTTGCAGCCAACCCTTATGCAGGTCACTCAAGTGACACACGCCAAGACATACGGGAGCTTTCAGTGCCGCGAACCCCATTCACGCTGATCTATCGTGTAATGCCCACCCAGATAGAAATTCTGCGTCTCTGGGATACCCGCCAAGGCGCGGATTACTGAAACCAGGGTTTGAATACTGGTGGTATATAGCGAGCGGGGTAGGGGGCAAGCAACCGAACCTGTTTTGTTATTCGACCTCTAGCTTCTGCACAGACGGCGGATTCCGGACCTTCGCTGCACACGCGCGCAGAAAACGTAACCTCGGCGTAAGCAGACATTGCACCTTGCCAAATCCGCTCTATCGCCCCCAACATTGCGTTGCCGCTTGAGGTTCAAGAGCAGCCAACCAGAAAATGCATTGAAATTCGTTCTGCTAGGCTCGGCCAGCATTTCCGAAGATCGGTTGTCTTCGACCGGCTAGAGATCTGTAGAGTACAACCGACTGTTGACCGAGTCCGACAGAGGAGGTGCGAAGCATTTAAGAAGCTCCGGCTAAGTACTTGTTGTCTCCAACTAGTGGTTGCGATGACATTTTCTTGCCAATCAAGCTGCGCCGCTGACGAATTGCAACTTGGGGATCTCGTGGATTGTTACCTTGTCGCCGCAAACCTTCTTCCCAATCTCGCAGAGATGCTCATGGTGGGTGAAGTAGAGAGCCTGCCCGTCTTGCGCAATTTCGCTCAAAAGACCGAGTGTCGCTGCCGCACGCCGATCATCGAAGGTTTCCATTACGTCATCGCCGATGAATGGAAGCGGGCCTGCGACGTCGCAGAACCGACGGTATCCGGCGAGACGCAAGGCAAGATAGAGCTGGAAACGCGTCCCCTTTGACATCTCATCAGCCCCTAGGGACCCCCCACCGTTGGATCGCAGAGCAATCAGACGATCACCATTTCTGTCTGGATGTGTTGTGAGATCATGGAACTCCCCACGAGTGATAGTACGAAATGCATCGGCTGTATGCGCCAGCAATTCTGAACGATGGCGATCACGGTAAACCGCAAGGGCACGATCGGCTGCCATTACCCCAAGCTGGAGAGAGAGCGCCCGATCGGCTTTCTCCGCAATCTCGATCAAGACGCTCCGGCGCTCTTCTTCAAGAAGCGCAACGGCCGCGTCTCCACCGACTTCCTCGATCGCTCTTATTGCATCACGCCGCCCACCAATCCGGTCTTCAAGCTCACCTTCGGCTTCTGAAAGATCACTGTCGATTTCAGCTAGACCACTATCAACGTCGTTGCGATTTTCTGCGTCGAGCAGTTCATCCGCGTCCTTTCTGGATTCAGCGCCCAGGCGTTCGAAGAGATCGCGTTGCTTTTCTTCCACGGTCTTAGCCAAATCGGTTCTCTGCTGCGATCGGTTAAGTACATCTGCCAGTTCGTCGAGATTTGTGATGGTCTCGATCTCTGGAAAGTGTCCAGCCATTTGCTTTAGCCGTGTCTCTACACGCGAGAGTTCCACGTCCGCTTTTGCAAATCTTTCTTCAGCGATCAGGCGAGCCTCTTCCGCTGCCTGCAAGGCCGTGTTCGCATCGTCAGCTGCCTTCAACCTCGTCTTAAGCTCAGCATACGTCGATGCCGGGTTCTGCTCCGAGGCAACCTCGAGCCTGACAGAAAGCCGGTCTACGGCGTCCTTGAAGGCGGCGCGATCACGCTCCATAGCCTCGACGCGCGCCACGAGTTCGACGCGTTTGCTGGCTTGCGTCGCCAGACCGCGAAGCGGATCAAGGAGCGCGCGGACCTGTGTTGTGTTGCGCTCGGTCAACCAGAGTCCTTCCAGCGCATCTGTCCACTCGCTCTGCCAATTGGCAAATGCCTGTTCTTCGTTTGAAAGGGCTCGGTCCCGCTGTCGTTTTTGCGCCTTCGCCGCCGCCACAGCTTTTTCAGCCGCCGAGCGCTTTGCCGCGTCTTCGATTGCGCGGTCTTTCAGGTTGTTCGACCGTGCCTGAAGCTGTCGAAGGGTCGGAGCATCAGGGGATCTTTCACCTAGGGCCGTCAGCGCCTCAATGAGCGCGGTTTTGGTGACCTCGCAATCTGCAGCGGCGCGTTCCCGTGCCGATCGCTGAGCGTCCGCCTCGGCGACAACGTCTAGCAATGCCTCAGCCCGCTCGACCCAACCCGGCAGGTCCTCAGCGGGGTATTCTGTCGGCAAGCCAGCCTCGGAGAGAACCGGCGCCATTTCTTTGCGGAGCGCAAATAGGTCGTCCTGGGTTTCTTTCATCTTGGCTGCGACGGTCTCGAGGCTTGCATCAGTTGCTGTAATCTCGATTTCTGCTGATCGAAGTTCAGCCAGCCGGTCTGCCGCAGCTAGACGATCGTCACGAACTCGGTCGTCTTCTCCAAGCGCGACTTCAAAGACGTCTGCCGAAGCGTCATCCAGGCGGGATCGATGCGAAGCCCAAGCCTTATCGCGCAGAACACGCACACGCTTTGCCTCGGCATCAGCTATGCCATCACTCTGCGAAGAAAGAGCAGACACGATGTTCACATTTCGGGCGCGTGTTTCTTGAAGTTGCGCCCTACGATCTTCCAACTCCCTCAATTTCTGCGCCAGTTCGAGCGCGGTTCTGGACCAGCGATCAGTTTGTTGGGCATCGGGCAATGACGCTGGTGCGAGGTCTGCTTCTGTCGCTGACCAAGGAGCCAACCTTTTGAGATCCCGCTCTATCGATTTGCTCAAGCGTTCAAGCGCCTCCGCGGCATGCTGCTCGCGTTGTTCGGGATTGTCTTGGTTGAACTGGTCGAGCAGGGAGGTCAGCGAGGCCATTTCCGCGCTCTGGGCAGGTGCAGCCTCGAGGTCTTCGACCGCAGACTGGAGGGCATCCTCAGCCGCGCTCACTTCGTCTCGGGCGGACGCCACTCTTTGAGCCAAAGCGGCTTCTCGGGCGGAAAGTTCATCCAACCGCGCGAGCCGGTCGTCCGGGACAATTAGGGTAGTCAGATCGCTGTCTTCCATCGCGCCCAGTCGGGCGCGAATTTCGTCGAGCTTGGCGTCAACCTTTTGGAGCTCTTCCCGCCGTTTTGGCAGGTCTTCCTGTGCTGTGCGAGCACGGGCTGCAGGTATCTCCAGCGAAGTGATTTCGGCGCGCACAGAATCAATCTCGGGGTCAGGTACCAGGGCTTCAAGTCGATCATCCGCAGCCTTGATATCGGCCTCGGCGTCTCCCTTTTTTGCCATGGCTGCCGCAAGCTCTTCCTTGAGAGCACCTACTTCCGCTGACCATCCCGCAGGAGCGTCAGGCAAGTGGGTAATGGGCTGGAGCTGTTCTTCCAGTCTGAGAAGACCATCACGGATTGCGAAGGCATCTTTCAACGCGGACAACCGGATTTGCTCCGCCCGGAGATTGTCGCGACTGTCCCGTGCGACCTGATAGGCTTCCTCCGCTTGCCGACGACTTTCAACGAGAGCCTCGAAGCCACTGGCATGGATGTCCAACGTGCGGCGGCGCTCGTCCATAATACTGAGTTCGTCCTTCAAGGACTTCAGTTCGCTCGATCGCGACCGAGGCATGTAGAACTTGGCAGCCTTTTCACGCAACGCGTCGAGGCCATCGCTTAGATCACCGAGCCCAGCAGTTGCTGCAAAGAGCAGACGACCAAGATCACCACGACTTGCCAGAATTTCTTCGCCGCCTTGTACAAGCGTCTCGTCATTCAATGAAAACATCGTGCGATACGCATCGCGGGACAAACCGTGCAAAGTTGCTGACAATAGGGTTGGATCGACCCCGTTGTCCGCTCCATCCAAAAGATTTCCGTCCCGTCGTTTAATGCGCGAGAGCTCGACGTCTTGGCCGTCAATCTCGAGAACGGCGCCCACACGAAGGGCGCTGTAATCGTGGAGGAAGTTGTATTTGCTCCGGTCTTCAATACCGAACAGAAGGTCGAGATAGCCATTGAAGGCTGTCGACTTACCGGCCTCGTTTTCGCCGAAAATGATATGCAGATCGGATCCATTCTTAGGCCGATCTCCGAGATCAATCGAGAAATCTGTGAAGCGTCCATAGCGTGTTAAATTGAGCTTGCGCAGCCGCATCACGAAGCCTCCTTTTGGCTCTGGCCGCTTTTCAGCGAAGCGACGACGTCCGCTGCTCCTGCTTCAAGCAGGCGATCAAGAACGCCCTTCGTGCCATTCTGATCCGAACCGAAGCGATCACGCAGCTCCGCAGGCAGGGCGCGAACGACTTGCTCAAGGTGGGATGTGGCTTCCGACCGAAATGCACTGTCCCATGCGACCTCTTTCATGAGCAACGCTAGCTCGTCTACCGGGTCGGCATCTTCAGCACTAGCAACAGGTGAAGCGACCTTGATTTCGATTTTCTCGATCCAAATTCCGCCAACCTGATCCGCTGCATCCTTCGCTTCAGCCAAAAGCAGATCGACGTCACGATGGAGCCGCCAGCCAAGGTTCGAGTTTCCGGAAAGCTCCAAGCGGCAGATGACATATTCCGAGAGAGCAGAATTGCGCGCATTCTTGAGCGCAGCTCGAAGTGTCTGAAGTATACCCTGCCAGCTATCGGTGCCAGATAGATCAAGGTTCACGCGTTCGAACTCGGCGATGGATACATTGCGTTCGCTCACACTGAGCTCGCCGCCAGAAATCTCCACCGCAGTCACCGTCTTTGGACCAGCTTCTCCAATGTCCCGACCCTGCGGAATGCCGGGCATGACGACATAAGGGTTCTCCGAATGCACTTGTCGTGCGTGGACGTGGCCCAGTGCCCAATAATCGAAGCCGTGACTACTAAGTTCGTTAAGCGCACACGGGGCGTATTCATCATGCCCTGATGCACCAGCGAGGCTCGTATGCATCAGCCCAATATTGATAAGCCCGTCAACCGGAGGCCTGTACTTTGGCAAAAGGCTATCCGGTGCATGACGACGTGCAAAGCTAACGCCGTGGATTGCGACACCCGCATCGGGAATCTCCTCGACCCCTCCGTGCCCGGTAAAGACGTGAACATTTGAAGGGAGATCCAAGTAGCGCGTGATCGTGGATTCGGAGTCGTGATTTCCCCGGATCATGAAGACGCGAATGCCAGCCTCGTCCAATCGGCGCATTTGACGTCCAAGGAATGCGGCCGTCTTCATGCTTCGGAGGTCACCGTCGTATAAATCGCCTGCGATGATTAGGGCATCGGCGCTTTCCTCGATGCAGATATCAATGATCCGCTCGAATGCTCTTCGGGTAGCACCACCAACAAGCTGAGCAAGATCAGGATCGCGCATCGCCAGAGTCTTGAGGGGCGAGTCTAGGTGAACATCCGCAGTGTGAATGAACTTAAACATCGTTTCTAAAGTACCCTTCCTCTAAATTGCAGAAACTGCTTTCTCCGCATAGCAATGCGCTTCGATGGCCTACTGTCTGAGCCATGCCAACATAGCTTGTACGTTTCCATAGTTGGGCAGGCCGTCGCGAAACGCTTCGGTTGGGTACGACGACAAGAAGCTGCTATGAACAGACGCTGTTTTACCTTCCAAGCCCAAATGAGTTTCAATCGTGCCATCCGTCCAAACCCAGATGCCTTGGGCCTTCAAGTGTTCATGGATGGCATCGATGTGCCCACGAGCGTCTGCCTCCGCAGCCATAATCTCGTATGCCTTGGCAGTCGAGACGTCGCCAAATTTTTTGGGAAAACCGTCCTCTGCCAAGTCGATTCTTCCTTCGCCTTGCAGGCGCGTGAGCACCGCAATGCACCCCTGAACAGCCGCGTTGGTGTCGGTGATCAAACCGTGCTGGATGGCGGGTCTAAACGCGAAATCAAGATCGACGACAGCCTTTGTAGGAATTCCCATCGCAGCAAGTACGGGCAGCGCTTTAGGCACATCGCTTGAACTTCCGAGCGAGACCAAGCCCAATTTGTCTTCTTCAAGTGAGCAACCTGCTTCATGCTGAAACAGCTCTGGAAGCAGCGTCTGTTCGGTTTTGCCTTCTGCTAGGACTACCTTCTCGGAAAAAAGTAGCTGGGTTGAGTTAGAGAGCGCGAAAAGAGTTGCCGATTGGTGCTCCGCTCCGGCTATGGCGTCGTGAACGGCGTCTACCATCCTGGGAAAGCATATCGTACCATCCGCCGCTGTTCGACGGATCAAGAGAGCGTTTGGTGCATCTGCTCTTGCGATCATATTGGCCGAGTGGGTCGAAAGAGCGACCTGATAGCTCTCCGCAGAGAGGCGGCTCAGCGATGCACGCACCATCTCAATGGCCTGAGGGTGCAGGTATAACTCGGGTTCATCTATTAACAGCAAGGTTGTCCGCGCCTCATTGGCCGCTGCCTGCCTTCGGATCTCGGACAAACACTTGATTAGGGCGATTTGAACAGAACGTTGCGCTCCGTGCCCGAAAGATGATGCGTCCCGACCGGTCTCTGGATCAAATTGCTCGTCATAGATCTTGATAGTCGCGTTTCTCAAAAAATCCGAGAATTCAGGCGTTTGGATGTGAGTTTTGGCGACGACCCCGGGGAAAAAACGGCCAAGTTCATTTTGAATTTGTGTGTCGAGTTCAACTAGTGTCTCATCCTTCTCGTCACCGTCGGCAGATAGCCGCGAAGCGACTTGTGCGAGAGCATCTGTGACTGGACCTGCGTTTCGTTCGGCGACAGGCCCGATGATTTCTTTGATTAATTTCCCAATTGTCGTACCTGAAGCAAACTTCCCAACGTCCTCTGTCGTGTTCTCCATCGCGCCGATGAATATCGGATCGGGAAAAATCCTCGCAATGGCTTGGTCTATTCCCGTTGGATTAACGATCCATGTTTCTTGGCCATCTTCCATCTTCCTTACTTCCAGACGGATCTGCCCAACCGGCACATTTGGTTGTGGTTGTGTTCGGCGCAGCGAAATCGTCCCGTCTATTACGTGCGGTTCGATCCTATTCCGATGATTGTCTTCCAAAGCATCGAGCAAATCAGCGTCGATGCCCGTAATCTCGGCCGTTACAACAAGTGGTAATCCGGGGTCGAGAAAATCCGATGATTGTAGAGCCGATTTCTTGATCACCCATGATAACGCTTGCAGGATATTTGTTTTCCCGGCGTTGTTGTAGCCGATTAGAGGCGTATAGGCTGCAAGCAGCAGCTCGACTTCTTGAATGGACTTGAAGTTCTGAATCTTAACCTTGGAAATACGGTGCATCCGTCGCCTTTCTAAAACGTTCGCAAAAAATTCTCTTGCGCATCAAGTGCGGTGCTAAACTGTATAGCAGCGCAAAAGTCACAGATGGTACTCGAAGATTCCAACGGGTTTTTCTCCGGGATGTTTGAGTTGACTCTGAATGCGCAGTGAATCGATTCTATTACGTCCGTCACTGCAGCGTATGGTGGTTTGTTTCAAAGTCAGCAAAGGCTTGCCCTTACAGAACCCTTAGGTGCTCGCGTGTTGGCTGGTTCACCCTAGCGCGCGTTTGGATGGGCTTTGTGCTTCCGTCCGGCACGACAGGGCGAAGCTCTTTCGGGATGACCGAGGAGAGCTTTGACACAAGATCACGCGCAGCCCGAGCGAGCGAGGGGTCTGCCTCAGAGGCCACCCATGCGCACCAAGGGCCGCAGCCTCCAACTCATCTGCCGTGAGCATCAGGGGCGGCATGTCATAGCCATCGTCAAGCACATATCCGATCCCCGCTTCGCCCGTGATGGGGATGCGTTGGCCATGAAGCTCCGCACGGTTGAGGAGGAACCTGATTATTCACTGGCTTGGTTACGGCTCGCCTACAATTATTTGGAGTCCAAGAAGCGCCAATTGGATACGCAGCCGGACTGGTCGGAGCGGGCGCGGCGGGCCGCCAATAAGGCACTTGAGGCTGACCGGGACAACCCGGATGCGTATTACGCACTGGCGATCCACATCCGTAGGGTTGGTGAGAGCACAGATATCTTCCGAAATTACGCGCAACGCGCAATCGATCTCATCCAAACGACTCCTGGATTCTCGCCGATTTGGGGATCTTTCTGGCATATTCGGGAGAATGGGAGGCTGGTGAAACCTGGATCACTCGGGCGCGGGAACTCAATCCTCAGCTTCATCCCGGATATGGCAACGCCTTTCACCTGCATGCAATCGTGCGGGGCGACTACGATGAAGCATTGGCCGAAATAGCCGGTAGGGGTGGTGCACGTCGCCTCATGAACATGGCATACACTGCCGCGGCTTTGGCGTTAAACGGCGAACTGGACGCAGCGAGAAACCTGATCAATGAACTAAGAAAAGAGTTTCCTGAAGCAATCAAAGACCCACTGGCCCCTTTCCGCGCACGTGACATGCCGAAAGACCCGATCGAAATACTACGTGAAGGGCTCAATCTAGCAGGGCTGGTCGTTTGAGTCGCGTAGCTTCCGTCCAAGGGTCTTGAGCCATTGGTCTGTTTCAGGACAGGTTCGGTACTGGTTCTGTTTATTGATGACAGTTGGTAATGAGTCAAAACGACAAAGGGCTAGTGATGTGATATGAGGTATTCTTGAGGTCATCATGCAGGCAGCAACCCTACCAATCGGAGGGGCTTTTATGATCATGCGGATATTTCAAGTCACAGCGAAAGAAGGCAAAGAGGAGGAGTTCGGTGACTTCTTCCACAACACGGCCATACCATTGATGCGGGGAACCGAAGGGATCGTGCAGGTCCTTCCGGGCGCAGCGCGGGCTGACAGTCCAGGAGAATTCAGTTTCGTGATGATCTGGAAAGATCTCGCTTCTCTCAAGGCGTTTGTAGGCGATGATTACCAATCGCCGCATGTGGATCCTTCAGAAGCCGAATTGGTCGAATCCAGATCAATCAAACACTACGAATTTGTGGAGTAGCGCAAATGGCTGCCGAAGTAACACAAGAAGAACTCCAAGCGGGTCGTGGATACGAAGCTCTGTTTGTGCCAGCGCTATTTGCACCGTGGTGCGACCATTTGACTGGCGGCGCAAGAATACGCGAAGGTGCGCACGTTTTGGATGTTGCGTGTGGTACAGGCGTGTTGACGCGAGCAGCACGCGAGTGTTCTGGACATACTGGTCGCGTGGTCGGACTTGATCCTGCACCCGGCATGATTGCAGCGGCAAGAGAAGTTGAACCCAATATCGAGTGGGTTCTGGGCAGTGCCGAAGAGCTGCCCTTCGCGGATGACTCGTTTGATTGCGTGATCTCTCAATTTGGAATGATGTTTTTTCAGGACCTGCGGAAAGCGACACGCGAAATGTACCGGGTGACCAAACCGGGCGGCAGGCTGGGGGTGGCGATCTGGCACTCTATCGATCAGAATCCTGCGTATCGAGACATCGTCGCTGTGTTGGGGGCACACGTATCACCAGAGGCAGCAAATTCTGTGAGGCTGCCATTCAATTTGGGCAACCCCGACGAAGTCGCGAACATCTTGTCGCAAGTGGGCTTCGATGACATTGCCTTTGAAACCAAAAGCGAGCAGGCAACCTTTCCCAGCACCCGGACAATGGTGGAAGTCGAACTACGGGGTTGGCTGCCGCTGTTTGATATACATCTCAGTGAAGAAAAAATCGCAGAAGTTCTGATCGAATCCGATGTGAAACTTTCGAAATACGCCACGCCTTCGGGCAAGGCGATCTTCCCGACGACGGCCTACATCATGACCGCCTGCAAGCCGGATTAGACAAAACAAGCGATCGATCGGCACTTGCCCCGGACTCGGCGATCCCGCTGGTTTGGGAATTTACGGTCTCGAAAAAATCTGCCCGCAGCAGGTTTCAGGGAACACTTTCTTCCAACTAAAAACGAGTGACAGCGTGATCATATTGATATTGATCAAGCTGTGACCCGCGCGATGAAGTAGGATGTCGTCAACACTCTATGTCCCAGCGATTTGGTTACGCTGAGAACAAACGTCGGAACCTGCGTGCTCGTCAATCTAGACAAAAAGTTTGCGACACTTCCGGAACGTGGTCAGTTTTCGGACGTATGCGTCGATACGACTTGTGATTGAGATTTAAGCCACTTGACGAACACCTTAGCCTCAGGACGCTGAAATACTGCTTGAGTCTGGATGTAGTAGACGCCGAAGAGTGGCTCAGAGAACAATTCAATCATCCGACCAGATGACAGATCGTCCTCAAAAAAAGCTCTGGCAGAATACGTGATCCCGTAACCTCGGCGAACCGCGGTCATGATCAGGTTCCCAGGCATGTGATTTATCGTCAATGGCTCGGGAGGTACGACCCCATGATAGGTGAACCAGTCAGCCGCCTCGTTGGTGCCCAGTTCCTGCAACCAGGGCAACTTCGTTAAAGAGGCCGGGTCACGCAGATCTCGGCCTTCCACCAGTGAAGGTGCTCCGATCACGACCATGTCGGAGACAAGGACAGTAGCTCCACAGTGTCACCGATGACCGGCCTCTATGTGCGTGTGTCGCGGCCGAGTCCAAGTTAGAAAGTACTGAAACAGAGATGCAAGGCTACGCCGCTGCCCCGTGCATTGCTTCTCCGATGGCACTCTGTAACTCGGGAAATGGCTAGGGCGCGGGCGACCGTTGGCATCGTACATTGAAATGGCACGTAACAGGTCTGTGTTTGGGGAAAACATCGAATTTCTCCATCAATGGGTGATTTACAATTGGAGTATGGTAATATTTCGGTAATTCTGAGAGTCAGAAATACTATTGGGATGAAAGGTGATCTTTCAGCATGACACTAGACTGGACAAAGCTGCCATCCTTAACCGCGCTTAGGGCGTTCGAGGCTGCAGCGCGGGCAAAGAGCTTTTCAGCAGCGGCACGATCGCTCAATGTAACTCATGCGGCCGTAGCGCAACAGGTCCGTGCACTGGAAGAGTTCATTGGTATGCAATTGCTTGAGCGCTCTGCGCGAGGTGTGAGTCTGACGTCTGAGGGGCAAGAACTTGCGAAGGCTTTGGCGAATGGATTTGCCGCAATCGCTGAAGGGATCGAAACTCTTCAAGAAAAAAATAGGAACCGACCTGTGCGCGTGACTACAACGGCATATTTTGCCGAGGCGGTTATATTTCCAAAGATCGCGGAATTTTGGAGTAAGGCTCCAAGAATCGAAATCTCGTTCGCCCCGACGGACGAGGCTATCGACCTTGTCGCGGAAGGCTTCGATCTCGCCATCCGGGCAGGTGCCGGAAACTGGCCAGACTTAAAGTGTCGGCTGTTGATAGAAAGCCCAACCCGGGCCTTTGCTGCACCTTCGCTTGTCGATAATCCCGCAACCAATTGGGATGAAGTTCCTTGGCTGATCCCGAGCGGCAGTCTCTGGGAACGCGAAGCACTAAAAGAATCCGGTATCGACACGAGCGCCATCAAAACTTTGGAGATTGGCGACCCGTCTCTCGAAATCCGCGCAGCGGAGGAAGGTATGGGGCTTGTGGTTGAATCCGAAATTGACGTACGCGCTCAGATCGAGGCTGGAACGCTGAAAATTGCCCCCATCACAGTCACTAACATGTCTCGATATTTCATAGTCACGCCGCCATGGAAGCCTCGGCCGGCAGTCGCTGCATTTATTAGTTGGCTTGAGTCCGTCGGGCCAAGGCTCGACGAGGAGGCTTCGGCATCCAAGGACACCTGAGCCGCGCATATGATCGTTTTCACCTGGCAGCTAATCAAAATTTGTAAGGCCGATTGCCCGCCGAGCAGACCTTGAAGTCGCCAGAACCGGCTCAATGTGCTACTGCAAACGTCAGATGACCGTTCTGAGCCCGGAAGCGGCCCATTCGAGAAGCATGGTTTTCGATAACGATCCTTGACCCGACCCGATTTCTTGCAAGATGCTTGCGCAGAGAAAGGGCGGCAAGTTGGAAGCTAATCTCAATCGTTCTGGATACCGATTGCGGCCGAGTATGGTATCGGATCGATCAGATGTGGCAGAGTACATATTTGGGGACGCAGAGGTCGCCAAAACTCTCGTTCACAACGTCTCTTCGCGAAAAGGTGCACTGGCGGCAACCGATGCTTGGATCGACACTCTTGCCGTCGATGGAGTGCGGAGCGCCAACAATGCCCCACACATTGGTCTGTGGACCGTCCGGGACGAAGCCAGCGATAACCAATTTGTAGGAATTCGTGGCGTATTTGTTGCGCCGGGATTGCCCCATAATACTGTGGTGACTTTTGTTGCAGTCGCTCGTTCCTATTGGGGGAAAGGGGTATCAAGCGATTCATCCCGAATACTATGTGGACACGTTTTCGAAACCTCTGACGCCGATGGGATCTACACGCGTGTATGGCCAAAATTGAACCCAGCGAGCGACGCAGTTCAACGTCGGCTGGGTTTTGCCCCTGCGGAACGGCATACGCTGCAAGATACATTTGGCAAAGCCCGGATGCAGGAAGTGCTAGATTTCGACCTGTGGCGAGCATCCAATTTGCAAGGCGACGGTTTCGATGAGACGCTGCGCCAAGTTTCGATAAGAATTGGCCAGTTGGCGGCGGAAGATCTTTTGAACCTCAAAGTGGCGGTTAAGAGAATTACAGAAGCGCTGCCAGACGTACTGGCGCAAGTCGAGGACATTAGAACCCAAGTGGCGAACGACGTCCGGCTTGGATTTCAAAATCCTGCGTGGGCAAGTTATCTAATGTCACGGGATAATTGGTTTGCGTCGCGAATTGTCTGAGTAATTGGCTAATGCAAATGATTGCTTTGTCCGTTGAAATCATCCCGCATCTCGGAAATTGCAAAGACTAGTTTTGGATGTCCGCTTCAATGCAACCGCAGGCTACGCCGTGTTGCCCGACCAGAAAGGTGCTTGCGCTCCGTTCAGAGCACCACTTTCTGCACTCGCAACGCGTTGTTTTTCCACAGAATCGGGCGGATTCCGGACTTTCTCTGCATGAGCGAGCCGATCATGGTGCAACGTTGAAAGCCGACATACACATTTGCTGCAAGCCAGGAATTTCTCTGCACCGCCGCATGGCGGCTGAGAGCCCAAAATACAAAATGCTTCAACGCGCTTTAAGGTCAGCGATGCGCAGAAAGCAGACTTTGCAAAGTCCGGTTGACCACATTGTCCACCAAAGGCGACAGTTCTGCTTCGCGACTGGGCTATACATAGCCCTCAAAGCGTATTGTTTGCGGGACTTCAGTTGCACCGTTTTCCTGAGCGAGTAGGGCGCGTGCTGACGAAAAGGTAGCAAGCGCAAAAAGAACAAGAAGGGCCTTTATCATCGTAGCGCCTCGGATCCGGGTTTTGAACTTGGGCCGGGGTTCACAAATGATCGCCCCGGCCAGCGTCAGGGCAAACGAGGTAGTTCTTGCCCTGAAACATCGTACTTTCGCCTAATTTAGAAGATCACCGACGATGCCGACGGCATCGACCACGGTAGACAGGTCATTCGTAACTTCGAGGACTTCGTCATCGACCAGAATGTAGCGGTTTCCTTTGCCCGGCTCCCCAAGCTTCCATTTGGAAAGGTCCCCAATATCCTCGAACTCCAGGTCAGATGGGAGCTTGGCACCGCGCGTGTAGCGCTTGATCTGTCCAGGTGGTACAGCTTTTGGGCCTTTGCCGGGTTTGTCTTCTATCTGAATGCTGACATCACCGTTCTTGCCCCCCTTGTTCGGCTTTTTACCCTTGTTGTCTTTGGCATGGGCATCGCTGCCTCCAAGGATGAAAAACACAACTGCTAAGGCTGCAAGAATTCCGTATGCAATCTTCATAGATTGTTCCTTTGCTTCCCAACTTCATTCGACCGGCGTTGAAAATTCCGGCACGCGCTTGATCTCTCTTAGTTGCCCTTTGGCACACCCCTTAGTGACTGCCTTCACCCCGCATTAGAAAACGATCCGGGTTCTTAGACCGAACAGGGTAATCCGGTCCTGATCGGGATTTAGAAGCGGGTCGGAAATGAATTGTACCGATGGCGTGATCTGCAGTCCGGGTGAGATTGAAAAGCGGTAGAAAGCTTCAAGCGTGAACTGATCGCCATCTATGCCTCTTGCTTCGGCCCAGTTTAGGCCCAGACCGGCCAAATCGGTGTTGCGACCATAGTAACCGAGACCGGCAGAAATCGACCGTTCATAAAGCGCTGCGGTTCCCTTCGAGGCCCCTGCACGGAAGAACGGCATCCATTTATTGTCAACAAACCATGCGGCGGAAAACGCTGCGCCGTAATCTTCTGCTCGACTGCCATCGTCAGCCGCATCCGCATGCCAGAGGGTCAGATGGATATTGTCGAAGTAGATGCGATCAAAGCCGGACGTGTACCCAAGTTCGAGCGACTTGAAGAGATTGCCGTCGCTAAACACATCAAAGTTTGGATCGGACGGGTCGGCGTTTGCGTCTGATACGCTGGCAACGGCGTAGAGGTTCTCGCTCAGCTTTACCCCACCGGCAATACCAAGGCCTTGGTTGGGCGTGTTGATTGTCGGGTTGGTATTGAAAGACAGGTTTTGAAAACCACTGTAGGGGCTTACCAACCCGTAGATATCCACAAAGTCCGTTACATCAATCTGGCCGACTTGCAGCGCCCACGACCCATTCTCAGCCCTTTGGGTCCAGAACAAATTGGTCAGAAGCAAACCGTTGTCATTGAAGGCTGTTCCCGTGATTGAAAGGGCTCCGCCATCCAGCCCGAGAAATTGCGGAGCAACGTCAGTATAACTGTGCCTGTCTTCGATCTTGAATGTCAGAGACCCCCGTTCAGTTGCCTGCCAACTGCCGTAGAACCGCGCAATTCCGCTGGCTGCTTCGCCGGTTCCCAGATCAGCATCCGTGGTTTGGCCCAATGCCAGGTAGTCAATGTTGAACCGAAAACCACCCTCAGCCAGTCGGTCTTTCCACTGAAACCAACCCGGTGCGATGTTGCGTGGAAAATCGGAACGATATTGCGGATCGGTGAGCCCGTCTCCGGGCGCAAGATCGGCTTCGACTGAAGATGGCCCGGATAGTCCCTGAGCCGACGCTGCGCCAGCAAATGCAATGCTCAATGCGGCAACCAGAAGTCTTATCATTTTGACGCCTGTGCCCCACCGGTCTTGCGATTTCCTGCCGCGCGGATGCGATCAGCAGCACGCTGCTTCCATTCCAACCTGTCTGCCTCGGTTTCCAGAGTTTCGACACGTTCCGCCTCTAGCTGGAAAGTCGCATTCATAGGCATGAGGCCATCCACAACCATCATATTATGAACGGAAGGATCGATAGTCAGCGTGCCTGTCAGCCGAACGGGTTCGTGGAAATAGCTAGGCGCCCAGTCCCCGTTCAACCGCACACGGATCATCTGGTTAGGCGGAGGTGGAGGCATGTGGCTGCACATCCCGCGTTCTGGCACCAAATACGCCACAGGCCGGCCGTCCGGATCGCTTGGAGCAGGAATGGCAAAGCCCGCGAGTGTGATTGTTCTGCCGTCGAATTGCGGGTTTCCGCTCGTTCCAGCCTTTCTTCGACGTTCAGTCACAACCTCGCGCTGATCGAGTAACCAGTCGACGTCAATTCCGTCTGACACCAAGGCGTCTTCGGTCTCTGCTAAAAGCAATTGCCATTTCTGCCGTTCTTCGGCGCTGCCAACCTCCTGCTGCAACCTGCCGCGTATACGCACAACGAAAAGAACATCGTCGAACTGTTCGGGGCTGAGTTCACGATAGGGGTCATCAAAGACCTGCGCAGACGGATCTGGCAGATCTGCCCAGTCCAACGCGGTTCCAGGCGTCGCCGCAGCATCATAACCGCACAAAACCAACCCTGCGAATACTGCGGAGCAAAACCAATTTCGCATGAATGCTCTCCGGCTGCTTTATCTGGTCAATCCAGTGTGTTTTTGTAGATCACACCGTCCTTCATGATCAGGCGGATTGTTTCCGGGCTGTCCGGCCTCGGGTCCGCACCGAACCACTGATCGCCTGTTCCAACGACAGAGAAGTCTTCGAGGGGGTTGCCGTCTATCAGCAGGATGTCGGCATAGGCGCCTTCTTCGATCACACCCAGTTTGCCTTCCGGATAGGGGTTCATGAAATCACCGCTAAGTGCCGCGATCTCGCCACCTACCGAAGTTAGGGTTACCATCGACGCATAGGGGCCGAAGAAATGGTTATTCAGATGTTTCTCGTAGGCGATCTGGATGTTGCACGCTTCGACCGAGCCGACGCAATCGGTTTGGAAACCGCGCGGCGCCGGGCATTCCTTCATACTTGGAATGTAGGCTTCGAAGGTCGCCGAGGCCGATTTGGCCTTCCTCAAACTGTTGGGGTTGTTTTTCACGGACGGAACATCAAGTAGGCCTGGATCAAATGCTGTGATGTTCGTCGTGATGTACGCTCCTTTTTCTTTCATCAAAGCAGAAATCTCGCAGTCAAAGTGAAATCCGTGTTCAATGGTTCTGACCCCTGCATTCAGGGCATTGATGATCGCTTCTTTGCGGTAGGAATGTGCCATGACATAGGTGCCGTACTCGTTGGCAACCTGAACAGCGGCCTCGATCTCTTCTTTCGAACCGGCGAGCAACTGCCATGGATCGAATGCCGAAATCACCCCACCTGATTGCATGAACTTCAATTGCGTGGCACCCATGCGCAGGTTGTTGCGGCCATACATGTAAATTTCGTCAACACCGTTGACCTGTTGGGCCATATTCAGAGTCCCAAAGTTGGTCACCCCACCCGGCGGAGATGTGAAGGATGCGAAATCGGCGTGACCACCACGTGTTCCGAGAAATGCCCCGGAAGGATAAAAGCGGGGGCCGACGATCTGGCCGGCGTCAATTGCGCGCCGCAGCCCGCCGCCAGCGCCCCCGGCATCGCGAACGGTCGTGAAGCCCTGCATCAGGTACATTTCGGCCATCCGGGTCCCGTGGATGGCGAAATCCTCCCAGGTCGAGTTGGTTTCCATCTCGGCAATCGATGGCCCCATGAGCATCAGGTGCGCGTGATTCTCTATAAAGCCCGGTGTCAGAGTGCGCCCACCGCCGTCGATAACCGTCGCGCTCGGCGCATCAATGGCATCGGTTGAGACGGACTTGATCAGATTGCCCTCGACCAGAACACTGGCATTTTCAATGCGTTGCTCATTCACACCGTCGAAGACATGCACGTTGGTAAACAGCGTTTGGGGTTCTTCTTGATCCTGAGCCTGCGCGGTCGCCGAAAAAGAAAGAACTGCCGCGACAATTGCCGTCGAGCAAAGAGACATTCGTAGACCGGACATAAGTTCTCCCTTCATATTCGTGTTTTGCAAACTGTAGTCCGAAATATCTTGGGTCGG
>NZ_JBXWQJ010000015.1:0-104804 GCF_059612325.1 Ruegeria sp. CDSA021
AAAACCTGTCTTCTGTTCAGGATCATTCCGCCTTTCATTTTGTCGAAGGCAGCGTCTTGGATTCCGGGCTGGTCGAACAGCTGGTTGGGGCCGCCGACGCGGTGTTTCATCTGGCTGCCGCCGTCGGGGTCAAGCTGATCATGGATCAGCCCAGCCAGTCGATTGCGACCAATGTTGACGGCACGCAGAACGTGTTGCGCGCGGCTCTGCGTCATAAACCACTGGTCTTCATTGCCTCCAGTTCCGAGGTTTACGGGAAGGCATCAAAATTCCCGTTCAACGAAGATGACGATCTGACGATCGGCGCCACAAGCATTCTGCGCTGGTCCTATGCCTGCGCCAAGACATTGGACGAGTTCATGGCGCTGGCCTATGCGCGAGAGGTGGATCTGCCGGTGGTCGTGCTGCGCTTTTTCAACACGACCGGCCCGCGCCAGACCGGGCGTTATGGCATGGTTGTTCCGAACTTCATCGAAGCGGCCCTGGCTGGCCAGCCGATTCAGGTTCATGGCACCGGCGAGCAATCGCGCTGTTTCAGCCATGTGGCCGATGTGATCGAGGCGCTTATGCGTCTGCTCGATGTTCCCGAAGCCCGGGGGCAGGTCTTCAATATCGGTGGTGAGCAGGAAGTGACGATCCGGGGGCTGGCCGAAAAGGTGATTGCCGCAACGGGGTCCGCATCCGAGATCCGTCTGGTGCCCTATGAAGAGGTCTATCCCGAAGGGTTCGAAGACATGGCCCGCCGTCTGCCGGATGTCTCGAAGCTGCGGCGCTTTACCGGTTTCAGCCCGGCGCGCACGTTGGACGACATCATCGCTGACATCATGGCCGAGAAACGCGCCAAAGCTTACGCATGAAGAGCCAAACACGATGACACCGGGACAAAGAGTTGAAAAGCTGGTGCGCGACACCGCGACCGTGCTGCTGCCGGAACGGCTGCGCAAATGGATCCGTAAGCAACAGCGATTGCACAATCTTCAGTCGACCCCGGTTGGGTCGGTGGATTTCGGCGGCTTGCGGCGGTTGTCACCGATCAGTGCCGTTTTCGGGCAGGATCGCGATCTGCTGACCATAGAACGCCACTACATGGAAGAGTTCCTGCAAAACCACAGTGACGACATCCGTGGTCGGGTTCTGGAATTCGGCGATCCGGCCTATACGAAGAAATTTGGCGGCGACCGGGTCACGCAGGCGGATGTGCTGAGCTATGTCGAGGGCAATCCGCAAGCGACTATCGTGGCGGATATCACCGATGCGCCGCATATTCCCGACAACAGTTTTGACTGCATCATCATCACGCAGACCCTGCAGATGATCTTTGAAGTGGGCAAAGCGATCGCAACACTCGAACGTATTCTGAAACCCGGTGGTGTGGTGCTGTGTACCTCGCACGGCATGACCCGGGTGGCGCGGCGCGAAGGGGTGGACGACTGGGGCGAGTACTGGCATTTCACCAGCCAGTCCAAGCGCCATTTGTTCCGGGCGGTCTTTCCGGCAGAGAATGTCGAGGTGTCGACCGTTGGCAATGTCTTTACCTGCATCTGCAACCTGCATGGCCTTGGGGCCAGTGAAATTGCCCTCGAAGAACTGTCCACCCATGATCCCAACTATGAAATGCTGGTTCTGGTCCGGGCAGTAAAGGCGCAGTGAGCGATCTTGTCATAGGGTCCGGACCAGCCGGGGTTTCCGTTGCCCGGGCCTTGCTGGCGCGGGGACGAACAGTCACGATGTTGGATGCCGGGGCGGAACCAGGGCCCGGGGTCACGGACCGGGTGCAGCAGATGTCCCGAACCCGCGCCGAAGACTGGACCGCTGAGGCGCGTACAGCCTGGATGGAACCTCAGTTTCAGGCCCCGGAAGGCGAGGTGTGGCGCTATGGAACAGGTTATGCGCTGGCCTCACCTGCGCGCATATTGGCGGAAGGGGCGGATTGGTTTGTTTTGCGCGCCTCGCGGGCGGCGGGCGGGCTATCCAATGTCTGGGGCGCTGCGGTCTTGCCGTATCGGCAGGCAGATATCGACGACTGGCCCATAACGACCGACGATCTTGCCCCACATTACAGGGCGGTGGCGGAAATAATGCCTGTGTCCGGGCAAAAGGATGGGCTTCAGAATCTCTTTCCCGCCTGCGATATGACAGGCCGAATACCCGTTCCGCCAACCGCGCAGGCCGAGATGCTGCTGGCCCGGTCCAGGCAGAAGGCGAAGGCATTGCAGGGGGCTGGGATGCATGTCGGTCTGGCACGTCAGGCGGTTGGATCGGGATGCCAGACCTGCGGGCTGTGTCTGCACGGGTGCCCGTGGTCGCTGATCTGGTCTGCAAGACAGACCCGTGCGGTGTTGCAGGCAGAGCCGGGCTTTACCTACCGTGCGGATCACGTGGTGCGGCAGGTCCGCGAGGAAGGCGATGAGGTTGTCGTCACTCTGGCAGATGGCAGTGATGTCCGGGGAAGCCGGGTGTTTCTGGCCACCGGGGTGCTGGAAAGCGCACGCATCCTGTTGGCGTCACCCGGCTTGCGGGGCAAGGAGCTGGTGTTGAAAGACAGCCAGCAGGCCTTTCTGCCGATGCTGCATCGCTGGCGTGTGCCAAGGCGGCCCGATGTTTTGCCCTATCAGACGCTGCCGCAGCTTTTTGCCGAACTGGATGACCCGACCGTATCGCGGCAACTGGTTCACGCGCAGATCTATACCTGGAACGAATATTACGCCCGGGATCTGAAACAGAACTATGGCCGCCGGATACCCGGCAGCGGGCCGCTGCTTGAGGCCCTGGCCCGACGTCTGATCGTGGCGCAGGTTTTCCTGCATTCCGATCATTCGCATGAAATAGCCTTGCGTCTGACAGAGAACGGGCGGCTACGCCCGGAACTGAACGAAAATCCCGCAACCGCCGAGACAATGCGCGCCGCACTTGCGCGCTATGGCCGGGCCTTGCGGGGGCTTGGTCTGACCAGCCTGTCTTTTGCAGCGCGGTTCGGGGCGCCGGGGGCCAGTTTTCATGTCGGAGGTGATCTGCCGATGTCAGATGACCCGGGCCCGGGTGAAAGCGATGTGCTGGGGCGCCCGCATGGCGCGACGCGCATTCACGTCGTTGATGCCTCTGTCCTGCCGACCATCCCGGCCACGACAATTACATTCAGTGTGATGGCGAATGCCCACCGGATCGGAACGCTTGCACCCGAAGTCTGACATTCAGTTGATGGGCAGCACCCTGCTCAGCCCGCTTCGCACGCCGCGCATCAGTTTGCGGGCCGCCAAATAGGACCCGCCGCGTCCGGCCAGATGAGCCTGCCAGCGGGCGATGTCGGTGAAATAGAACATCTCGAGCCGGGGCAGGTCGTGGATGTCATCCCCTGGCCCGGCCACGCCCAGCCTTGTTCCGACCGAAGTGTCGTAATGCCGGGCGATCTGTGCGCGTACATTCGGATTCGACGCGCCATATGGCGGTGCGAAATGCCGGACAGGCTGACCAAGCCGGGCGGCGATGTCCTGACCGGAACCGGTGACTTCTTCTTCCAGCATGAGCGCATCCAATGTGGAAAGATCGGGATGGCTGACACTATGCGCGCCAAAGCTAACCCCTTCACTGGCCAGCGTCTCGACCTTGTCCCAATCCATCAGGGGGCGGGGCGGGATATTGCCCCCGGCCCAGCTGTCGGTGCCGCCCATCAGGCCCGAGGGCAGATAGACGATCGGGCAGAACCCGTGATCGCGCAGGATCGGCCAGGCGATATCGGCGAAGTCCTGGAATCCGTCATCGAAACTGATGATGACCACGCGGGGGGCTGGCGGGTTGGCCAGCGCGTCCGGTGTCACCACCGGCAGGCCGGATGCCGCCAGCGCCTGCATCTGTGCGGCAAAGATGTCTGGCGCAATCGAGGTCGGCCCCGGCGCATCCGAAATCGAATGATACATCAGGATATCGGCCTGCCAGGCGGGCATGGGTCAGTCTTCCACCACATGGGTGGCAAAGACCTCGCGATAGCGGTTCCATTTCGCGCGGTCGACATTGCCCTTGTCGTCGATGCAATCCGCCGCGCCATAGGCCATGGCAAAGGCGTGGTGCGTATTGTCGTGGGCGAACAGGCCCTGCCGTCCAAATACGAGCAATCCGTCCAGATCCGAGAGCCACCGATCGACCGTATCGAACCGGTCTTCATAGCCCACATCGTAGACCGGATAGGCATGGCTCAGCCGCCGGGTTTCGCAGCGGCGCACCGGCACCGTGACCGGCAGGCCCAGCTGGCCCAGCCATTTGGTGAACTCCTGCCCCAGTTCCTCGTCGGACATGGACCACCATTTCTCATCCGGGTCGCAGGGCAGTTCGGCGCACAGCACGGTGACGCCCTTTGGCGTGCCGCTGGCGTTATAGTTCTTGGGCTCCGACATGCGGCTGATCGGGATCGACAGTTCCGGGAAGTAATGGGCATCGAACTCGGTGAACTGGTCTGTCTCCAGCACCAGGTACAGCAGGATCATGCCCCGGAACCGGATCGCGCGGGCGGCCTCGACCACCTCTGCCGGAGGGTCGCTGATCAAGCGCGTCAGCCCGGTCAGCGGAATGGTCGACAGGATCAGATCGCCGGTCATGTGTCGTTCGCCATCTTCGTTGCGGATCGTCAACCCGGTGATGCGGTTGCCGTCCCGTTCGATGGCGGTGATTTCGGTGTTGAACAGGAAGGTGGCGCCGTTGGCTTCGGCACTGTTGCGCATCGCGTCCGAGATTTGCCCGAACCCCTTGCGCGGATAAAAGAACCGACCCGCCGTTTCGCTGCGCAGCCCCGGCAACAGGCGCAACATCTTCATCAGGATCTTGCCGACCGAGCCACTGCCGACCCGGCGCTCGGCCAGTTTCACCGCCAGCTTGTCTGGGTCCAGACCCCAAAGCTTGCGCACGTATGGGAAATAGAAATTGTCCGAAATCGTTGGACCCAGCCCGTCATAAAGCACGGTCGAGAATGTCTCGGGCCCGGTGCTTTTCTTGCGGAAGGGCTTCAGCACCATGTCCCCGATCAGCGACGCGGCAAAGGGTTTGGGCAGGCGCATCAGCGCGTCGGTCAGTTTCAGCGGAAAGTGAATCCATTTGCCGCCCAGCCGGATGCGCCCATGGCGTGGACGCAGCAGTAGATCGTCCCCCAGCAGCGCTTTCACATCGGCCAGAACCTCGGGCTCTGCGGCCGGATGAAACCGGTGCGAGCCATAATCGCAGATCACGCCCTCAATCGGGAACGAGGCCGAATTGCCCCCGGCACTGGGCGCGCGTTCGATCACGGTCACTTTGGCCTGCCCGGTCAGGGCATGGGCCGCGGCCAGACCGGCGGGCCCGGCACCGAGGATAATGATTTCAGGCTTGTCGGTGCTACCATCAGAAGAAGAGACGTCTGTCACGTGCACGCTTCCTTTGCTGTTATTGGACTGTTTGCGCCACGTCTTTCACGGTCTGAGATGTAGCCGCGAGATCATGTCAGCGATCAATCCAAGCGACCAGATCATGATGGCGGCAAGGAAGGCGAACACTGTGGTTCCGCTGAGGTTCAGATAGGTGATATCGACGACAAATTTTATCCCACCCAATGCAAAGAACACCAACCCCAGCGGAATGAATACCCGCAACGGGTTGAACAAGGTGCTGATGCGCAGAATCAGGATGATGAAATTGATGAAATCAACCGGCCGGATTTTCGATTTACCCACCCGTTTGCCGTATTCGATCGGCGTATAGATCATCCGCTTGCCATTCGACGTCATGCACAGCGTGATTGTGGTGGTGAACGAGAAATTCTGCGGTAGCAACGGCAGGAACGGGATCAGTTCGGATTTGCGGAACACGCGCAGGCCCGAGTTGAGATCGTTGATCTTGCGCTCGGCCAGGAACGAGGCAAAGGCGAACAGGAATTTCTTGGCTGGTCTGCGCAGCAACGGCACGTTCTTCATTGCCGCGCCCCGGTCGCCCACGACCATGTCCTGATCGCGGCACATCGCCAGCATGCCCGGCAGGTAACGCGCGGGATAGGTACTGTCGGCGTCCAGAATGGCCACATATTCATGCTGCGCCATCCGCACGCCGCGCTTGAGGCTGGCACCATAGCCGGAATTGACGTCGTTGAAGGTGACGGTGGCGCCGCTGGCCTCGGCCTCGGCGCGGGTGTTGTCCTGACTGGCATCGTCTACCACGATGATCTCGTAAGGAATGCCCAGCGGTTCGAGATGGGTGCGCACATCTTCGACCGTGTGGCGGACGGCGTTTTCCTCGTTATAGGCGGGAATGACCACGCTCAGGCTCATGCCGGCGGTTTCCGATGCGATCAGCTCTTCGGGTGTGGTGCTGTTCGTCTCCATCGGCTCTGCGACTTTGTTCATGAAAATGAAAACCTTTTATTCACTTAATAGTCCCTGCCCTAGACCCTGCTGCATGGTTTGCATGGTGCATAGAGCGCGACGGGCTTAATTCCCTGTATTGCGTATAGTATTCGAACACGTACAGACTGAACATAGACAATAAATTTGACCAAATTCGACCGTTAAGGCGTCAAGTTTGTAATTACGTATACTGTGCGCAACAGGTGTGAGTGATTGAGCCATGTGTCCATCGGCACTTGGCGGGGTTCGGGCAACAGGAAGGAAACGGGTGTCAGGGCGGCAGAGTTTCAGCAGCGGAGTTGCCTGGATGTCGGCTGGGATCTGGGTCGAGCAGGCGTTCAATTTTATCATTTTTGCCATTCTTGCCCGCATTTTAGGGGTCGAGGCCTTTGGCCTTCTGGCGATGGTGGCGGCCTTTGTGCTGTTTTCCGAATTCCTGGTCCGCGAGACGATTTCCGACATTCTGCTGACCCGTGAGGCGCTGTCACCAGAGCGGTTGAACTCGGTTTTCTGGCTGTTGGCGCTGCTGGGGGGCGTGTTGACGGTTGCGCTGTATCTGGGCGCGGGACCGGTCTCATATTTCTACAATGAGCCGGTTGCGCGTGAATTGTTGATCGGATTGTCCCCAACGGTGCTGATGCTTTCACTGACGGCGGTGCCGGTGGCGATCCTGCGCCGGAAAATGCAGTTCCGAGTTCTGGCTATCCGTGCAGCACTTGGCGCGGCGGTCGGAGGGGTCGTGGGCATTGGCATGGCGCTGGCGGGATACGGCGTCTGGAGCCTGGTCGGTCAGCGGCTGGTGATGACGGCCACCAATATCGTGATGGCCTGGGGGGCGGTATCCTGGCGCCCGACGTTCCACGCATCGCGGGATCACATGCACAGGATCTTGCATTTCAGTCACCGTATTCTGGGCCTGCGCGCGGCGGAACTGGCTGCGGTGCAGTCGCCTGCGGTAATCATCGGCGCGATGCTGGGGCCGGTGCCGGCGGGGTATTATGCAATTGCCTGGCGTGTGATCGAGACCGCCTCGTTCCTGATTATCACACCGCTGCGCACCGTGGCGCAGCCTGCCTTTGGTGCGGCAGCGCGCGATGGTGGTCAGACGACGGATTTGCTGATCGACGTCATGCGCCTGACCGGGTTTCTGGCCTTTCCGGCCTTTGCCGGGCTGGCGGTTCTGGCGGAACCGGCGCTGGTGCTGCTGTTCGGTCAGAAATGGGCGCCCGCCGCTCCGGTCCTGAGCCTGATGTCGGTGTTTGGCATATATCTGTGCGCCGAAAAGGTGCAGCAGACCTTTTGTCTGGCGGCAGGTCAGGCGGGGCGTCTCGCGATCCTGTCCTGGGTCGAGGTGGCGCTGGCGGCGGCAGTGATCGCGGCGCTCGCCCCTTACGGATTGCCGGTCGTCACGGCCGGTTTTGTGGCTGTCTTTCTGCTGGTCTGGCCGCTCAAATTTGCCAATCTGGGACATATTGCGGGGCTGTCCGGCCTGACTTTGATGCGGCAGCATCTTGCGCCGCTCCTGCTGTCAGGGGGGATGGCGGCGGCAGTGCAGGGGGTCGTGTGGCAACTGGACGGCCTGTCTCTGGCTTTGCTTTTACTTGCCGGCACGGTGACGGGTGTTCTTGCCTATGGTTTGCTGGCTTTTTTGCTCCAGCGGGACAGGTTGTACCTGCTGGTTTCGATGTTTGGGCCGCAAGGCGGGCACCTGCCTGCGGCTGACACTCAAGGAATTGAGAGATAGATGAAATCGTTACGCATTTTGATGTTCACCACATTCTACCCCCCGTATTCCTTTGGTGGTGATGCCATTGGCATTCAGCGCATGGCGCGGGCGCTTGTGGCGCGCGGGCATGACGTGACGGTGGTGCATGACGAAGACAGCTATCTGATCCTTGGTGGCAAACCCCAGCCCGAAGGTGACCCCGACGGGGTGCGGCGGATCGGGCTGCGCAGCCGCAACGGCGTGATGTCGAACCTGCTGACCCAGCAACTGGGCCGCCCGGTTGTGCACGCCGCCCGCATCCGCGAGATTCTGGCCGAGCGGAAGCCGGATATCATCTGGCACAACAACACATCCCTGATCGGCGGACCGGGCCTGTTGCCGATGGGCGAGGGGTTGAAAGTCTATGAGGCGCATGAGCACTGGCTGGTCTGCCCGACCCATGTTCTGTGGCGGCACGGGCACGAGCTGTGTGACGATCGCCAGTGCCTGCGCTGTGTGCTGAATTACAAACGCCCACCGCAGCTCTGGCGCTATACGGGTGCGCTGGACCGGGCGTTGGATCATATGGATCTGATCATCGCCAAAAGCGAATTCAGCCGCGCCAAGCATCGCGAGTTCGGCCTGCGGCAGGACATGCAGGTGTTGCCCTATTTCCTGCCCGACCTGGATCAGAGCGCCTTGCCGGAACCGGCAGCGCATGACCGCCCCTATTTCCTGTTTGTCGGACGGTTGGAAAAGATCAAAGGGTTGCAGGATGTGTTCCCGGCCTTTGACCGCTATCCCGACGCGGATCTGCTGATCCTCGGCGATGGCGATTACGCGGATGAGCTGAAGGCACAGGCCGCAGGCAATGACCGGATCAAATTCCTGGGCCGCAAGACGCCTGACGAGTTGAACGCTTACTATCGTGGTGCATTGGGGCTGATCGTGCCCTCGGTCTGTTATGAAACCTTCGGCATCATCCTGATCGAAAGCTTCCGGCTGGGTACGCCGGTTATCGCCCGGCGGCTGGGTCCGTTCCCCGAGATCGTGGAACGGGCAGGGGGTGGAGAGCTGTTCGAAACCGAGGATGACCTGATCGCAGCCATCCGCCGTTTTCAGGACGGAGGCGCCGCGCGGGATCAGATGGCGGCAGCGGCGCGGCACGGGTTTGAGACGCTCTGGCGCGAAGATCAGGTATTGGGCCGGTTCGGCGCGGCTTTTGCTCAGGCCGCGCATCGTGCAGGGCGGGCCGATCTGGCCCATGCCTTGGAAGCTGGTGCTTTTGAGAACGGCGCGGCGGACTGACCGGGGATTATCCCCGCCCGGCCAGCTGCCGATACAGCTTTTCAAATCCGCTATGCACATGGGCTGGCGAAAACCTGTCTTCTGCACCGCGGGCCGTGGCATTGGCGCTTAGCCGGTCATATTCGGCGCGGTCGGTGCAAAGATCGCGCAGCGCCTGAGACAGGGCATCAAGATCATCGACCGCACACAGGCGCCCGACATCGCCATCCACCAATTCACGCACACCGCCGCAATCGGTGGCGATCACCGGCAGCCCGGCGCGGAACGCCTCTACAATTGAAATCGGCAGGGCCTCCCACCGGGAGGTCAGCATATAAAGATCAGAGGCCGCGAGATGGGTGGCGACATCCGAGATCACACCGGGGAAACGGATGATGTCTGAAACCCCGGCCTCTTCGGCCCAGGCTTCGACCTGACCGCGCAGCACGCCTTCGCCCCCGACAACGATCCGCAAACCGGGCAGATCCCGCCGCACACGCCGGGCCACATCGATCATCGCGTCGAGGCCCTTCTGGTGGTCCAGACGGGACAAGGACAGAACCAGATGTGTGCCATCTTCGCCCAACAGTTCACGCCGCAGGGCCTCCGCAGCGGCCGGATCGGCGGGCGGGTTGGGGCGTACCCCCAAAAGCATCACCCGCGCCTTGTCGGGATCGACCTGGCGTTCCAGCAGGGATTGCATGACGGTTTCGCTGGGGCAGATCGCCAGATCGGCTTGCTGCCGGCAGGCGCGGGCCACCGCGTTGAGACGGTCGGGCGACGAGCCGTGATAGGTCATCACAATGGGGATCCCCATCCCCAGACTGGCCAGGCGGGCTGTCAGAAGCGGGGCAGTTTCATGGGCATGGATGACATCGACCTTATGTGCCTTGAGCGCCCGCCGCAGGGTCAGCGCCGAGCGCGCTAGCCAGTAAAGCCGCGTCACAAGGCCAAGCTGGCCGTTGGCAGCGTGATCGCTGACACGGTCGAACCGCAGCGGCAAAAACAGACTGCCATCCTCGGGGGCAGTGGCTTTTCCGGGGGTTCCGGCTTTGATTACCTTGTGCCCGTGTGCCATCAGCGAGGTGCTGAGGTCATTGATATGGCGTTGAATGCCCCCACCGAAGGAGAAGAAGGAACAGGTTTGCAGGATACACAACCCGGCGGGCTGAGCATCCCGGTTGATTAAAGGCGGCGGGGCTTCGCTTACCAAAGGGGTCGTCCTAGGCGGAAGGTGGCGGTTCTTGTGTCTGTATCCGGTTTTTGCAGATGGGCAACGATGGTGTTTCCCATGTCCGAGGGCAGTAGCTGAAAAGATGCTATGGCAGTCTCGCCTGTTTGCATGAACTCAAGCGACTGCACCTCCTTCCCATTGAATTCGATGGATACGGTTTCGACATCGGGCTCGCTGATCCGCAATTCGATATCCAGGGGGGTGTCACGTCTGAGTGGTGCGTGCATGAGCATCCAGACCGCCGAGGGCGGCGCATCAACTGCAAACGCGCTGGTTTTAGAATGGGATCCGGGGCCGAAGCGGAGAACAGCAACCGCTATAACACCCATCATGAGCAGCAAATACGCCCACCGGGTCCATCCCATGCCTCGCCAGATCCGCCTGATCGGACCGAGATGCGCCGCTTCGGGGGCAAGTCGGCCTGCAAAAATCAAAGCGCCGGTGACGGCGAGGCAGGTCGTAATCAGCCCGAGGACGATCCACAGCGCCATCGAATATGCCTCACCCCATGTGCCAAAATGCAGCATGTCCATAAGAGGTTTCCAGTAGGCGAGCCCGCTCACCTCATTTGCCGTGTAAGCCCCCAGAACTTCGAGTGTTACCGGATCGATTGATACATTACCTGGTCCGAAAAATCCCGATTGTCCTGCGACATGCCCTGTGAAACCGAAAGAGCCAGTGGGTTTATCAGGCAGGAACATGATGAACGGCTCGAACCCGGGCAGCGCGTCGCGGGCGCTGGCCTCGGCCTGATCGATAAGGTCTGAACCGAAATTGGCAGGCAGAACGGTTTCACGCGGGACGGGTGGTTTGGGCTGTGGTTGGGTGCCTTCAAACCCCAGGCTGCCCAATAGGAAATAGAAACTGGTCACGGCGGTCAAAATCAGGAGTGGCGCTGACCATAGAGCTGTCAGCCGATGTGTACTGCCCGCCCATGTGCGCAATCCGGAAGCACGGCTGGGCCAGCGGAAAAACCCTTTCCAGAAACGCCGATAGGTGATGAGGCCGCTGACGATCTGAAACAGCAGGATCACGGATGTGGCGCTGACCAGCATGAACACGATCCGCTTCTCAGTCAGGAAGGTGTCGTGCAGGTTCCGCAGGATATCGCGAAACCCATTGGGCCGCGTCTCATCGACGATGGTACCGGTTACCGGGTCTGTCCAGAAACTGATATTCTCTCCCCAACCCGTGCGACCGAAAGTGCGATCCGCAAACCAGGGGGTTGGACGCTTGATCATCAGAAAAATGCCGCTCTCGGGGTGGGTCTCTTTGATGCCGTCATAGATCATGCCGAAGCTGGCGGTACGCTCTTCCTTGTCGATCGTGGTCCAGATGTCCGGGCGGCCGATTGATTCAAGTTCGAAGCTGGCAACAAGCAAAGTGCCCGTAAGGAACATGAACGCGAAAAAGAGTGATAGATGAAGTCCCAGCCAAGTGTGAAGTTTGAAGAGTGAATTTCGTAGTTTACGGTTCATCTGCGTCTTGCCTGCTTACAATCACGTGAAATATTAGCGGACGTCGCTTTAACGGAAACAATAGCCGCAGGGTATTGTTGCCACGGAAAAATGATTTCGCCCACCTCTGTGGTGATATGCGCGCATTATTTCATACCATTCCTGCGGGTTAAGTGTTGGCGAATCCCGATCTTCGCGGGATGGTATGATTATACCCGAGTATTGGTGGGGTAAGCGGTGCTGTTTGATGTTAAATAAAGCTATGAAAACAATTTCCATTGTTTCGCCATGCTTCAATGAAGAAGAGAACGTGGCGAATTGTTATGAAACCGTAAAGGCGATTTTCGACAAGGAGCTGCCGGGCTACAGGCGCGAGCATATCTTTATCGACAATGCCTCCTCTGACCGGACGGTGGAAATCCTGCGCGAAATCGCCGCACAGGATCAGGACGTGAAGGTCGTGGTCAATGCCCGCAATTTTGGGGTGTTCCGCTCAACCTTCAACGGGCTGCGCTATGCGACCGGCGACGGGATTGTCGTCATGCTGCCCGTTGACCTGCAGGACCCGCCCGAGCTGATCCCTGAATTCGTCGAATTGTGGGAAAGCGGTTATGACGTGGTGGCCGGTGCCCGCAGCACCCGCGAAGAAGGGTTCGTGATGCGCAACGCACGCGGCCTTTTCTATCGGATCGTCAACGGGTTGTCGGATGTCTGGCTGGAGCCGTCGGTCGGAGAGTTTCAGCTGATCGATCGTAAGGTTCTGAAGGCGGTGTTGGCGCATAAGGACCACTATCCCTACATCCGTGGCATCATCGCAAGCTGTGGCTTCCGTCGGATCATCAAGCCTTATGTTTGGAAGGCTCGTGCCAAGGGGCTATCAAAACACAGCCTGATGGCGCTGATCGATCAGGCGTTGAATGCGATCTTCTCCTTCACGCGGGCCCCGATGCGGTTCTGTACAATCAGCGGGTTGGTGATCGCGATTGCCTGTATCCTGTTCTCGCTCATCTCAGTGGTGCTGTTTTTCGTCAATCCCGATCAGGCACCGCGCGGGACGACGACCATCATCGTATCCCTGTTTTTCCTGTCGGGCATTCAGATGCTGTTCATCGGGATGTTGGGGGAATACATCACCTCGATCCATAATCAGGTGCGTGGCGGACCCATCGTCACCGAGCAGGAACGTATCAATATCGAAGGTCCCGCTCGGGACCCCGCTCTGGCCAGAGAAGAACATCTGGCATGATCGCGCAGACAATCCGGTGGCAATGGCCCTGCCTTGCTCTTGTGTTCTGCGCGTGTGCAGGTCCTGCCTGGGCCGTGGATGCGCCTGTCACCAATGCCACGCTGGCCGAGTTACGCATGTGGTTTATGGTTATGGCTGCGGCTGCAGTGGTTCTTATCGGAGCCTTCTGGTCGCGCGGATTACCTCTGTTTGGGGCGCTGGCCGCTCTGGTTCTGTTGGGCAGTTCCGCCCGGCTGTGGTTGACTCAACCGCTCTGGTTTCCGCGGCTTGAGATTTCTGCTGATCCGCCTGAAAACCTGATTATGCTGATGATATTGGCCGCACAGGCGGTGCTGGCGGGCGTTGTTCTGACACGCCCTGCAGGCCGGGAGGCCGTTAGGGGTCTTGTCGCCGGAGCGGGGATTGTCCGCCTGTTTCTTCTGATAGTTCTGGTTGCGGTCTTCTGCCTGTCCGCAACGCCTTATGTGGCCTATGGCTATTACATGGCGTTTGGACTGCAGATCGGTGTTGGTGGTGCATTGTCCCTTGTTCAGATGGCCACGCTGGTCGCCATGTTCGCTGTGGCAGGCCCCGATCGCATGCCGCGTATACCAGTTACGGCTCTGGCGGCCTTTGCGGCGGTGGCCAGTGCGATCCTTGCCTGGACCGCGTTCGACCGCGTGCCCCATGTCGAGGATGAACTGGCCTATCTCTTTCAGGCACGGACCTTTGCGGCTGGTACGCTCTGGGCTCCGGTCCCACCCGAAGCTGCGCAACCCGCGTTGGAATATTATCTTCTCGAGGTGCATGAGGGCAAATGGATCAGTGTCCCGGCGCAAGGCTGGGCCATTGTTCTGAGCCTTGGGGTTCTGATGGGGGCTCCCTGGGTGATCAACCCGATCCTGACCGGGATATCGGTCTGGCTGGCCCATGACATTGTCCGTCGTGCCATCAGTCGTGAACGTGCTGATATGGTCGCGTTGCTGATGGCAACCTCGCCCTGGGTGCTGGCCGTCGGGGCCACGCTGATGACGCATTCCGTGATGCTGGTCGTGGTGCTTCTGGCCTGGTGGTGCCTGATCCGGGCCGGAGAAGGCTCGGCGCAGCGGGCGATCCTGCTGGCATTTATTGCCGGACTTGCGCTGGGATGGAGCTTTGTTACCCGACCACTGGACGCACTGATTGTCGGAGGGTTGACTGGCTTGTGGCTGCTGCGCCGTCTGCCCGGAGGGGTCGGGCAGGTGCTGGCCTGCGCCGTGGGCGGTGTCCTGTCCGGGTCCGTCTTTTTGCTGCTCAACTATGGAACCACCGGCGATGTGCTGCTGACCCCGCAATCCGATTACCTGAGCCGGCTCTGGCCCGACACGAAAAATGCGTTCGGCTTTGGTCCCAATGTGGGACCACCCGCCAAAAGCTGGGGCGCGTTGGATATCTGGGTTGGTCACAGCCCGGCCGAGGGTCTGCTGAATCTGATCAACGGGATTGCCTCGCTCAACCTTGAACTTCTGGGCTGGACCTTCGGGTCACTGATCCCGATCTGGATTGTCTTCATCTGGCGCAAGCGCCTGACCGGATTCGACCGGGCCATGTTGGTGATCTTTTTGACCCTTGTGGGTGTGCTGTTCTTCTATTGGTTTACCGGCACTTTTTATCTGGGGCCACGTTACTGGCATACGGCACTTTTGCCGTTTCTGGTTCTTTCAGCGGCTGGGATCGAGGCGGTCAAAGACCGGCTACCGGAACAGTATCACGGTCGTCTGCACTGTATCGTCATGCTGCTTTGCGCAGTCTCGGTCGTTAGTTTCACCTCATGGCGTGGGGTTTCGAAATACGATGGATACGGTGGCTTTACCGGAGACATCAGACGTCAGGCACAGGCCGCAGAGCTGAGCAATGCTCTGGTCTTTGTCTCAACAAATGCCAATATCGGATCAGCGCTTTATCTCAACGACCCGTTCCTGCCCAAGGGCAAGCCGATTTTCCTGCGCGATATGGGCCCTGAGCAGAACGCAGCCATCATCGCAGCCTTCCCTGGGCGCGAGATTGTCTATCTGGGAGACGGTGAATAGGCCCGTGGGCCTATTCGGCGGCATGCTGATTTTCACTCGGTACGAAGTTGCGCCGGAAATCCTTGGCAAACATCGTCCGGGTGAACCGGCCCAGCCCCGAGGCATGTTCGCCAAAGGTTTCGATCCGTGACAGCAGGGTGGTTTTCACCCGTTGATCGACCTGGGTCTGGAACTCGCGGGGCGCATCGAACTGGTAATCCTGCAGCACGCCTTCATATCCCGAATTCCGCCAGGCCTCGACATCGAAGGACGAGCTCCAGACGGGTTCATGTTCCAGGGTTTCCGAGAAAGGCACATGCAGCATCACAGCGCTGTAGTAATTGATGATCGTGTCGAGCATCTTGTGCGCTTTGTGGTCGTCCTTGTCCAGAAGGTCGCTAATGGCCCGTTTCAGGAAATCAAGTGCTTCATCCAGCACGATGAACCGGCCAATCATCGAGTATTTGCTGAGCAGATTGCCCCCCAGTTCACCGCTGATTAGGCCGTCATAATTTTCCTGCGCCCAGGCGACACAGTCGGCGCGGGTTTCGAACAGCTCCTGCTGGTTTTCCTCCAGATAACCGGCCACCGCATCCCGGAAGGGCTGGGGGGCCTGATCAAGGATCTCCTGCATGTGTTTGACGATCAGGAAGGGCCGGATGCCACGGGACCGCGCCAGCCGGAAGGCTTCTTCGAAATTGTCTTCGTAATAGAAGATCGTCAGCAGCAGATGGAAAACGCGGGTGTCCAGGTAATCCTGGAACGAGAATTGCTCAGATTCCACTACCATCTCTTCGGTTTCGACCACGGTCGGACCGTTATATTTACCTAGGCAGCGAGCGACGACCCGGTGAAGGGTCTTGAAGCCGAATTTCTCGCGGCTGTCGGGATTGGCCAGCGGTGCGCCATGCAGCAGCATCAACTGGTGCGCAGCCACCCGACTGACGCCGGTCTCGATTAGCTGATCGACGGCATCCATGAAGGATTCCCTGGTTTCACCGGGCATGCACAGGATCAGTTCGCCATAGGATTGCATACCCTTTGAATGAAGCTCCTGCTGTACCTCGGTATAGGTGTCCAGGCTGATATTGTCGCGTTTGATATTTTTCAGAACTTCCGGATTCAGAGACTGAACTGACGAGGTCATCGGCAACCGGCCCTTGGCCTTGCGCATCACCTTGATGATCCGGTCGCCCCGGTTCTTGCCCGTGGTTGTGCGGATGTATTTGGGCCAGTCGTACCGGTCCATCAGATGGCCCAGATAATCGGCCACCTCTTCATCCTGCACATACATGCCGAAATTGTCGTCAGCAAAACAAAGCGGGCTGGCATGGTTGATGCGGGCCACAATGTAATCCAGATCGGCCTTGGTCCGCTCAAACGAATGGCGGAAGACTTTCGAGTTCGATTTGACCGCTGAATTGCAGAAAGCACAGGTGAACGGGCAACCACGGGCCAGCTGCATCAGCGCAAACAGACCCGTGTCAAAGAACTTGTCCATCAACCCGGCAAGATAGGGCGAGGGGATCTCGTCCAGATCACGGATGCGGGGCGGTTCGCCCCCGCGCAGGATCTCTCCGGTTTTGGGGTGCACGTAAAGCGCGCCATCGACGGCCTCTTCCCACATGCCTTCGCGGCGGGCGCCGATATCGATGAAACGCTGCAACGTGCTGAGGAACGCGCGCTCGCCCTCATAGGTGGGGCCGCGCACATGCATGTCGATCTGCGGCATGGTCCGGATCCAGCTGTCCTGTTCGTCTTCGGTCAGCGGAAAGTTGGGGCCACCCATCAGGGTCAGGCTGTCGGGATTGACCGTTTTCACATAGTCGGCAAAGGACAGGGCCAGATGGTGATTCCAGGAATAGCTGGAAAAGCCGATCACATCGGGCGGAGCTGTGTCGATTGCGGTTTTGAGCTCTTGGGGGTCACGGAAGATCGCAACATCAATCGGTGTTGGGCTTTTCGCATAAGCTTGTGCGAAGGTCGCAAGATTTCCGACACCCAGCGGGTAGGTGTCCGATGTTGCAGTAACGAGGTTGTGGCCGAGATCGGCAAGGTAAAGACGCATTAGTTAACTATCCTCGCGGTACAGTTCTTATGTCAAATTTCAGACTCCATGGTCAGTTCGGTCTTCAACGGCTTTTAAGCCAGAATATTATATTCAAGCATTTTTTACATCTCCTGTTGCCATGGAAAGCGATCTGTCAGCACCCGGGAAATCAGGATGAAGGCTAAGATTGCGGCCGGAAGGACGATCATTCCCTGCGCAATGATTGGTTGAAATCCCATGGACAACAGGCCCTCCAGCGATAGGGCATTGAATGCATAAACCACCAGGTAGGACAGGATATAAAATGGCAACCGACCCAGGCCCTTGGTGTCAAACACAAGCCGGGCATGGGTCATGAAATTCCACAGAACTCCACCGGAAAACGAGATAACCAGTGCGACTTGCGGGGGCAGGCCAGACAGATTGAGAATGGTGAAGAGCGCATAGCCGAACGCCGTGTTCAATACGCCGACCATAGCGAAGCGCATGAAGGATTTCTTTCGGGGAACAAGCAGTTTCTTCACGTCTGCCCCCCTTCGGATCTAAGAATGTCTGCCACGCCCGAGGTGATGTCATGTTGCGGTACAAAGCCGGCCTCACGTCGCAACCGGGTTACATCTGCTGCCAGCCGGGCAGGATCGTCTGCTGCGCGCGTGATCGCACCCAGCCGGATCAGATCGGGGTGATGCATTTGTTTCGCGACCTCTTCAATCAGGGCCCGGACCGGGATTGCGGTGCCGCTGGCGACATTGACCGGGCCGGTCACATTCGTCTCCAACAGTCGCAACAGGGCGCGCGCCAGATCACCAACATGCAGGAAGTCGCGCTCCTGCAGGCCATCGGTGCAATCTACGGGTTGGCCCGCTTTGAGGTTCGAAATCAGGTCGCCGAACAACCGCCCCGGCGGTTCGCCGGACCCATAAACAAAAAAGATACGGACCCAAGCCAGTGAAAGGCCAAGCGAATCCTGCCCCGCACACAGTGCCATGCCGGTTCCGGCCTTGGCTGCGCCATACAAGGTGCGTGGTCGCAAAGGCGTTGCTTCGATCAGCTCCGGTACCGACCAGTCATATTCGGCACAGCTTCCGGCGCAGACCGCGCGCTGGCCGCCTGTACGCGCGAATTCCCGTACCAGATGCAATGTAGCGGCCATCCAGTCCAGATTAGCCGGAGAGGTCCAGCGATCGCGTGGCCCGTCATGCCAGGCCAGATGCACCAGATGACTAGCGCGGGCTGCTTCAACGGCTGTTGAGGTGGCGTCGGGGTCCAGCAGATCACAGGGGATGTCGCTGGCCGGATTGCGGCCCAGCGTCACGACCTCATGACCCACCTGCGTCAGAGCTATGGCTGTCGCGCGTCCGATCAATCCGGTTGCGCCGGTCAGCAGAACCCGTGCCATCAGCTGATCCTGACCTCCGGTACGGCGGTTACGAACCGGGTGCCATGTGCTTTCAGGTCGGACAGTTGATCCGTGACCTCATCCCGGATGTTCCAGGGCAGGATCAGAACGTAATCCGGCGGTGCCTCGCGCAATGCTTCGACCCCATGCACGGGGATATGGCAGCCGGGCAACAGCGTGTTTTGCTTGGCCGGGTTGCGATCAACGCAGTAAGAGATCAGATCGGGGCCGATCCCGGCATAGTTCAGCAGCGTGTTGCCCTTGGCGGCGGCACCATAGGCGGCAATTGTGTCACCCCTGGCATTTGCTTCGCGCAGGAAGCCAAGCAGCCCGTCGCGCAGCGCTTCAACCTGACCGGTGAAATTCATATAGCCTTCCGGGCGATCGAACTGCGCCGCAGCCTCGTCCGCGCGGACTTTGGCCAGACCGGGCCCTTCGGGGTGGCTGGCACCCTCAAGGCAGGCGAACACCCGCAGCGAACCGCCATGGGTGGGCAGTTCCTCGACGTCGAAGACACGCAGGCCCGCCTTGGCAAAGATTTTCTCGACCGCCAGCAGTGACAGATATGAATAATGCTCGTGATAGATCGTGTCGAACTGCACTTCGTTGATCAGGTTCAGAAGGTGCGGAAATTCGACCGTGTAAACCGCATTACCCGTAAGAAGCGTGGCAATGCCGGCGACGAAATCGTTGATGTCAGGCACGTGCGCCAGCACATTGGCCGAAGCGATCAGCGCCGGAGGTTTCTCAGCCGCAGCAACTTTTTGCGCCAGCGTTTCGCCGAAATAATCAACCAGCGTGCGCACGCCCTTTTCTTCGGCCGCCGCTGCCACACTGCCCGAAGGTTCGATCCCCAGAACCGGGATGCCTTTCTCGACGAAATACTGCAGCAGATATCCGTCATTCGAGGCGATCTCGATCACCAGATCATCCGGTCCCAGATCAAGCCGGTCGACCATTTTCTCGGCATAGGCCTTGGCATGGGCCAGCCAGCTGTCCGAATAGCTGGAGAAATAGGCGTAATCGGCATTGAAAATCTCGTCCGCGGGCACCGCATCTTCGACCTGCACCAGATAGCAGTCGTTGCAAACCCAGGCATGCAGCGGATATCGCGGACAGGCCGTGCCCGCGCGCTCGGGCGGGACATAGGAATTGGCCAGCGGTGAAAGCCCCAGATCGACCAGCGTCTGGGTCAGGGCTGTGCCACAGCTCCGGCAAGCGGGGTGTGTCATTGCGGCATCCTCCAGCGCAGATCCTCGCTCAGTGTGCCAGTGCGGATATGCTCTTCGAGCGCTTTCAACCGCATCAGCGGGGACGATCTGAAATCGGCATCGCCAAAGTTGATATCGTTCAGCAGTTGCAACAAATCCCGGATGGTGCCTGCAAGCGTCTGCACTGGCTGATGTTCGGGTGCCAGTTGTTTGTAGAGCGAAAAGTCGACCTTGTAAGATCGGTTGTCGGGTGAGGCATCGGGATTGATCGAGTAACTGGCCCCGGGGACCGCTTCGGCCACGGCCTGCGCCAGATCGCGGATCTGATAGTTCCACACATCCGACCCGGCATTGACCGCCAGCCATTGACCTCCGGCATCCTCGGTTCGGGTGATGGCCCAGTCGATGGCCCGCGCCATGTCGCGCACATCGATCAGTGGCCGCCAGGGGCTGCCATCGCTGAGCACCGTGATCTTGCCAGCAGTGACCGCACAGGCGGCGAAGTCATTCAGCACCAGATCCAGCCGCAGCCGGGGCGACGGCCCGCAGGCGGTGGCGAAACGCAGCGCGGTGCGCAGCATCCCCGGCGTGTCCATGGCCGCCAGCGCGCGCTCGGTCCCGATCTTGCTGCGGGCATAGGCGGTCAGCGGGTTCAGGGGCGCGTCTTCGGATCGTGCATCGCCTTCGGCGAAACCATAGACCGAGCAGCTGGAGGCAAACACAAAGCGCGACACCCCCGCCTCGGCGGCCAGATGTGCAGCTTGGACAAGGGCGTCCTGATTGATTTCGGTGGTGACGGTTTCGAACCGGGCACCCATCGGATCGTTCGAGATGGCCGCCAGCGCAACAACCGCATCCGCCCCTTGGAACAGTGACGCATCGATATCGCGAATATCCGCGATGATCTGCTGGTTCAAAACCCGCTCGGGCCACGCGTCATGTGTGGTCATCCGGTCCGAGAAAAAACCGGGATCAAGGCCGATCAGATTGGCGTTGGGATAGGATTTCCGCAAGGTCGCAGCCACGACCGGGCCAATATAGCCCAGATTGCCAAGCAGGATAATTTTCGGAGCGGAACCCAGCGTCATTCCCAGACCTTCCATGGAGCATTGCCTGCCTGCCAGCGCGCCTCAAGCTGACGGCGGTCGCGGAGCGTATCCATCGGCTGCCAGAAACCTTTATGGCGAAACGCCATCAGGTCGCCTTCTGCGGCCATCGTTTCAAGTGGGGCGCGTTCCCAGATCGCGCCGTCCTCGTCCAGCAGATCACCAACCGAAGGATGCAGCACAAAGAACCCGCCATTGATAAAGCCACCGTCACCGCCCGGCTTTTCGGCAAAACGTTCGATCTGATCGCCTGCCAGTTCCAGCGCGCCAAAACGTCCCGGCGGCACGACTGCCGTCAGAGTGGCGCGTTTGCTGTGGCTCTTGTGGAATGCGACCAGCGAGTTGATATCGATATTCCCGACCCCGTCGCCATAGGTCATGCAAAAGGCTTCTTCATCCTTGAGCAGATGCATGACTCGGCGCAGCCGCCCCCCGGTCTGGCTGTCCTCGCCGGTGTCGACCAGCGTCACGCGCCATGGTTCCGATTTACTGTTTGCAATCTCAAGTCCGCCATTGGCCAGATCGATCGTGACGTCCGAGCTGTGCAGAAAGAAATTCGCGAAGTATTCCTTGATAACGTAGCCCTTGTAGCCGAGGCACACGATGAAATCGGTAATGCCATGAGCTGCATAGATTTTCATGATATGCCAGATGATCGGTTTACCACCGATCTCAACCATGGGCTTTGGTATCCTGACAGTTTCTTCGCTGAGCCGGGTGCCTAAGCCACCGGCCAGAATAACGCACTTCATAAAATTGCTCCCTCGTTAACAACGAAGCCAGCCACCAATCTGCGGATCCTGAACCCGAACCCAATGTGACTTGATCCTACAAACACTCGCAAGCAGTAGGACGGGAGCGGTGCGCCCATGTCAAGATTCACAATGCTCCGAGTCGTGATGCATCCGATTTCCGTGTGCTCTGGTATCTAGGTATGCACAATATGATGGATGGGGAGATATTGTTGACACGTCCTCCCGCGTCAGAACTATGGACAGATCGCAACACATTCTGTGGTACGAATGGATGGCGGGGGAGGGTCGGAGACATGGAGCCTGCCACCGCAACGCTTCGGATTTGACAATAGTGGGGTTAAAACGTGCAAAAGCAGATTTTGATATAAATAACTATTTATTAATCAGTATATTGAGTTCTTTGTCCGTTGCCTGAAGAGCGGTAGAGATTGTGTTCCCTGCAAGCCAGATATCCGGCTTGCAGGAGAGGTGATCGAGGCTTCCGGGTGTTCCGGAGCTTTGGGTTCGGGCGCTGTCATTGCCGACTTATTCATGCTTCCGTTTCGCCCTGCAGAGAGTGAAACAAATGGCGGGTAGGTTTTCCCTTTTGGGAGCCATTAGGAATTTGTTGTGAATCTCGGATAACCTCTTATAGCCTTAGGTCAGTGTTTTGGTATGGGTGTTAGTCATTTGAAAAAAGATATTGTTCCCGTTGTAGTCATCGGTGGTGGTCCTGCAGGGCTGACAGCAGCCTATGAACTTCAGAAACTGAGCGACACACATGTTCCCCGGGTGTTTGAAGCCTCGGACATGGTTGGTGGCATCTCACGAACCGAAACGCATAAAGGCTATCGCTTCGATATTGGTGGTCACCGGTTTTTCACCAAGGTGCGTGAGGTCGAAGAGATGTGGCACGAGGTGATGGGGGATGATTTCATCACAGTGCAACGCCTGAGCCGCATTTTCTACAGAAATAAATTCTACGATTACCCACTGCGTATCTTCAACGCTCTTGGCAATATTGGGCCTTACGAGACGTATAAGATTGTCGGCAGCTTCATCAAATGGAAGCTGCGGCCGAAGCCGCAGGAAGACACGTTCGAAGAATGGGTAATCAACCGTTTCGGCGGACGGCTCTACATGCATTTCTTCCACAGCTATACAAAGAAGGTCTGGGGTATTCCGCCGTCGGAAATCCGCGCCGACTGGGCCGCGCAGCGGATCAAGAACCTGTCCCTGCCCAAGGCGGTCTGGAACGCGATTTCCGGGGCCAATGACACGGCCAGCCTGATCGAGGAATTCCAATATCCCCGTCTGGGGCCCGGTATGATGTGGGAAAAGACCCGCGATCTGATCGGGGAAAAGGGCGGTTCGGTCGAAACCCATTCCGAAGTGATCCAGGTGAACCGCGATGGCAATCGCGTCACCTCGATCGATGTGCGCCACTGGACCGAGGATGGCGAAAAACACACTGAGCGGGTGGAGGGCACAGAGTTCATCAACTCGATGGCGGTGCGCGATCTGATCCACGCTTTTGACCCGCCGCCGCCGCCCGAAGTTGTCGAGGCGGCAGACCGCCTGCGGTATCGTGATTTCCTTATCGTGACCCTGATCCTGGATCACGCAGACCCGTTCCCGGACAACTGGATTTACATCCACAGCCCGCAGGTGAAGGTTGGTCGCATCCAGAATTTCCGGGCCTGGTCGGCAGAAATGCTGCCCGATCAGAACACTGCCTCGATCGGGATGGAATATTTCTGTCAGAAGGGTGACGGGTTGTGGTCCTCAAGTGACGAGGATCTCAGGCATCTTGCCAGTGAAGAGCTTGAAAAGCTTGGTCTGGCCAAGGCCAGTGATGTCATCGATCACGCAGTTATCCGGCAGCCCAAGGCTTATCCGGTCTATGACAGCGAATACAAGGACGCCCTGGACACGGTCAGCGACTGGCTGAAGACGCTGGAAAACTTCCAGACCGTGGGTCGCAATGGATTGCACCGCTACAACAACCAGGATCATTCAATGCTGTCGGCGATGTACGCGGCGCGCAATATCCTGGGTGAAAATCATGACGTCTGGGATGTCAATGTTGAGCGGTCCTATCACGAGGAGTTCGAGGCCGACGCCAAGAAGAAGTCTACTTCCAAGGGGGCCTTCAGAAAAAGTACCGCGCTCTGATCCCGGACCTTCAGCCCCGGGGGCTGCGCATTTGCAGATTCAGAGTGATTTGAGCTGGCCATGTCTGCTGGGTGACCTGAAATGCACATGAAGCGGATTCAGGTTTTTGTTTCCTCAATTCCGCCAATGTAAACAGATCGGATGTATTGATATCGCATTGCGCCTGCAATCCATCCGGCTGGCATAAAATCCGTAACCTGACGAGAATTACATGGTATCAGGAAATTGGTTGATTGAGGAAGCTTACATTCAGCAGGAAGCCAATATGGTTTTCGCGGTGCAATTTGCGACTGCTGTATTTTGATGAGTTTGTATAAGACGTGATGGTATTGCGCCTTTCAATAATCCTGATTGTGCTGACCGGCATTGTGGTGGCTGGTCAGGATCTTGCGGCCATGCTAGCAGCAAAGTCGGCACTAGCAGATGGTGCCTCGCCCTACTTCATCGTAAGTGAAGTGCTGTTCTTGTATGTCTGGGTGCCGCTGGCGGTTATGTCGGCATCGGCGTTGTTTGTTGCGCCGGGCCTGCTTTTGGCGTTGGGAATTGCAACGCCCGGGGATCGTTTCGAGCACTGGCTGCTCAAGGGATTCACGTTTTCCCTGTTTGGTGTGCCCGCCGTCGCGGCTGCACTGCAGGCCACCAGCGGTATTACCATGACCGAGGCGACCTTCACCATTCTGGTCGTTCTGCTCTGCCTGCCTGGCATTGGTCTGATCTCCACCCGATCCGGTCCGGATATCTTCCGAGGCAGGGGATGGGATGTCGTCGGCATGATCCTGCTGCCGCTGGCGGTGCTGATCCTGATGACGCCCAAGTTCTATTGGGAAGCGCTGAATGATGACGGCGCACATAGTTTCCTGAACGCGATGCTGTTCATAACCCGTGGCCTGCCGCTCTGGCCGCCGGACTCCGGTGGGATCGGCGGGTATCCGACCCCGAAGATGATAACGGAGACCTTCTTGCAAACCGGGTTTATGCGGTTCTTTGGGCCCTATGAGGTTTCTATTCGCCTGGCCTATCTACCCGGCCTTTCGATCCTGTTTGGGGTCATGCTGGGATTTGTGCGCAGCCCGGACGGGCGTACCGATGCGCGCTCTGTTCTCGGGCTTGGGGCTGCGCTGCTTCTGTTTTCCTTCGTGATGGCATTCAACCCGTCTTACAACCCGTATTTCGCCGATATCGCCTTGCCCATGACGCGCGAGCCGATGATCCTGCTTGGGGTCCTGGGCTATATCTTGTTCTTTACCGAACGGAAATTTGGCTGGATGGCGGTTGTGTCCACGCTGGCTTTACTGACCGCGCCGAACGGTATTCTGCTGATCGGCTTCTTCCTGGTCTCTTATTTCGTGCTGACCCAACCTTTGCCGTTCCGGCAGGTGATCGCTGGAGGAGTGATCGCCGTTGGCATCGTGATCCTGGCATCGCTGCTTGAAATGGTGCTGCGGTCGTCGGGGCTGACAAGTGTGTCCAGTGAGTTCAACACGAGCAGCATCCTGCGCCGCCTGCGGTTCGTCACGATCTTTGACACCGGACGGTTCCTGTTCTGGTTGCTGCCCTGCGGGATATTGCCCGGTCTAGCCCTGCTGGCGTGGCGCTGGCAGGACAAATTGTCCAAAGCCCTGACCCTGACCGTTATCTCCTATGTTCTGTTTTTCTATGTTCAGGCCTATCGCATCCTGCCGCATCATTTCGCACCCGCCGCAGTCATTCCGCTGATCATTTTCTGGCGCCTGCGTCCAGTTCAAGCCGCGCCTGCACCGGCGCTGGTCGGTGCGCTGGCCGGGGTGGCGATCAGCGCCTGGATCAGCTGGCCGGAGTCAGTGCGCCCGTTTACCCAGACGCGGAACTTGGGGCATCGCATTGCGATTGAAACCGAGACCGCCCCGTTCCCTGATCTGGACGAGATGCGCGTCGTGCAGGCGTTGCTCGATGAAGCCTTCCCGCCGATCTGGACACAGGCCGAGCTTGAAAACCGCTATATGGCCGGTGGGCTCTCGGTTTATGTGTACGCCGGAATGCCCGTACCCGACGACACTGTCGCGGACTATTTCATCCGCCCCGCATCCGAACCCTTGCAAGACGGAGAGACCATGATCGGCGCAGTGGTCGAAGATCGGATTCTGGTGGTGCGTGATCGGGCAGCTTACGAAAGCGACCTTGGGAACACCAACGTTCCGATCAGCATTGCGCGTGTCTATCATGTGCCATTCGACACAATTTTCGGACGTGGAACGCGCGAAACGCTGTATCCGGTGTGGGATATCGCGAAAATTGCAGGGTTAAGGTAGCCGATGTCTGTGCAACAATGTTTTTGCCCGAAAAGCCAAGAGCGGGCGGTTAAGTGGAGAACTTTATGAAGCAGAATCTCACCAAGCTGGTCGAAACCTATCCGCTCCTCCAAAAGCCAGCCTATTTCGCTTATATCGGTGTGGTCAGCACCCGGAATTTCAGCCGTCGATTTGCCATGAACAATCTTGGCTACCTGCCCAAGCAAGTCTCGGACCGTGGGCAGGATATGTGGGTGATCAACGAAGTCTATAACGGCAAGCGCAATGGCTTTTTTGTCGAGCTAGGTGCTGCGGATGGGTTTTCCGATTCCAACACCTTTGCCCTTGAAAAACATTATGGCTGGACCGGACTGCTGATCGAGCCCAATCCGGTGAATTTCAACAAGATCATCAACTGGCATCATCGTTCGGCCACACCAGTCCCGCTGGCGGTCGATCCCGAACCCGGCCAGCTGGAATTCATGATCGACGGCCAGCGCAGCAGCCTGCTGGTGGATGAAGCCGATAACATGACCGAGCGCCGTGCCGCGAAACTGGCCAGGTTCCGCGAGAAGGGCAAGGTTGTCACGGTAGAAGCTGTGCCTCTGGACGAGGTGTTCGACCGCTATAACGCACCGAAAGACATCGACTATTTCAGCTTGGATGTCGAAGGGTCGGAAACACGAATTCTGCGCGATTTCCCATTCGACAAATACCGCTTTCTGGCAATGACGATCGAACGTCCAACGCCAGAGCTGAATGACTTGCTGTTTTCCAATGGTTATCACTTTGTACGTAATTCGCTCTACGACACGTTCTATGTTCACGAGAGTAATCCGCGTTTCGATCAGGTCGAAAAATTGCCGTTTGAACAATTGCCGGCAAAGCAGTTCTGACTGCTGACCTCAATATTCACCCGTGTTACGCGGATCTCTAGTTCCGCGTGACACGTAATTTCTGCTTCTGACCCAGCATGTGATATTCGAACAGGCACCAGACATAGATGGTGGCCGAGTAGACGTAATAGACCTGATGATAGAGCAGACATTTGAACGCAAACCACGGCCCGCCATGTCCGGACATGGCGCGGACCAGATCGAGATTGGCGACAAAGGCCGCAGCCAGTAACACAAAAGGCAAAGGCCAGCTTCCGGGCCAGAACGGCAGGGCCAGAAGCGACAGCAACAGCAGCCCGGCGATTGCGGCCCGTGCGCGTTCAGCCATTGAGGTGTTCAGGTCATCCGTCAGCCCCTCGCGCGAGATCATCAGCCGGGCCCAGGGCAGGGCACGGCAGAAGATATCCGTGCTCAAGCTGTTGCGGATGGTCCAGACCTTCAGGTGTTTGCCCTGTAAAAGTGGCTCGACCAGGATACGGCGACCGGTGGCCGCGATCCGATAACCCAGTTCGATATCCTCGATCGAGGGGACCTCATAGGTTTTGACATCGAACCCGCCAACCTCAAGAAACACGTCGCGCCGGATGGCGCCACACCCGGCCCAGAAGGTGCGCGCCTCGCGGCGGGCGCGCTGATGGTGATAGCGATGCAGAAGGTTCTTGTAGCGTGAAAACCAGGCCTGCCCGTCCGGGGCATCATCATAGGATCCGAACACGGCACCTACATTGTCTTCGGACATCGCCCGGCGAATATGTTCCGGCCCGTCCGGCCAGGCGATGACATCGGAATCCACAAACCACAGGATATCGCCCGTAGCCTGCTGGGCGGCCAGGTTGCGGGCGGCTCCGGGACCGCCATTGACGGGTGTGGCCAGAACGGTTGCGCCCATTTCCCGTGCCAGCGCCGCAGTGCCGTCCGGGGACTGGTCATCCACCACCAGAACCTGCTGCACCTGTCCGGTATTCAGCATCTCAATCAATGGCGGCAAAACGCGCGGGAGCAGATGTTCGGCGTTGTAAGCCGGCATGACCACGCTGATGGAAAGGGGTTGATCTGAACTCACGAAGGATCTCCGGCAATGATACGCGAAGCGCCTGAGCGCTGAACAAGGAAAAGAAAGGCGGCTGTAAAGGGCAATAGCCACATCACGCGCGCGCCGTAACGATCCGCGGGTTGTGATACTCCCCCACAAACCAGTGCGTTGACCGCTATTCCGATCAAGATGAACAGCGCAAACAGCTTCATGTCACGCGACACACTACCGGGCCGAAGCAAAACAATGACGATAAAGGCAAAAGACACGGCATAGATCGCGCCATGCACTATATCGATGGTTTCGATCCAAGTCCTGTCCCAGGCCAGATTCCCTTTCTGAATCAAATCGTACTGCGCCTCGTCGAGGCGGGCCAGCGTGCGTGCGTTGGTCAATTCCACATCCGTCGGAATTGTCATGTTGACGCTATAGCGTATAATCTGGTGATAGCCGTTTTTGGCCAATGCGAAAGACGTCGCAATCGGCCTCGACAGGAAGACTGCCTTGGCAAAGTCCCCCTGTGCCAGCGCCACTTGTTTTTGCTCCTCTGGCGACAGCAGACGGAACGACCCCAGCCGAGAAGAGCGCTCGAAAATGATATGGGATGCGGTCAGTCTGTAAGGGTCATCCGACCATGAAAGCGCCTCATACAGCGCGCAGGTTGGTATACTTGCGTCCGGGCAGACATCCTTCAGATAGTCCATTCCCGGCCCGTCAACGATAAGCCGCGCAGTGATATGCGGGGTATAGACAACTTCCTTGTTCATCTGGGCTTCAACGGTGATCTGGAAGGCCTTGCGCTCGGCCGCCGCAAGCGTCAGGAGCATCACCATCAGGACCGTTGCGCGCCAGCGCTTCGGCATCCTGCGACCCAGAGCCGTCAGGGCGACAAAAGGGATCATCAGCCCTGTGATCGCCAGATGCGACGGATGCAGCACAATGCAGAACAGAGCCAGCCCCGAGATCAGAAAAAGCTCCCAGAGACGCATTGTCTGCCCAAAGGCGGTGAGTGCGGCAATCGCGATCAGGAGAATTGGTGCGAATATGTCCGGCATCATATAGGCGATGTAAAACGGCAAAGAGGTGCTGGCCGCCGCCAGAAGCGGGATTGCGGTCATCAGCATTGTGTTCTGCGCACCGCCCAGAGACCGGCCAGCCGTTCGCGCCAGCATCAAGGCCGTAAAAAGCGTGGCAGCCAGATGGATGACCGGAACAGCGTAAAGGGCGTCAGCGCGAAAAAACGCGGCCATGATGAGGCCATAAATCAGCGAGCGGGAGCCGGTTGCAGTCTCGTCGTCATCTGCGGTGTAAGTGCCGCCCGTCGTGCCGGTCTCGTTCACCAGCGGCAGCAGGCTGTTCAGGGCCACGCTGCCCTGTCGAATGTAACTGCCTGTGTCAAAATAATAGAGCGGACCGCCGTTGATCAGAAACACGGACAGACAGGCAAGACCCGCCAGTACGACCAGCAGGACCGACCGGGTCTGCCAGGACAGCTTGTCTGAGGGCATCGATACGCTCATGTCGTTTCCGCAGCATTTGGTCCGGTCACGCGGGATGCGGTCGTGCCCGGACTGCGCCCGATGCTTGGGCGCATGTTATCGAGATTCGAAACAGACATGTTCATCAGCGTTTCTGGCTGCCTCCGTCCAGCGGGCTGTGGGGCCGAGTTCTACTATGGCCATCACCCGAAATCGCGCTAAGCAATCATTTGATCGCAAGAAAACCTTCAAAACAAATATATTTCTGAATGCTCATCACATCCTTGAAGCCGGCCCGGCCCAGCAGATCCAGATTGCCCTGGGTGGAAAACGGCTCCAGCACGCTTTTCAGGCTGCGCGCCTTTTCGACAATTTCTTCGCTTGAGAACCCGTGGCCGATTTTGAACTCGTTATAGAGTTGGGTCACAAGATCCTGAAACCGCGCATCCGGCCCCCGGACCTTTTCGAACATGACAAACGCACCACCCCAGTTCAGGGTGTTGTAGATCTTGGTGAACAGTTCTTGCCGGTACCGGGGCGGGATGAACTGCATTGTATAATAGCTGACGATCATGTCCGCCTTTTCCATCTCCATATGACGGGCATCGTCATGAAGAATGGAAATGTTCGGGACATCCGCACAATGAGCTTCGGCGACTTTCACCATCTCGGGTTCGACATCGATGCCGATCCAGCGCGCATCCGGCTTACCGGCATTATGTTCCGCAAGCTTGCGGATCAACTCCCCGGTCGATGTGCCGATTTCATAACAAAGGCTGTCATTGCGGACGAAGAAATCCGAAACCTGACAGATCAGGCCGTGGCCCATTTCGTAAAGAGGAACAGATAATTTGATGTGGTCTACAAACGTATCGGGAACATTGCCCCCAAAGGTCCAGTTCGCATTCTCAGCGGCTATGTTCTGGCCAACACCCATGCGTAACGTCTCCTCGCTAATAGGCAGGCACAATGAACAAACGGCTAAAAACAACTTCCGATTGAGGATGCGTGCCTGAACTTGGTACAATAACAGTCCAAGGCTACACGAAACTTTCGGGTCGTCGAAGGAGAAATATGGCCGACCCCGGGTTTCTGGTCTTTTTCTCTTCTGGCGTGGTCTGCTGGTCCTTTGTGAAGTGCTGAAAATGGACAGTGCATCGAAATGATTTGTATTGTTTCCCGCCCTGTGCGGCACGCAGGCGCGCGCCATGTGAAAAGGTTGTTTCGGTTGCACCTTATCGCGGAGAGATCGAGTACAGTTTTGCACCGTTTAAACCTGCTCGGATTGTGTGTGGTGCCGTGCCAGAACGCTTGGAATCGCTGGAAGTTGGCATGTTTTTCCAGACGCAGATTCGCCTTATTTGGGCGATTCTGGTTCACGTTAAAGAAACAAACTGTAATCCATGAGCTTATTGTGCTGGCTAAAGGGGCGCTGCGCCCAAAAAAAGCCACAGTTCCAAGAAAAATCCTTCGCAATCAAATAGAAATGAATTACTAATGTTTGCAGTAGGTGCCCTGCCGGGATTTCGAGCGGGTTGTGTGTATAAAAATCAAAGGTGGGACTTTGTATGTTTAGAAGTTTGAAAATGATGGCGGCAGGGGTTGTTGCTGCTGTAATGATGGCCGGATCGGCCAGCGCGCTGACCTCGGTGACGGCAGGCGGCAGCTATGACATTAAATCTGATACGGCCTTTATCGGATCCGTTTCCACATTTGGCGGGCCTGGTTCGTACTCGGTCAACTTCACATCGCCGATTGATCCGCTCGTTGGTGTCGCGAATGCATCGATTACCATTCGGGTACTGGGTGCGTTCACAGGTCTGACCATGAGCTGGGTCGATGCCAAGAACCCCGGCAACGTTCTGGCGTCCACAGCAGTTCTGGGTGGCATTCAGAGCACGCTCACCACATTGTTCAGCAGCGTGAGCCCGAATTCCCTGAGCCAGAACCTTGTGTTCAGCTGGTCCAATTCGCAATCGACGACAAATGGTGGTCCGATCAGCTTTGACTTTGACGTGGCCGCAGTTCCGCTGCCCGCCGGTGGTCTGCTGCTTCTGACTGCGCTTGGCGGTTTGGCTCTGACGCGCCGCCGCAAGGCCGCCTGAGCGGACACACAAACCTGACAGACAAAGCAAGGGGCCGTTTTCACGGTCCCTTTTCTTTTGGTCAGATGTTGCCGCCCGCCGCCTGATGCAGCATCCAGATCATCCTCTGGCATCTGAGCCGGAACAATGTGGAGATCGCCCGCCATGTTTCGCCTGCCGAGGCCAGCTTGTCGCTGGAGATGACCTTTGGCGTATGCACGATCGCGCTGGCGGGCATGGCCAACCCCCGGATTGCCCACCGTAGCCGCGCACCGGGATTGGTGCCATGCAGCAGATACGCTTCTTGTGTCGTGCGCCGCCACTTGGCTTTGAGCGCGGGCCAATCCTGCCGGGATGGATGGCTGACGCGAAAGTCATCCCGGTATATCAGGTTATAACCTCGCGTGACCGCGCGCATGGTCCATTCCCGATCTTCCGATACACCGTTGATGAAGCCGCCGATTGCATCGAACACATCCCGCCGGGTCAACAGGTTGCCCGCACCGGAAAACCCCTGAACCTCGATATACCTGCGGAAGTTGAATGCAAAAACAGCCTCGAACGCTTCGGCACCGCTGCGGGGTGACGGGGTTTCGTCAAAAACATCCACCCGGCCACCGATCAGATCGGCCTGATCCGCGACCTGTCGCCCGACGGTCAACCAGTCCGGCGCGGGCACACAATCGGCATCGATGAAGAACAACCGCTGTGCCGTGGTCTCGGCAACCCCACGGTTGCGCGCATGAGCTGCACCTTTTTGGTGTTCGGTGACAAAACGCATTTCGGGAAAGGACTGCCGTATCGCCTCCAGCGATACCGGAGAATTGTTGTCGACAACGATGATTTCCGTCGCCGTCAGGTCATTCTCTCTCAGGGCAAGAAGGCACCGTTCCAGCCGGGGCAGATCATTGTAATGGGGAATGATCACCGCATCGATCGGAGCTGCGTCAGTAGGATCCGTACTCATTGCCAAACGTCCCGCTGATGTACCGGCATTTGTTCAACACGATTCCCATGACGCTGGTCAATCCCGCCAGTTGCTGCTCGGCAACGTCGATATGATCTATGCTGGTCTCTTCGGCCGCCGCCAGAAGCAGGGCGCAATCGACATTCCTGAGAAATCCGTGGCTGTCATCGCTCATCATCAGGGGGGGCGTGTCGAACAGAATGATGTCAGGTTTGTAGTCCGCCTCGAGCTGCTCAAGAAATTCGATTGCCCGTCGGCTTTGCAGAACTTCCGCCGGGTTTCGTGTCGATGCGTAATTTAACCCGAAGAGCACATTGTTCCCATAACGCAATGCATGTTCGTGGAACGGTATCTTCCCCTGAATAACGTCTGCCATGCTGTGGCTGCCGGTTTGTTTCAGGATCTCGGCCAGCCCTCGACGCCGCATGTCGAAATCGATCACGATCGTGCGCAATTCTTCCTGCCGCCCCAGGCTGAAGGCCAGATTGGCGGTCGTCGTGCTTTTGCCGCATCCGCTGTAAGGGGATGTCAGTGCGATCCGGTGCCAGTCATTGGAGAGAGTCTGCTGCAGCATCTTGGTGCGCAACATGTCATAAGGTGATGCGTCTGCGCCGCCATGGAATGACATCAAACGGTTGCGAGAGATGAGGCGTTGCTCGATCTTTATTTCCGGCACAGCCAGCCAAACATCTTCATCAACGCTTTCATGCGGTGCCGGGGGCTGCTGAACTTCTGCGGCAGGCACAGGCTGGGATTGCTGTCGGCTGTTGCGTTCTTCACGCGCCTTCTGAATCGCTTGCTGAAGACGGTCCATTACATTTCCACCAAATCAATCGAAACAATACTCACCAGAATGTCTCCAGCTTATCCATGACTCTCTCTGCAATAAGATCGAGGGGCAGGTAATAGATGTGCACCGCCCAGACCGCAGCGGGAACTCCGACCAGAATGGCCAATATGATCCCACCCCATACGGTTCGCTGCATGATCACCTCGCCGCGTGACGGGGCATAGGGAATGGTGGCAATCGGCCAGACTTCAAGCTTGCTGATCAGATCTTCGGGTCGACGTACGGACCGGTTCAGAATCTCCAGCAGAACCACAAGCCCCAGCCCCAGTGCGATGCCAAAGGCGGCCCCCCCTCCGGCGATCATCAATCGGTTCGGTTTGGCCGGTTCGGTTGGCGTAGAGGGGTGTTCAATGACGGAAATACGCTGCCCCTGGGACGTAACTTCGATCCGTTCTCCGGTCGAAGCATCGGCCAGCCGGCTGATCGCGACATTATACTGGCTTTGAATATTGTCGTGTTCGCGCTGCAATTCTGCAAGCGTGATGGCGTTGGCCGGGGTCTGGTCAATCGTCAGGGTCAGCGCGTCGAGCCGATCCTGAATCACGCGGCGCTGATCTTCGAGCGCTGCAATCTGTGAATCGATCTGCGCCAGTTGCAGGTCAAGGGATGAATTTCCCGTCTGGTTAGATGGCGCCGGGGCGTTTGCTTGTTCGGCAGCTACAACTTTCTCAAGCTTTTCAATCCTGGCGCGGAGCAGTTTGATCTGCGGGCTGTTCTCGGAATAGACCACGAGCAGATTGTCGAGCTGTGACTGCAGCTGACTTAACTGCTGTTGTGCCGGGGTCTGGTTTTGTTGCGGAGGCCCGACAACCTGCCCTGTCGAACTGAAGATATTCATGAGATTTTCCCGCTGTGACTTAAGGGAAAATATCTGCTGATCCGTCTGTTCAAGATTGGTTTGCAATGCCCCCTGTTGGGCCAGCCTGAATTGCAGGCTGTCGGGGAGCGCATCAGAGTTGTCATTCTTGAACTCAAGGATGCGGGCGCTGCGCCTGCTTAGCTCGTTACTCAGGCGGTCGACTTCCAGCTGGAAGAAGGTCAGCGTGTCGGTCGCGCGTTCCTTGCGATACGAGACATCCAGCTTCTGGATTTCCGTCAGATACGCATTCAATACACCAGCCGCGATCGGGCCGGTTCGTGCCTCGAAACTGATCGTCATCAGGCTGGCCTGATTGAGGCCGCTGGAAATCCAGATCGAGGTGTTCTTGCGCATGGCTTTGACAACCTGATCAGGGCTTGCCTCATCCTGGTCGGGCAGAACCTGAAACTCACGGGCGATTTCCAGAAGGATCGGCCGGGTCAGCAGGCGCTGTTCGATGATCTGAAGCTGTTCTGCCGCAGGCGTCGTGACGGTACTGGCCGCCAGATTACCCGGAATCTGAGGCGATTCAACAATCAGGCGCATCGTTGAGACATATGTGGCAGGCAGTGATCTGGCGACAATGAATGACGCAACAGACACGATCAGGGCGACGATCAGAAAATACGGAAACCGTCTCAGGAAAATGGAGAAATAGTAGCGTACAGGACCCATCTTAGACCGTCAGCTCCTTCTCGAGTGAATTTCCGCCAAAGAATACACCATCATCAGCCACCTGATTGATGATGGTTTCATCGACTTTATCCGCTTCATTCGTCCAGGCATAAAGCAGGGCGAAATCGCAGAACTGGTTGACCAGGCGTGGGACACCGCGGGTCTGTTGAAAAATCAGCTTGCAGGCCTCTTCCGAAAACTCGTCACCTGAACCGCCAGCCGTTTTCATCCTGTGCCTGATATAGGCTTCGACCGATGGCTCATCCATCCGTTCCAGATGAAAGCTTGCCGCAACGCGCTGCGTCAGCTGACGCATTTTCGGGTCCAGAACCATGTCGCGCAATTCGGGCTGGCCAACCAGAACAAGCTGGATCAGCTCATCCGTGTTCGAGTTGATATTGGTCAGCATCCGGATTTCTTCCAACCCTTCGACAGTCAGGTTCTGCGCTTCGTCAAAGATCAGAACCACCCGCCGACCTTCGGCATATTCCGCGACAAGAAAATCCTGCAGCGCCCGGAATATCTGTACATAGCTTGCATCCGCCTCAATCGGCAGACCCAGCGCGTGCAGGACCCATTGCAGCAATTCTCCGCGACCGCCCTGCGCATTCGAGATCAGCCCAACGGTGATCGAATCTTCCATTTCGCTCAGCAGATGCTGCACAAGGGTTGTTTTCCCGGCCCCGATCTCTCCGGTCAGCACCGTGATGGGGGCGCAGCTCATGACGCCGAATTGCAGCACCGAGTAACCGCGTTTGTGCAGCGGTGACCAGTACATGAATCCGGGATCCGGAAGCAGCGTGAAGGGCCGTCGGTCAAGCCCGAAATAATCTAGATAAAACCCGTCGCTGGACGCCATTGCACCTCGGTTGCCTTCTGCCTTGTCAAACCTCGCACTGGCCCCCCGGAGATTATCCAAACTCATACTCTGAACCACCAGAAATCCCTTACACAACGAACACATCACATAAACAAAAAGTACTTGGGTACTACTTTGTCACAAAATCAAGATAGCAGGCATCACTAAACTGCACACGCGGTGAATTGACCTTTCCGCTCTCTCAATCGGAGGCGTTTGGTGCGATTGTTTCCGTTGCATCCTTAATGGGTTGACCAGGAAAGAGGCGGCCAGAACTTGGTGTGATCACACATAAAAAGAGAATCCAAAGGCGGAAATCAAATCTAAAGAATAAAAACTCCACTCATTGTGTCCCTATGGGAAACGAAAATTCATGAATTTTCGTCGGATCAGCTGGGCGCAGCTTCATGATACCGTAAAAAAGCACCTGTATTCAGCGATCAGAGAACATGTTCGCCAGCATTAATGTTTTGCAAGACAGGTGGAATTTGTTAACAGTTGTATACGGGAAAGCGACCTCGCAAGTGAGTAAGTGCAAGGTCGAAGTGGTATAAAAATATAAGATTTTAAATATATGTAGTTGAGGTCGAGCGTGTTCGGTTCCTGAGTTTGGTAAGTGGTTCGTGAGTAATTTTGTGTGTTGGGGGTTTAAATAGTGACAAGTCATTCGAAAGAAGTGGCCAACGCTGGCGCGGGCTACTCCGGCATTTCTGTTGTGCCTGCCGCAGTGTCATATCCAGGGATATACAGAAGCGGGGGCAAGCGTCTTTTTGACATAGCGTTCGCAGTGCTTGCAGCGCCTTTTGTCGTGCCGGTGGTGCTGTTGCTGGCCGCGTTTCTTGCGTGTCAGGGCGTGACCCCGTTTTATCGGCAGGAACGTGTCGGCAAGAATGGCAAAGCCTTCAAGATGCTTAAATTGCGCACCATGGTGCATGATGCTGAAACCGTACTGCAGGAGCATCTGGCGACGAACCCCGAAGCCCAGGAAGAATGGGATCGCGATCAGAAGCTGCGCAATGACCCGCGTATCATCAAATTCGGAACTTTCCTGCGCAAATCCTCGATGGATGAGCTGCCGCAGTTCTGGAACGTTTTTACCGGTGAAATGTCCGTGGTCGGCCCCCGCCCGATGATGGTGAACCAGAAAGAGCTTTATCCTGGAAAATTCTATACCGCCATGCGCCCCGGCCTTTCGGGACCCTGGCAGGTTTCGAAACGCAATCAGTCCACATTTGCTGAGCGTGCGTTTCACGATACCGAATATTGGAAAAGCATGTCGTTCAGTACAGATGTTTCAATCGTGTTCCGGACCATTTTCGTTGTCCTGCGCGGCACGGGTTGCTGAGAACGGGCCATGCAGCCGAACAGATTGATTGGTTGTATGCTTTTTCCTTAAGTTTTGCAGGAGAACAGCAATGAACTGGATCGTACCTTCTGTTGGTGCACGACTGATTGTCGCCCTTTTTGCGGCGACGCTCCTGCTGAGCGCGTGCGACTCGGCCGAGGAACGGGCCGAAGCGCATTTCCAGGCAGGGTTGGCCCATCTGGAAGCTGGTGATGTCGAGCGCGCACTTGTTGAGTTCAGAAATGTTTTCAACCTCAACGGTCAGCACAAAGAAGCACGGTTGACCTTTGCCAAGGTGGAGCGCGAGCGCGGCAACATCTCGATTGCATATGGTCAGTATCTGCGGCTGATAGAACAGTATCCAGACAACCTTGAGGGCCATCGCAACCTTGCTGAGATGGCTCTGGAAGTGGGGAATTGGGAAGATGTCAGGCGTCACGGCGCATTGGCAAGCGCTCTGGCTCCGGATGATATCGAAATCAAATCCATCAATAACATGCTGGCTTATACCGACGCGGTCAGGGGTGGGGATTTCGCAGGTGTGGACGTCGCCGTCCATAGGGCCCGCGAGATGATCAAAAGCCATCCGAAACTGATGACCGCGCGCCAAATCGTAATTGACCATCTGATCCGCGATGAGGACTGGCCCGGTGTTCTGCAGGAAACAGAGGTGGCCATAGCCACCGATCCAATGGAAGAAAGCCTTTATGGAATCCGGCTCCGCGCACTTCAGGAACTGGATATGCCCGCAGAAATCGAGACGTTTCTTCGGCAGATGGCCGCGACATTCCCTGACGATGAGGGCGTCGAGCAGTTGCTTGTGGAACATTATATCGATCAGGGGAATCTGGATGCGGCAGAACAGATGCTGCGGGCCGAGGTGGATCCGCTCGCTGAAGATCACATGCCGACACAGCGGCTGATCGCCTTTCTGAACGATAACCGCGACTCTGCAGCGGCCATTGGTGAGCTGGATACGATCATCGCTCAGAACGGCCCGAACACGTTCCAATTCAAGACGGTGCGGGCAGCGCTGAAATTCCGATCAGGTGATGAACAGACCGCGATCGCCGAGATGCAGACACTGCTGGAAGGGGCGGAAAGAAACATACAGACCCGCGCCAGTGAGGTAGAGTTTGCCCTCATGCTGTTTCAGGTCGGCCAGTCCAATGAAGCCCGCGCTTTGGTTGAAAAAGTCCTGTCCGAGGATGCAGCTCAGGTCAGCGCTCTCAAGTTCAAGGCGTCCTGGCTGATTGATGAGGACAAGACCGGCGATGCGATTGTGCTTTTGCGCGAAGCGCTCGGTCAGGCACCCCGCGACCCGCAATTGATGACCCTGATGGCCCAGGCGCATGAGCGCAACGGAGACAGGGAACTGATGGGCGAGATGCTGGCGCTGGCGACGGAAATTTCCGGGAACGCACCGGACGAAACGCTGCGCTATGCCCGATTTCTGATCGCGGAAGGTGATCTGGTGATCGCCGAACGTGTTTTGGCCCAAGCCCTGCGCCAGACTCCGGAACATTCCGAGCTTCTGCTTCTGTTGGGAGAAGTATATCTGAGCATGCAGGATTGGGACCGCCTGGAAACCGTCCTTGATGCCATCAGGGATCTGGACAACCCGGGAACACGACGCTCTGCGAATGAGCTCAGGGCGCACATGCTGGCCGCACAGCAACGGACACAGGAGCTGACCTCTTTCCTGAACGAGCTGGCGGATGATCCCGAATTTGGCCTGCCCGCCGATATCGCGCTTGTTCGCCTGATGCTTACAAAAGGGCAGACGGCCGAAGCCTTCGCACACCTTGACCAGTTGCTTGCGGAAAATCCCGACTCTCTGCCAATCCGCCTGATCAAAGCCCGCGCGTTGATCAGTGAAGGCAGCCGCAGTGAAGCCGAACAACTCTACCGTGTCATTCTTGAGGAATATCCGACTACGACGCGGGCATGGATTGCGCTGCACGGATTGGCAACGGAACGGAACGCGCCCGATCAGGCCAGGGAAATTCTGACCGAGGCATTGGCCAATCTGCCTGAAAACCCGGCCTTGCTCATGCTGCAGGCGACGGATTACGAACGCAGCGGAGATCTGGGCCAGGCCATCGCAACATACGAAAAGCTTTATCCGATCACCAATCGCTCTCTGATTGTAGCCAACAATCTTGCAAGCCTGCTGACAACATATCGCACCGATGAGGAGAGTCTGCGGCGCGCACAGGTTTTGGCGCAACGTCTGCGGGGCACACAGGAACCGGTCTTCCAGGAAACATATGGCTGGGTCGCCTACCGGGTGGGAAATTATGAAGAGGCGGTCGCCTATCTTGAACCTGCGGCAGCGGCGTTCCCTGAACATCCCCTGGTACTATATCATCTGGGAAAAACATATGCGGCTTTGGAGCGGAACGAAGATGCTCTGCGTCTTTTCCATAAGGCCAGGGCTTTCAGCGGGGCTTCTACGGAAGTCGCATCCTTGGTGGAGGCTGAGATCGAACAGCTGAACGCCATATCCACCAACAGCCACTAACACAGAGTTGATGACGCCGCTGCATTTCTGCCGCATCTTGTATGTATCAGACTCCCTGCAGATTGTTTTGTATCCTGCAGGGCGGCATAAAGGAAAAAAGTGAGAGATTTGAATATGCGTACAGTCCTCGGATCATTAATCGCTCTTGTCATTGCCATGATCGCGGCCACTGGATCATGGGCGCAATCCTATCAAATCCAACCGGGCGATGCGCTGCAGGTTGAAGTTCTCGAAGACCCCACCCTGAATCGGACCATTCTGGTTCTGCCGGACGGGTCCATCAACTTCCCGCTTGCCGGTTCGATCCGGGCAGCCGGCCAGTCAACCAGCGGATTGAGCGCGTCACTCTCATCGGCGTTGGCCTCGAATTTCAATACGCCGCCGACAGTCTTTATTTCAGTGGCGTCGCTGGCCCCGCCACCGCTTCTGGGCGGACAGGCGGCATCCGGACCAACCATCGATGTTTTCATCATGGGCGAGGTCAATGTGCCCGGCAAGCATCTGGCAACCGAAGGCACAACAATTCTTCAGGTTTTGGCTCAGGCTGGTGGTCTGACCAATTTCGCGGCCCGCAAGCGCATCGAATTGCGCCGGGCTGACAGTAAAACAGGCGTGATGAGAAAATATACTTATAACTACAAAGGCTCGGGCGGTGGCATCCAAGGCAATACAGTGCTTAGACCCGGAGACGTGGTTGTCGTACCAGCACGCCGCTTGTTCGAATAGGGGCTGATACAGGTGGGGAAATCCAGGAGCAGGCTGTCCACCATTCTGGGGGGCGGGATCGCTGTCATAAGTTCGTTTACACCAGCCGTCGGGCAGCAGGCTTCGACACAACAAACGACTACGCAGCAGACACAGACCTCGACACAGCAAACATCCGTGCAACAGACCACAGTTGCTTCGACGGTCGTGCAGCAAACGCCCAGCCAGCAATTGATCGCACAACGGGCACAGCGAAACCCGGCCCGCAGGGTCGGTCTGCCAACCGGTCAGCAGCCTGGGACAGGTACCGGCCTGAGTGTGACCCTGGATTATTTCTCGTCGCTCAGGCATGACAGCAATCTTCGCCTGACCGACCCTTCGCTTGGGTCCACGACCTGGTGGGAGAATACGCTGGCTCTGGGTATTCTGAAGCAGACCTCGGATTCGAGATTAGCGCTTGATCTTTCCGGGCTGTACCGGGTCGCCAATGAACCGATTATCGGAACGGAATCCGATTTTGCAGACCCCTCTGCCCGCCTGTCGTATCAGCGGTCGCGCCTTAACAGCCAGCTTGACCTGCTATTGGATTATCGCGAACAGGATCTGGCCTTTAACCGTTCACTGACCGACACCAATCTGGATGGCAGAATTGATGCCGCCGATGTGATCGGAACCATCGGGGATCAGGTCAACTCCCTGGGCAACCTGAATTGGCAAACCGGCCTGAATGATCCAATCGGGTTCCAATTCATCTACAGCTATAGCGAACGCACTTATACAAACACAATCGATCCGAACCTGTTCGACAACAAGTCAAGCAATTACACGGCAATCACGACATTGCGGGTGTCACCGGTTTTTCAGGCTAACCTCCGTCTCGGCTACACTGATTTCTCTGCAGAAGACAACGTGCGAACCGATGAGCAAACGACGGTTGTAACAGTAGGGGGGACCTATAACGTATCTCCCGTTACCACCGTCAGTGCGAATATCGGCTACAGTCAGGTGGATGACACGCAGCGCACAACCAATACCAACACCGTGACCGAGGATTTCGTCTGGGATTTCGCATGGAACAAAACCCTGCCAGACGGCTCGGCAGATTTTCAGATTGACCAGACATTCGGGGTTAATGGGTCGCGGATAAACGCAACGGCCGGCCGCAGTTTTCAGCGCGCCAGCGGAGTGCTGAGCTTCAACGTTGGCCTGACCAGAGGACCATTCGACGAAGTCACACCGATCGGGCAGCTCGACTACAGCTATCAGCTGGCCAGTTCCCGGATCGGAGCAACGGTGCAACGCCGGGTCGGCACCAGTACGCAGAGCATAGAAACACGTGAAACACTGGTGTTTTTGACATATGACTATTTCATCAACCCGGTATCGGGGCTGTCTTTCAGTATCGATTACATCGACCAGGAAGACGAGGGAACCGGTCAACCCAACCCGCGCCAGCGCGGTACGTTTAGTGCGTCCTATACACGGGCGGTCACAAAAGACTGGGCTGTAAACGTGGGGTACCAATATGAGATGGACGATCAGAACGGCTTTAAGGCAACTTCAAACTCGGTCTTTCTGACTTTGGGCCGGCGCTTTTCTCTCAAACCCTGACGTTCATTCACGCGGTTCATGATATCGACAATCAGGACAACCCGCGCTCAATGTCCCGAAAACGGATCAAAATAGCGGGAACTTGAGCCGTCATAATTTCAGGCCGCACCTTAATGTGCATGATGAACAGTGATGCATCACCTCGATTCGAAAAACAGCCGCCGTAATATCCTTGAAACGGCCCGGAGAGGCTTGCCGGTCATGAACACCGTCGGGCTGTTCTGGTTTGTCCTGCTGTTGTTTGGATCGGTACCCGTCTTCTGGATCGGGATCGTGTCTCTGGGCGCCGCCTGGAGCACCCCCGAATACAGCCATGGCCCGCTGATTCCGATCATCTCGCTGTATCTGTTCCTGCGTGAATTGCGGGATATGCCACCACCCAACCCGGTTGTGCATGATCGCTGGCCGGGGGTGGCGGTGATTGCAGTTGCCCTGCTCGTTGCCATTTTGGGCAACCTGGCCCGTATTCCCGATATCGTCACCTATGCCATGATCATCTGGGTGGGCGGCATCATGCTGACCGTGTTCGGCTGGCAGCGGGGCAAATATCATCAGCTGCCCGTACTGCATCTGGTGTTCATGCTGCCCCTGCCGCAGTTCGTCTATTGGAAGCTCACGATCTTCCTGCAATGGATTTCGTCCGAGCTGGGCGTCTGGTTCGTGCAGATGGCCGGTGTTTCGGTTTTCATCGAAGGCAACATCATCGACCTGGGGGTCTACAAACTGCAGGTGGCCGAGGCCTGTTCCGGGCTGCGCTACCTGTTCCCGATCCTGAGCTTCTCGTATCTCTTTGCCCTGCTTTACCGTGGCCCGATCTGGCACAAGGTGGTTTTGCTGGTTTCGGCGGCCCCTTTGACCGTGCTGATGAACTCGATCCGCATCGGCGTGATCGGCGTGCTGGTCAACCAGCACGGCATCGAGCAGGCTGAAGGCTTTATGCATTTCTTCGAAGGCTGGATTATCTTCCTGCTTTGCGTCGCTATCCTGTTCCTGATGGCAATCGGGTTGCAGCGTCTGGCTCCGAATCCGCAACCTTTCAGCGAGACCATTGATCTGGATACCCAGGGGCTGGGTTCTGTTGCGTTGCGTATCTTTGGCATTCGCGCATCGGTGGCGCTGGCGATCGCGGCTCTTCTGACGCTTGCGGTTTCAACCGCCTGGACCCTGCGGCCCGCTTCCGAAGTGCAGCCTGTCGAGCGTGACCCGTTTGTTCTCTATCCACGGCAGCTTGGCCCCTGGTCCGGGTCGCCCACCACGTTGGATCCACAGGTTGAACAGGTTCTGGGTGCCAGCGATTACCTTCATGCTACCTATATCGACACCAGTTCGGGCGACTTCGTGAACATGTTCGTGGCCTTCTACGACAAACAAAGCGAAGGTGACGGTATCCATTCTCCCGAGGTCTGCCTGCCGGTGGGTGGCTGGGAAATCTTCAGCCTCGAACCGTATGAGATTAACCCCGGGAACACGCCTTATGGCAGCTTCGCTGTGAACCGCGCAGTGATTCAGAAAGAGTTGTCAAAACAGCTGGTCTATTACTGGTTCGAGCAGCGTGGCAAACGTATGGTCAACGATTTCCGGGCCAAGATGAGCGTCATTCAGGACGGCTTCACCATGGGGCGCACCGATGGCGCTCTGGTCCGGTTTGTGACCCCCATCCTGCCCGGCGAAACCGAAGCGGATGCGGATGCAAGGTTGCAACGTTTCATGGAGCCGAGCCTGAACCGCCTGCCGCGGTTTGTACCGTTTTAGAAAGACGGCAAGCTCGACGTGATCGCAGCGCCCTAGCCACCAAATCCTTCTCCTGAAGTCATTGCATCCCGGGTTTCAGATGGCATTAAGCAATATAGATTGCACAATGATCTGTTACTGATATCTGAGGGATCAGGTTTTTTAGTTCTTGGTATGTAGGTGAAAATGTGCCTGCGGCAGAAATGATTACGACACCTCAACGCCGTTCACTGCGCCCGGTTCTGGCACTGGTTCTGTTTGCCAGCCTCGTTCCCCTATGCGTAACACCCGTTCTGCCGCTGACGGATTTCTACGCCCATGTCGCCCGCTATTACATTCTGGCCAAGCTGCCGGAATCGGCCATGCTGCAACAGAATTATGAAGCCGCCTGGCAAGTGCTGCCCAACCTCGGGCTGGACATTCTGGGCGCGGGTATCATGCACGTCCTGCCCCCGCTTTTGGGGGCCAAGCTGATAGCAGGGTTGATCATTGCAGCCCCCTTCGCAGGCATTTTGTACCTTGCACGCGTTCTGCACGGCCACGTCTCGGTACTGACCGTGTTTCTGGCCGGTCTGGTGGCGTATAACCACATCCTGATCTGGGGGTTTTCAAATTTTCTGCTTGGATTAGGGGTTCTGCTGGGTGCAATCGGATACTGGATTGCGGCACAGGACCGGCCTGTCCGGCAACTGAGCGTTACTATGTGCATAGGCGTGCTCCTGTTTTTCATTCACGGGCTGGCCTTTGCTCTGTGGGGGCTGCTGCTGTGTATGATCGAGCTGTCGCTTGCTCTTGGGTCGGGCAATCCGGGGGCGCGTACTCTTTTCAACAAAGCTGCAAGGCTTGTGCTGGTCGCTGTTGTGCCAGCCCTGTTGTTTACCCAGACGAAAACCATAAGCGCAGGAAGCAGCACGCCGATACAAAGTCTTCTCAGCCATGCCGAACAGGGGACATTATGGGTTCGGCTGAGCACCGAAGCCTATCTGAGGGTCGGCGGTTTCCTTCGCGTGGCCGAAACCACATGGCAATCGATCGACTGGGGTTTTGGCATCGTGTTGTGGGGCCTGCTGATCGGTGGTCTCGTGACCGGGGTCTGGCAGATCGACAGACGCATGAAACTTGCAGTGGCCCTATGTGTGCTGCTGATCCTGATCACGCCCCCGGCCCTGTTTGGTGTCGGACATTTGGGCGAACGCATCCCACTTTTGCTTCTGGCACTGCTGGCCGCAAGCCTGTCTCTGGCCCCCGATGCGAAATCGTCGTCCCGCACACTCGCCATTGCGATGATCGCCGGGCTGTTTCTGGCGCGAAACCTGATGCTGAGCATCGGATGGTATCAGGATGGCAGAAATTACGCCTCTTATCTTGATGCACTGAGCAGCCACGACACGCGTAACCTGGGCGCGGGTGCTTATATCGAAGACATCAAGGATCCAGGGTTTTCTCGGCCCAACTGCGGCCCCCTGCCCTTTCTCATGATCTTTAACGGCACCGCGGTCCCCACCTTCGCCGATCCGGCCCAACACCCGCTGCACATAATCGGGCCGCTGGCCCATGTGCAAAACGCGGTTCAGAACGTTGCTTCGGACATAAATCGTACCGTGCCGTCCGCGATAGCCGCATTGTCAAACGCCAAAGCCGATACAATTGTCGTTTGCTCGAAGGAATCGTTTCCGCCCCAGGTCCAGGGGTTCAATATTCTTGCGACAACCGTACCATGGATATTGTATCAAAGATCAGCTTCAAAATGATTGTGTATCCCATGATAGTGCCAGTAACCCAGAGACCCGCGGATGAGTGAGCATAGTGTGCATGTGATCTCGGGGAAGAAGCCAGCGCTGCGTATCGCGGATCGATCTGACGGGCGGGATAACAATTTCAATCTGATCCGGATTATAGCCGCCGCCCTTGTGCTGGTGGCCCATGCCTATCCGCTGAGCTGGGGTGCCGAGTTCGGGCAACCGTTTGAATCCACACTGCATGGGTTGTCGCTTGGCCTGATGTGCGTATGGGCTTTCTTTGCAATATCAGGGTTCTTCATTACGCGCAGTTTTGACCGCAACCCGTCTGCGACATCATTCCTGACCGCAAGAGCCCTGAGGCTGTTTCCTGCGCTTGCCGTGGTAACCGTGATCACCATTCTGGTCGCGGGGCTGTTGTTAACACAAGCGCCCCCTTCTGTTTTTTGGGGTAAAGCCGGCAGCTATTTCATCCGCAACATTCTGTTGTTCAAACTGCAATACACATTGCCCGGTGTGTTCGAAACCAACCCCTATGGCGCTGCGATCAATGGCTCGCTCTGGTCCTTGTCCTACGAGGTCACCTGCTATGTCGGTGTCCTCTTATGCGGTCTGCTTGGATTTCTGGGAAACAAAAAGATCTTTGCCGGGCTGACGCTGTTGTTCCTGTGTTTCTATACAGTCATCGTTGCATTCGTTGACGTGAATCCAAGGATCGAGGTCCTCACACGGCTTGGGCTGCCTTTCCTGTCGGGAATGTTTTTTTACATCTGGCGTCAGCACATACCATTGTCCCGGACACTGCTGGCCCTGTCCGCCGCATTGTCCTTTGTGGCATGGTTCACACCACTGTTTCTGCCGGTCTTTGCCATCAGCCTGTCTTACGCCGTGGTTTTTGTGGGTTATTCCAGAATCCCGCTTCTTTTGCCCTATAACAAGCTGGGTGACTATTCCTACGGGGTGTACATCTACGCGTTCCCGATCCAGCAACTGGTGGCGCAGTCCGGCGTCACGACGCCGGTGGTCAACATGGCAATGTCTTTTCCCCTCACCCTGTTATGTGCGGTCCTGTCATGGCACTTCATCGAGGCTCCGGCCATGAAGCTTCGATACCGAAGGAAAGCGTATGGGCAGGCAGGAACAAAACAAGCGGCGAAGTAGCGATCTGGCTGATTACCCTTTCCAGATCCGCTTATAGGCGGCAATCAGCGCTGGCACCTGATGGGGCCAGGCCATCTCAGCCTCGACCCGGGCGCCGCCATAGCGGCCCATGACAGCGCGACGGTCGTCATCGGCCAGCAACTCGGTGATCTTGTCGGCCATATCCACCGGATCGTTGGCCTTTGCATAAAGCGAGGCCTCTTGTGCCGAAAACCGCCCTTCGGTCACATCAAACTGAACGATGGGTTTCTCGAACGCCATGTATTCAAGGATCTTGTTCATGGTGGACTTGTCATTCATCTCGTTCACCCGGTCCGGGTTCACGCAGACATCGGCGGTCGACAGGATCTCGAACAGATCCTGATCCGGTGCACGGCCGGTGAAGGTGACGTAATCCGACAGACCCATTTCGGCAGATTGTTCTTGCAGCTTCTCAAGGCTGGGGCCACCACCCACAAGGCAGAACTGGATGTCGTCGCGGCCCTGAACCTGCACCAGATGCGCGACAGACTCCAACAGCAGGTCGATGCCTTCCTGATCGCCCATGACGCCGACATAGCCCACCATATATTTCCGCCCGTTGCGCCAGTCCGGGTTCGGCGGCAGGTGCTGCAGGCGGCTGAGGTCAGGACCGGACCGGACGATAAACACATCCTCGGGAGCCATGCCGCCGCGTTCGATGGCGATCTTGCGATAACTTTCATTGGTGGCAATCGACACCCGGGCCGAGGCGAAGGTCAGCCGTTCAAACGTCTTCATCAGCTTCCAGAAGAAACCGCGCTTGTCGAATTTCGCCTCGTAGAGCTCGGGGTTGATGTCGTGGTGATCGAACAGATAGCGCACGCCAAACAGCTTGAAGGGCAGCGCCACCAGAAAGATCAGATCGGGCGGGTTGCAGCCATGGATGACGTGAAAGCCGCGGGTGAACTTGATCTTCAGCGCCAGCCAGCTTTCCCAGAACAGCGCCGCGCCATATTCCAGCAGATACCCCAGCGCGCCACTGGCATCCAAAGGCAGCGGGTGGCGATAGACCTTGATGCCTTCATCTTCCCACACGCGTTCCTCATGGCCCTTGCCGGTGGGACAGATGACCGAGACCAGCGCGCCGGCCGCAGCCAGCGTGCGCGCCTCCATCCAGACGCGGCGGTCAAAGGGGACGGGCAGGTTTTCCACCACGATCAGAACCTTGAGGCCCTTCAGGGGCTGGCTCTGGCGCAGCTCTTCGAACGAGATCGGCTGAACCGCGGGTACAGGGCTAGTCATATTCATAGGTTCTTACCACCTCTGCATCACCCAGGTTCAGATCATTCACGATCCGGTTCGAGCCGACCACCAGATCCCAGGGCCCGGCCTCGGCGGTGGCGCGGTCCACCAGCAGGCTGCCAACATTGGGCAGGTGGGTAAAGGCATAGCCCAGGTTCTGCCCCCGCAGATCGGCTGGCCTGATGGCCGGGTCATAGACCGACAGCTGATAGCCTGCCTGCAGCAGACGCCGGGCAATATCGACATTTGGGCTTTCGCGCAGATCGTCGGTTCCGGCCTTGAAGGCCAGCCCCGCCATCAGCACCCGGCCCCCATCGGGCAGCCGCGCCATGATGTCCTGCGCCTGATAGGTTTTATGTGCCTGATTGGTCTGCAACAGGCTGTCGATCAGATGGGTATGCGCGCCCACCTCACCGGCGATATGTTGCAACGCACGCACATCCTTGGGCAGGCAGGACCCCCCGAACGCCCCGCCCGGACGGGTATAATAGGGAGAGATGTTCAGCTTGGTGTCCGAGACGAAAATCTCGTGCATGGTTTTCGCCGACACGCCCATGCTGTGGCAGATCCGACCGACCTCATTGGCAAAAGCCACTTTGGTGGCGTGCCAGGTGTTGTCGACGAATTTGGTGATCTCGGCCTCTTCAAAAGCGGTGTAGAACACCGGCGCGTCCAGACCTTCGTGCATTTCGTCCATCACGGCCGAGCGATTGCCATCGGCCGTGCCAACAACGATCTTGGGCGGGTTGAAGAAATCATCAACCGCCGAAGCCTCGCGCAGGAATTCGGGGTTATAGACAATCTCGATCGCCTGACCCGTCCGATCGCCCAGATAGCTTTGGAAGATTGGCTCGATCAGCTGGCGCACCGTGCCCGGCCGGAAGGTGGACCGATAGGCCACGGTCAGCGGCCGCCCCCGGTCCGGTGACACGGCCTTGGCAATCTGTCGCGTCACCTCGGCCACGAAATTCATGTTGTGCGAGCCGTCAGTAGAACTGGGCGTACCGACGCAGACAATGGCCAGATCCACATCGGACAGATCGGGGATTTCGACCGTCGCACGGATCAGGTTCTTTGCAAGCGCCCCGGTCAGCAGCTCGGCCACCTTGGGTTCCTTGATCGGGGGCTGGCCTGCATTGATTTCGGAAACCTTGTCGGCATTTACATCGACGCCGACCACCTCATGCCCCTCACGGGTCAGACAGCACGCTGCCGTGAACCCCACATACCCCAACCCGAAAATTGCAATCTTCATACTGTTATACCATCTTGAAAACAGGCACCGGGTCCAGAAAACACCGGGCTCTTCTACTTGTTACCCTTGCGCAGTCAGAATCCAATCTGAGACACTGAGGTGAAACTTCATTTTGCTGTGTAATATTTTGTGCCGACTCGCCTCGACGGTACTGGGTGAAACATAGTGTACCTTTCAGACATTGGAAAAACATGCGATTTCAACACAAAAATATGTTTACTGGTTTGACTAGCAGCCAGTCGACTAAATTTCTAGAACAGCAAGTGCGGGTTTTTTGAAGCGACGCCGAGAGTGGCCAGATTAGAAACATTGGTACGTTGATGAGTTTTTTGTTCCGAGTATGGAAAGGCAAACCTTTTGAAGCCTCCAGCTAAACCAGGCGTGACGATCGCCCCGGGCACACCCGATCACAGCGCCACCCTTACCAGGGGGGCCGCAACATTGTTTGCGTCCGGTATTTTCAGCCAGTTTCTGGGCGTTTTGACATTGGTTGTAACGGCCCGTCTTCTGACGCCGACGGATTTCGGGATCATCGCCTATTTCATAATCGCTGCCGCGTTTCTGGAAATCGTCCAGCGGGCCGTTTCCATGATCCTGATCCGCCAGCCCGAGATCACCGACGATCACCTGAATACCGTGTTCACAATGCAACTGCTGCTTGGGGTCTTTTCGGCGCTGCTGATCTGGGCCAGCGCACCTCTGATGACATTTTTCGGGCTTGCGGAGCTGACATCGCTTATTCCCGCGCTTTGCTTCATTGCCATCGCAAGTTCCGTCAAAAGCACGCGCTTTCCACTTTTGGAAAGAGATCTCCGGTTCGGTTTCATCGCAGGCGAAGAAACGACCAGCAGAATTGCATATACCCTGATGGCCGTCAGCCTGACCTGGATATGGCGCGATTACTGGGCCATCGTGGTTGCCAGCGTCATCACCCAGGTCATCCGGGTCATCTGGAGCTTTTCCGTCGCCCCGATGCGGCCCAGGTTAACGCTCAGATGCTGGCATGATTGCATTGATGTGTCGTCCTGGTCACTGGGGGCCCAGATCACCCAGTTTCTGATCAACAACATGCCCCAGATCGTCATCGGAAGCTCATTAGGGCTGGCCGATGCGGGGATTTTCAGGGTCGGCTATCGCCTTGTGGCCCTGTTTACCAGCCAGATCATCGGCCCATTGGAGCGGGTGGTTTACCCAAGCCTTGCCAATACCTCCAGGACCCAGGGCTCCAGTCGGGAAGCCTTTGAACAGGCCAATGCCATCCTTTTGGGGATCATCGTTCCTGCCAGTGTCGGCATGGCTCTGGTCGCCAACCACCTGATCGTTGTCGTGGCCGGATATCAATGGCTGGCTGCCGCACAGGTCATCTGGGTGCTTGCCCCATTGAAAGCGATCGAAACACTGCAGGCCAATGTCCGGTCCGCGAGTTATGTCGAAGGCTCGACAAAGCGCCTGTTCCTGCGCAACACGATCCTGCTGATCGCCACAACTGCGCTGATGGTGCTGGGGTCGAACTATGGCTTTACCGGCGCGATCCTCGGGTCCGGAGCCGCCAGCCTGTTTGCAATCGGTCTGGCACTGATCATGGCCAAGGATTTCGGAACCGGCGGGTTTCTGGCACCGATCCTGATGGCCTGGCGTACATTTGCATCGACCTTTGCCATGCTGCTTGCCGTTTTGTTTGTCAGCAGCGCCTATGGCAGTGGCGACGCGGTGGGATGGGCTTATGAGACAGCAGAAGACCTGCCGCTGCTGCGCATCCGGTTCTCGGTCAAAGTTCTGGTTGGGGTATTTGTCTATGTCGGCACGCATCTGCTGCTCTGGCGCCTTGCCGGGAAGCCGAAAGGGTTCGAGAGCCTGGCACTGGAGCTTGGCGCAAAACTCAAACGCAAGCTGTCAAAAGCGGCGTGACGGCCCCGGTTATGCGGACCTCATTCTGCAGGAACCGCCCGCCTGATCAGGCCGCAAGCTCACTTTTGAGCTGCGCTATTATGTGATCGATATGCGCCGCCGAGAGGTACTGATGCACCGGCAAAGAGACGACATTGTCTTTCAGGGCCATCGCCTCGGCCTGCCCTGACCAATCAAGATTTCGGTTGAAGCCCGCCCACCAGCAGGTGGCACCAATCCCGCTTTTTTGCAGCGCCCGTACAATCCGGTCACGCCCCGCAACCATGATCGGCATATTCAGCGGGCAGGTATCGGAAGAAAGCTCTGGTACAAGCATGCGTATCTCGGGCATCCCGGTGAAAACATCCCGGTACCGCTGCCAATTTGCCCGCCGGATCGCAATTGTTTCCGCCACGGAAAAAGCTCGCAATGGGCGGGATGTGAAACCGCTCATCTGTGCGCCGCACAGCGCCGGATCGAAATAGTAATGCCCCGGAATGTCTTCCAGCTGATCCCCGTCATTATGGGGCGGTGGCCCTTCCCGGCCGCGTGCTTTCTGAAGCATCGCCTGCATGCGAGACGGCCCCAATACGGTTGCCAGGCCTGCGCGCAAAAGTGTTTTGGCCACGGCCTTGCCCGGAGCAGGCCGTGGAAACGGATGCCCGGCGTTCAGGTCCGGCGCATTGATGACCATGGCCCCACCACCCAGCACAGGCACAAACTTGTAGAAGCAAAAAACCGATACGTCCCCGGTCCGGCCTTCCGCCGGCGAGGCGCCGCTGAGAAGGCTCAATGCACAATCTTCGATCAGCCGCAGCCCGTGCTGATCGCACAAGGCCCGCAGATCCGCCAGGTCTGGCTGCAGCACTCCAAAATAATGGATCACATATATCGCCTTCGTCCGCCCGGTAATAAGCGCCGCAATCCGTGCAGGATCGGCGCGCAGGTTTTCGGAAACCGGATACAACCGAACCGAAAGACCTGCATCAATCAGCGGATCGACCTCGGAACCGCAATTATATGCAGGGGCCAGAACTTCATCCCCGGGCTGCAACCCCAAAAGATCACAGGACGCCCGGATCGCCACGCGGGTATTGTAACTCCAGAACACCGACCGATCCTGAAACAGAGCCTTGTACCCGCCAGCCGAATCCCGGCGGAACAGGTCGGACAACCGCATGACAGGATCACCGCAATACAGCGCGTTCCCACGGTCAGTCATTCGATGCCAAACCCAGAGAGCAAAATTTGCCCGCACCCGATCTTGATACAGTTTTGTCTTTCAAGGATTCACACCGTCAAAATATTACCTCAATATACTGATCTAAATGATTTGACTTTTATAGCTACTTTTCGACAACAACGGTCCCCGTACGGTCACGTTTAAAGTGTTCACAGAATGTGGCAGTGGTTAAAGATTTGGAATGTAAGTGGTTAACGAGAGCAAAGCATCATGGTTTCATCGCCGTCCGGCACGAGTACCGAATACGCTGTATCTATCATTATCGTGAACTGGAACACCCGGGAGATTCTTCGGGATTGCCTGGCGTCCATTGCGCATGAGACCCGGCTGCCGCACGAAATCATTGTTGTCGACAACGCCTCCAGCGACGGCTCACCTGAAATGGTGGCCAAGGAATTTCCCCAGGTCCGGTTGATCGCAAATACCGAAAACCTGGGCTTTGCCGCCGCCAACAATCAGGGGCTCGAGATTGCCGCAGGCGCCAAGCTGCTGCTGCTCAATCCCGATACGATCATCCTGGATCGCGCGATCGATGTCATGAGCAACTGGCTCGACGCGCACCCGGATGTCGGATGCGTCGGCTGCCAGGTCTTTGAGGACCCTGAAACCATCCAGCTGACCTGCTTTGCCGATCCCGGACCTCTTAGCCTGGCGGTGATCGAATTTGGGCTGAAACGGCTGTTTACCTGGCCCGAATATGGGGGCTGGGACCGGACGACGCAGCGTGACGTGGATGTCGTCTCGGGGATGTTCATGCTGGTACCACGCCCGGTCTTCGAAAAAGTGGGCCTGCTGGATGATGCGTTCTTTATCTATTCGGAAGAAGCTGACTGGTGCCGGCGTATCCGCAATATTGGCAAACGCTGTGTCTTCGCCCCCGAAGCGCGGATTTTGCATCTTGAAGGCGGCTCGAAAAGCACTGCGCAGATCAAGTCGCGCATGTATGTGCAAAAGCAGAAAAGCAAGACGATCTACGCCAGAAAGCATTATGGCCGCAGTGGTGAGCTGATAACGCGCACAATCTTCCTCAGCAGCGCAATGTTGCGCGGGATTGCCTTTGGCCTGATCGGGCTTTTGCGGGCCACACCTGATCGCAAGGCCCGGCTGCGCCTGTCCGGAGCGGCAATCCGATATCACCTCTTTGGTCAGGAACCAACGGCATGAGAGATGCCATTTCCAGCAATGCGGATGTTGATCTTGAGTGCATCGAAGCGCCTGCACACAAGCTGAGCACACAAGCCAGCTGGGACAGTTTTGTCTCGGCATCCGGTGCCGAGATATATTTCCTATCCGACTGGCAATCTGCCTGGTGGGATCATTATGGCAAAACGTTTACCGCCAGCCGGCATCCCGTCAGCTATATTCTGCGGGACGGTTCAGAGATCGTTGGCGTGCTGCCTTTTTGCGTTGAAACCCTGTGGGCCGGTCCCGTTCCGGTGCGCGTCGCCCGGCTGGCGGGCGTGGATCCTAATTTTGCGGTCATGGAACTGCCCATTGCCGCCGGTTACGAAAACACAGCTCTCAGGGCTGTCATCGAACACCTGACCGGCAATTTGAAATGCAGCGTCGTAAGCCTGTCACCCTTTTCAGAACGTGCGGGGCAATTGGAAAACCTGCGGGCCCTGAAGGGGCATGGCATATCCATTTTGCGTGATATCAGCACCCGCGGACATACGCTTATGACCCTGCCGGATAGCTTTGATGCGTTTATGGCCTCGCTTTCGAAAAGCCGTCGCCGCGAGGTCCGGCGGGACATCAAACGCCTGACACCGGCGGATGAGACCTTGCGCACTGTCAGTTCCACGCCCGAAACCGTCGATACAATGATGGATCGGTTCATCGCATTGCATACGCGACAATGGGAAGCCGCCGGGAAAGGGGGGCATTTTTCCGACTGGCCGGTTGCGGCAGCGTTCTATCGCGCCCTGATGCAGCACCTGAGCCCGAAAGGCCATGCGGCAATCGATGAACAGTGGCTGGATGAAACGCTGCTGTCCAGCCAGTTGCGTTACACCCTGAACGGCAAGGTGCTTTGGTGGCTCAATGCACGGGAAGTCGATCCTGAATTTGCAAAGGCTGGCCTGGGCCGCGTCGGTCTGGTCACGCGTGTTGAAGAGCTGATCAATCAGGGTGCACACCTGATTGAGGCTGGTGCCGGAGAATATGAATATAAACTGAGCTACGGTGGAGATCTGGTGCCGCTTTATAATATCGTTCTGGCACCTGATCGGGCTTCCGCGCGATTACGAGCCCGCGCTCTGCTTTTATGGGCGGATGCACTGCATTTCTTTTACTACCGTGTCTGGTTCCTGAAAGTCCGCCCACGGCTGGGAATCCGGCCAAACAGCCTCTGGAGCAGTTGGATACGGATGCAATTATGAACACGACCTTCTCGTTTCAGACAGTCACTGCGGAAGAATGGCCCCGGATCAGTGCCGGTTTTCATGATCTGACATACGAACAGACCCTGACTTATGCGCAGGCAGCGGCACAACGGATCGGAGCCACGGCTGAGTTCATCACCCTGTCGGATCAGGCAGGTCAATTGACCGCTGCCGCCTGCCTGCGCGTAAAGCGCGTGCCCGGCCTGGGGCGCGGCATCGCCTGGATCGCAGCAGGCCCCATGATGCATCACCGCGAACAGCCCGAAATCGACCAGAACCGTCTGGATGCAACATTTGCGTCCCTGCGCGCCTATGCCCGGGAAACCGGCCATATCCTTCGGCTGCGGCTTCCTGCCCTGCCCTTTTACGACGTTCCGGCAACAGATCAGTCTGCTGCCGCTGCGGGGTTTCATCCCACCGATCGCTCTCCGCCTTATCGAACGGTCATCATTGATTGCGATCAGGACGAAGAAACATTGCTTAAGGCGCAACACGGCAAATGGCGCAATCATCTGCGCAAAGCGCTGAAAAGCGATCTGTCACTGGAAAGCGCCCCGATCTCCGAGGCCTCCGGCAGGTTTCATAAGCTCTATCAGCAGGTGCAGGCGGCCAAAGGGTTCGAGAAACCCGATATCCCTCCGGAATTCTACTACCCGCTGCAGGGCAGTGATTTTTCCCATGAGGTCCTGTTTGCCCAAAAAGATGGCGCCGACATTGCGGGCATGACAATTGGCCGGGCGGGGAATTTCGCGGTCTATCTGTTTGGCGCGACAACAGATGTGGGGCGTCGTTGCAATGCCGGCCATTATCTGATGTGGGAATCCATTCTGAGGCATCGGGCACAAGGCATAAAGTGGTACGATCTGGACGGCATCGACCCTGACATCAACCCAACCGTCACAGAGTTCAAACAACGGACCGGCGGAACGGACTTGCTGGCTGCCGGACCTTACGAATATCGGCCCGCCGGGTTGGGTTCCGCCTTGATAGGCAGCGCCGAAACGCTTCATTCCCGTTTGAAAAAAGCACGCCAATGACCACTGGAACGAGCATAATTTTTCACGGCATCGGCACACCGGAACGTGCCCTGGAGCCGGACGAGGCCCCTTACTGGCTATCCGTCAGTCAATTTGAATATGCGCTTGATCAGATCGCCCAGGCCCCCGATCCGGGCCATTTCACGATCACCTTCGACGATGGCAATCTGTCGGATTACAGTATTGCCCTGCCCGCCCTTGCGGCCCGTAACCTCCGGGCGCGTTTTTTCGTACTCACCGACCGGATCGGGCAGGTGGGCTCGCTGGATGTCGAGCATCTTCACACCCTGCGCGACGCAGGCATGACAATTGGAAGTCATGGCATTGCTCACACGGCATGGCCGGCCCTGGATGATGCCGCTCTTGTTGAAGAGCTTTGCGCCTCACGCGCAGAGCTTGAAAAAGTCTGCGGACATCCGGTGACAGAGGCGGGCATCCCCTTCGGGCGTTATGACGCAAGGGTCCTTCGGGCCTTGCGCGATGCGGGGTACACCGCTGCCTGGTCAAGCGATGGCGGCAATTGGCGCGCAAACAGTTTTCTGCGGCCGCGGACTTCGTTGCGTGGTGACATGTCCACGCACGAGATGAATGCCACTTTATCCGGTCAAATGCCGCCCCTGCGCCGTTTGCGGCGGGTTTTGGGAATGTCTCGCCGGCGCTGGACGACGACTGGTTGAACCGGACCTGGCCGTCCGTCTTGCTGTTAACTCACCCGGAACGACCTTCGGGAACCGCGTATAGCGCATCTTCCTGCCTTCGACTGGCGACTGTACCCTGTCGCCGTCCTGGTTTTCCTGGTCATCCGCATCAAGAAGCCAGGCTCCCGCCCCCAAAAGAAACATGAAGAAACAGAAAGTGGAATCCCACAAATGCACCGTGATGGCGGAAATGCACAGACCCAGCAACGCAATCAGATACCCAAGACGGGCGTCTGCGAGGGCTCCGGTCAGGTTCCTGCTGCCAAGTTGGAAAAAGATAACCAACACCGCACCCAACAGCAGAAATAGCCCCGGGAATCCATGCCGCAATGCTATCACCAGCCAGAAATTGTCCACCGTGGTCAACATGGCCATCCAGTGGGGTCGCGTATAGTCATTCAACCCGATTCCAAACAGTGGGTTCTGCAGAACATCGTCAGAGGCGAAGGTGAAAATATTGATCCGCGTAAATGCGGTGCCCGGTGTCAAAGTGAAGTGTGTTGCAAAGATCTGAAACATACTCCGATTGGAGCTGACTTCGCCGACGAAATACAAAAAGGAGAAAATATAGAGAAGAATTTTCCATCTGTTCTTCAGGAACCAGAATATCCTGTTCCACGCCATCAGCATCATCTGCAGGATGACATTCATGAACGCCCCGGACGACAGGGAACAGAACACGGTGCCCCCAACGATGGAAACAAGACCGACCCTTTGATTGAGGGGCTTGTTCCACCCCAACACATACCAGGTAAGCGCAAAGGCCGGCGCACAGAACACTCCGAACAAAATCGGATGCGGCATCGTTGTCTGGGCGCGCAGCAATCCCAGTCTCGGCTCAAAATACCACTTCTGGTAAACGCTCATTACCTTCCCGAACAGATTCAGGAGCGGCATCTTGCCCGTGACAGCTTCATAAGCCGCAAACGGTAAGAGAACCATGATCAGAATGAAGAGACATTTCACAAAAAACCGGAACGCATCCAAATTGCGAATATAAGTTCGGGCAATAAAATAGGGGGTTAGCGTTTCTATTATGAACATTCCGATGAACTGCCACAGTTCTTGAATGCCGTGATTGACGGCCAAAGTCAGGCTGGCCCAGAACGCAAAGCCGATTACTAAAAAATCGACCGCCCTAATTTTACCTGCCTTACCGCTCAGCCATCCAAAAACAGCAGGGAACATATAAAGAAGCAGGATCACGCGATAGCCGTTGAGTTTCAGTCCGCCAAGAAAGAAATAGAATGGCATCGCAAAAGATATGACGAGCAGCATCAGGACAAGCGGTTTTGTCACCTGTTCTCTCGTTTTGGCTGACGAAACAGCGATCATTCGAATTTCCTGCCCTTAACTCAAGTAACTCTTCAAAACCAAAAAAAACTGGTGGCTTTCATAGCCACGCCCTTGCCATTAAACACGCCAGCGGAAATCATCCATGTCAGTCTTCATTGAGTGGGATAGTTCTTTGCCAGCGTTGATCCGGCATTCAGGCGATCCATGAGACTGCCGGGACGCACGCCAAACTCATTGTACCCCTTTTCCCGCCCCAACGCATGGTAGATGAACTGCTGATCATAGTACCCTTCCTGAGACGGATTTTGATCCTGAATCATGGCATTGTTAAGAAGCACCCAATCGCGCTGGTTTTCATACCCCATGATATTTGCCGCGGCGTTCTGCTCGATGACAACGGACGTGGAGTCCGATGAGATATTGATCACCGGTACAGAATGGCCTCCGGGCACATTGATCAAAGAGTTTTTTCTGACCGAAATATTGTCGGAACCGTAGATGGAAATGCCGTGGACATGGCCGTTATAAATCATGTTGTTTTCGATCAGCACGTTCCGATGCCGCACCTCGGGGTCTCCGATGTTCTTTCCATCTCCGCCAGCCCAGATCGTCTGGGCAAAATCGCCGGCCCCGACATCGAAGATATTGTCCCGGATCGTGATATTGGCGCTTCCGCTGTTATTGGCCCGCTGAATCTGGATCATATCGCGGTGATCGCCAACGCCATCGGCCCCGCCAAAATTATGGATGTAATTGTTCTGAACCAGGATGTCGTCGACATTGTCGAACACCAGACCATCCGAGCGGATCGAATGCACGTCGCTGCCGGTGATCTTTATACCGTCCGTGTTAATGGCGATGATGGCCTTCCACCAGGTCAGAAATTCAGAGTTTGAAATATCGACATTGGCTGCGTGGAACACCAGCAGACCTGTACCAAACCCGGCCCCGTCTTCTGGCGTTCCGGTACCGCGTGCGACATCTCCGCTGAACACAGAGTTGGAGATGGTGATGTCCCGGCTGTTGCGAACAACAAAGTTCGCCAGGTGATACGGGTCCGCGTTCTTGAAGGTATAATCGAATCTGATGCCATCCAGATGAACATTCCCAGCCCCATCCAGAATGACAACACTGAAGCACGCGGGGTTGGCAGGATCAGCCGATCTGATCACCACGGGCGACGAGAAGGCCTTGCCCAGCTTCAGAGTGCCATAGTTTCCGGGTGCAAGCAGATAGGTCTCACCGCCGCGGGCATTCTGTAAAGCACCGGCCAGTGCAGCTGCGTCGAAAATGGCCTGACCTTCGGTCTGGGCCGTAAACCTGGGTTTGAAGTGTTGCCTGTCGCAGGGCGTCTTTGCATGCAGGGCAGGGCTTAACAGAAGCAGGATCGTACCTGCCAGCGCAAGAATACGTGATCTGGGCATGACGCACCTTTCTGATCTGCGACCGTTCGAAAGCTTAAGCGAACCGCCGCATGCTGTCTATTGTGGCGCGCCTCGGATCTCATGACATTTCCGGGACACCGCCCGGGATCAAAGCGGTGCTTTTCCGGGCTGGTTTTCATTAAATCTGCAAGTTTCCGTAGGGGCACCGGGCAATTCATTGCCGACAGCTATCAGAGATACGCAAGGACGCGCCGGAATAATGGCGATTATGTGTTCATTGTTGCTTAAAAGGAATCAGTTAGCCAAATACGCATTAACCGCCAAGGGAAGTGGAACAATTCCCAGTATCGAGTATCGAGTTCACTCGGAAATGAAGGCAAAGGGACATCATTGTCCCAATGCAGGCAACAATTTCCAAACATAGCCATATTTAGGCCACTCTGCTGCCCCCGGGCGGCTGTTCCATTCGTCCTGGGTGTGCGGGAACTCGTGCGCTGCCACTCACAGCGCCTATGAAACAGAAGGTGAAATATGTCGACGACAATCACGGTAACCTCTGCGGCAGAGCTGAACCAGGCCTTGTCACAGGCGACAGGTGGGGAAACGATACTGCTTGCAGCCGGCGACTACGGCAAGCTCAGCCTGAACGGTACACAGTTTTCATCCAACGTAACGATTAAATCCGCTGATCCGAACGCAATCGCAAGCTTCTCTGAAACGCATCTCAATGGAGCGTCGAATGTAACGTTCGACACGATCAAGTTCGATTACACGTACAGCTCTGGGGATTATCACTTCCAGAACAAATTCAGCGTCACCAACAGTTCGAACATCACATTCCAAAACTCGAACTTCGACGGTGATTTTGCCAGCGGCACCGGAACATCTGCGGATGGCACCGGATATGGCACCGGACTGATGATCTCAGGCTCCAACAATATCGACGTCATCAATACCGAATTCTCGAAATGGTGGAAGGGCGCCATCGCTCTTAACTCCGATGGGGTGAGCTTCACCGGGAACGACGTTCATTCGATCCGCTCGGATGGTCTGGTGTTCGACAATGTCGACAATATCTTGGTAGAGAACAACTATATTCACGATTTCGGCGGCGCTGCGGGCGCGGGCGATCATCGTGACATGATCCAGATCCAGCGCGCAAACGGCAGCGGCAGTGACAACATCACCATCCGCGATAACGTCTTTGACATGGGGAACGGAGATTACACCCAGACCATCTGGTTTGGTGGCGACGGCAAGGATCTCAGCGATCCCAATGTCATTCACCACAATGTCCTGATCGAAGGAAACGTGATCTACAACGGCCATCTGCATGGCATTTCGGTTTATGGCGCTGACGGAATCACCGTCACCAAGAACTCTGTTCTGCACGTAGATGAGAAAACACAGACGGGCGGCATTGAAATCCCGCTCATCTTCGTATCGAACGGCTCCAGCAATGTCACGATCACCCAAAACATCACATCGCAGATTCTGGGGCATAATGGTCAGGCGGGCTGGACTGTTGCCGACAACGTCCTGATCAAGCCCACCGAATACGACCAGCACTTTACCTACCAGGCTACGGCGCAGACGGACGGCTATAATCAGTACGTCGTCAAACCAGGAAGCCCGGCCGCTTTGCTCAGTGCAGGCTCTGACCTCGCAAACAGCATTTCGGGCACGTACTTTGATTGGCTGAATAGCAACGGGCATTCCGGGGCCGGTACGCCGTCTCAGCCCAATACCCCAACGAACCCACCCAATATCGGATCGAACCCACCACCTGATACCGGAGGCGACCAGCCCACAACCGGGGGCGATCAACCCGCAACCGGGGGTGACCAACCCGCAACAGAGGCCGAAGTCGAAAACCCCATCCACATTCCCGAACCTCAGGGCGTGTTGATGATCGACATAACCAATCAGGGCAGCCAGAGTGGCATCACACAGTCGCCTGTTTCAGAGGTCGAGGACGCAGGCACTGATCGGTTTGTATGGAACAGACCGGATTCCGGCCTGAATATATTCAAAAAAGGAAATCCGGCTGCAAAAATCGACAACGATGACGGCGGGTTCGACAGCAGTTTCGTTCAGGTCTTTCTGAACCGTGCAGATACCTCAAATGAGACCGGAACGTTTTTCGATTCTGTAGGCCGCGGTTTTTTTGCCGACGACACTGACTCTCTGACAATCGGAGGTGATGCGGAATTCTTCGACTCTTGGGCGACGAATCTATACGCGGATTTGTTTGCTTAATGGCGACAACCGCCTCCGGCTAGAGAAACTGTCAATCAAAACGCGGGCGGGCCTCAGATTTGGGGCCCGCCCCTGCCTTTTCCGGGCCGGCGCACTTCGGAACATGCAAAACTGTGCTCATACGCCCTTTATGAAGCACCTCTGTTGACTTAAAGCTGATTACCAGCAGCCCCAATTCATTGCGACACATGCGAAAAGGGTTTTGACCGCACCTAGGAGTTTTACGCCCCCATATTGCAACACGCCTTCAAGACAGGGCTGTCCGAACGGGTCTGCTCCACGATGAATTTGCGGCAGTTTGGCATTTCAAAGTGAGAAAGTATTTGTCTCGACACATGATCCTGCATCGGCATCATATATGACAGACAGACGGGCCATGACCTTGCTTACGAGTGAACTTTATTCAATTACAGGACCACGAAATGAAACCTGAGAAAATGCCGGAGACCGCAGCAAGCTATCAAGCTTACCTGAACAGCCCGTACAAAAGCAGCAAGCATTCGACCTATTTCGATGTGTATGACAAGCTTTTCTCACCTTACATCGGCAAGCAAATTACCTTCGTCGAAATCGGGGTTCTGAGTGGCGGCTCTTTGTTCATGTGGCGCGAGTTCTTCGGACCGCAAGCCCGCATCATCGGTGTTGAACTGAACCCCGGCGCAAAACGTTGGGAACAGGATGGGTTTGAAATTTTCATCGGCAGCCAGAGCGATCCGGCCTTTCTGGAAAAGCTCGCAAAAGAGATCGGTGAAATCGACATCGTCCTGGACGATGGTGGTCATACCTATGAACAACAGATCATAACAACCGAGTGCCTGCTGCCGCATATCCGCGATGGCGGCATGCTGGTCGTGGAAGACACTCATACATCCTATATGGAAGGCTTCGGTCCCAAGCACCGTTCCTTCGTAAAATACGCCATGAGCATGGTAGATCGCGTAAACCGGCGCTTTTCCAAACTCCTCACAGATGCTACGGAAAAGCGGGTTTGGGGCATCCGTTTCTATGAATCCTTTGTTGTATTCGATGTGAACCGCAAGGCGACCTCTGTCGTGTCCGTACCAACCGACAACGGCGGGGAAGACCTGAACGCAAAAGACTTCCGCCACGCGGACAACCAGACCTATGAAAACTTCCTGAAAGCGTCCAAAAGCCTGTCGGCCCTCAAGGTCATCCCCGGCACACGATCCTTGGCCAAGCTGGCGCGACATGTGATATCGCTGCCATCGAACCTGAAGCATGCGCGGAAACTGAAAGAGTTCTTCTGAATTTCAACCGCCTTTCCGGCTGAGCGCGTCGCTGATTTGGGATCAGCAGCGCTCCAGAGCCGTCAAGCCGGGGCGCCGAAGATGCTGCTTCAATGTCCCAAGCGTTTTGCCACCGGCAAAATAACCCGCTGCAATGGTCAGGAGAACGCCCGCTTCATCCCTTTGGTCATGGGTTTTTCGATCAATGAAAAAACCAGACACCCTGCAGCCACACTGCTTGCTAGGCACAAGATGGACAGAACGTCACCATTCACAGGTCTGAGGACAATCGAGGACACTTTATAAAAAGCGGGAATGGTGAGTATCTGGACAAGGTAGATGCTGTAGGATGCATCCCCGAGATAAACCAAAAACCGATTTGAAATCTGCGTCGCAAACAGCAGCCCAAAAACGATAAAGAACGACGGTACACCCCAGATAATGACACGGTTTGTTGGGTCAACCTCAAGTTCACTCGACAGGGAGGCACATAAAAGAAGCATCCCGAAAACAAATATCAAGACCCCTGTCTTTTCCCTGATTTCAAACCCTTTGTTGTAAAAATACGCGACAGCCATCCCAAACAGGAACTCAAGCGATATAAAATCACCGGACGCCAGAGACACCCCGGCCAGAACCAGGCTGACAACTAGGAAAACATGGACCCACGACCTCAAGAAGAGAGACAGCCCAAAAACAAAATAAAAGAGCATTTCCCATTCCAGGGTCCACCCAACATACACAATCGGCGGCTCACCGAGCACCAGAAGCGAAGAAAACAGAAGCGATGACAATATGATGGTTCCTGAAAGTTCCATGGACCTGAAGATCCCGGGAACTGCGTAATAAACCGCCACAACAAAAAGTGTGATCAGCCAGTAAATTGGCACGATCCTTAGAATTCTCGATTTCAAGAAAGCGCCTGTGTGCCGCTTTTTCTGCATTTGAGTGTGCAGCATGACAAAGCCGGATATCACGAAAAAAATATCGACCCCATTTGCACCCCACCCGGCCAGGAAGGATAAATAATCGGTGCTTTGCCCATATGTTGATGCCGTCTTGATGACATGGAGGAAAACCACATTTATGGCAGCGAAGGCTCGTAAGGCTTGAATATTATTGATCATCTGTTTCGAGTATATTTCCCGGATAAAATTCTGATCGAACTGGAACGTCACGGATTGAAATGCTGTGACTGCCTCGCCCCTCAGCATTCACTGATTCAAGAGTTATCTTTCCTCCAAGCGACAAATCGATGGCGGCGAATCCTGTCGCCAATGAACGGTCCCATTTCGGCGGTGGACCCCCTGTCCGATGGGCAAGAACCCCGCTGAAAGAATGCCGCGTTCCGACGACAGATTACTGTCACTGCAATCAATATAAATACGCGTGGTCCCCTCTTCTGCCAGCGTGCGGCACACATGCTTCAGAATTTCCACATAATACCCCTGGCCCCGCATATCAGGAACGGTAAAGCAATGAGAGATCAGAGCGCAGTGCTCGGTCATCGGGAAAAAATATACGTTCACGTTTTGCCCGAAGCGGGTTTGCGCAATGGTTGCCGGAACCCCGTCGGAAAACCCGATCCAGACGGACATACCCGCGTTCAGGTCGCCTTGAACATCCCAGTGGATCTTGTCCTGATTGCGCTTCAGAAAGTCTTTGCTTTGATCATCAAGACCGGACCAACTGCGAAAGCACTGCACGGTCAACGTGTTTGACATGCTGTCGATCTGCCGGGCCTTGCCGCCACTCATGGCGAAGAGCAACCTATGCTGTCCGACGACACGATCCCTGAAAAGCATCCACATTGTCTTTAATCCGCCAACAATCTCCCCCCGACGAAAGGACCGCAAGACAAGGTTGAGTCGGTGGAAGGATGCCATCAAACGCGCCTGCCTGATTTCGTCATCCGGACGGCAACAGAACCGGATTTTCTTTCGACTTCAAGAAGCACAGGCTGCATTCCCTGCGATCTCCCGGAAAAACCAGCGCCTGAGAAAATACGCCCCACCAACAGTGAACAGGTTGATAAAAATCCATTTTCCAGCGCTTTGACGACCAAATGCACAGACGCCCCAAGAGAGACGGCTCTTTTGAAGTCAGACGTTTTCGGATCGATTTCTGAATCCTGCATGGAACCACCAAAACATCTGCGCTTTGCCCGCACACAAAGTGTTTCCACCCTATCTCGCATTTTGAACGCCTCGCCTCGCCCTTTCATTCTTGTATGAACCTTCCTCAATTGGTGCGGGATGTATAGTGCTCTGTATCCTCAACTTGATGAGCATCCGACCATCTTTTCAGACCAACCGCGGCGCGCGCATCTGGCTGGTCATATGGCCCACTTCAAAAATGCCGCTATTCCCGATGCGCACCCTGAGGTACTTAGTAACGGTGAAAAGACACTGAAAGTCGGAATTTTGCACACCCACGCGAAACTTTTTGAGCCCAGGTTAAAATCATGATCACCTGTACCCAAACGCAGGGGAAAAGGTACGCGTTATGACGCCGTTAAACATGAGCACCCCCACATTTCTGTCTCGGGGGGCCGCCCAGGACCAAAGCGCTCCGACGTTGAGTGTCATTGTGCCCATGTTCAATGAGGAAGATGTTCTGCCGTTTTTGTTCGAGCGTTTGGAGCAGTGCCTGGGTCAGCTTGGGGAAAGCTATGAGATCATCTGCGTCAATGATGGCAGCACGGATGCAACCGCCAGGCTTCTGGCCGCCGCGCATGAACGCGACGATCGTATCAAGGTGTTGAATTTTTCGCGCAATTTCGGCAAGGAAATCGCATTGACGGCCGGGCTGGATGTTGCTGCGGGCAAAGCCGTTGTTCCCATAGACGCGGATCTGCAGGATCCGCCTGAACTGATCAAAGCATTCCTTGAAAAGTGGCGTGAAGGGTTCGATGTCGTCTACGCCGTCCGGCGTCACCGCGACAGCGATACCGCGATGAAACGCTGGTCGGCCCTGAAATTCTATCAGGTCATCAATCGGCTTTCGGGCGTGCCTATCCCTTCCAATACCGGTGATTTTCGCCTTATGGACCGGCGTGTGGTTCGGGCTGTTGTTCAACTCCGCGAGCACAACCGCTTTATGAAAGGGCTTTTTGCCTGGGTCGGGTTTCGGCACACCGAGGTAACATATGACCGTCCTGAACGCACCGCGGGGCAAACCAAGTTCAACTATTGGCGCCTTTGGAACTTTGCACTGGACGGCATTACCGGTTTCAGCACCGTACCGCTGAGGATTGCAGGCTATATCGGCATGCTGACGGCATTGGCCGCGATTATCTACGGCGTTTTCCTGGCCTCGCGCACCCTTATTTACGGGGTGGATGTGCCCGGCTATGCATCATTGATGGTTGCATTGCTGCTGATTGGCGGCCTGCAGCTTGTCGTGCTGGGCGTGATCGGGGAGTATCTGGGGCGGCTTTATACAGAAGCCCAGAAACGCCCACTTTATATTGTCGAAAGCAGCCTCGGTCTGGATGATCAGCCCCATTGATTCGCCGGTAGGCAAACCGGCACCCCCTCGGCTATTGTTTCGGCAGGCAGGGATGGGCAACCCGATACAGCCACCGCCCTAAAACAGGCACCAGAAGGCGCGCATGGATGATTAAGGCCTGATATCAGGTTCGAAAAGCTCTGCGCTGGCCCGCAATCTTTCAATTTTCAAAGTTTGTTCATAATCCTTCAGGACCTCACGCCGTACATCGGTGATAACGGATTGCCCCACATCGGGCCATGTGACCAGCCAGACCCGAGCGTCAGGATTACGCCGCAAGGCCGCTCCATGATCCGCAACGATGAATTTCGCATCATTGATGTAGTAGAATAGCGGCGTATCGGTCCAATCCCGATCCCTCAGAAAAACCAGATCATCGGGCAGCATTTCAGGTAGCATGGACTTCACAATTCCCTGATAGTCATTGGGAGAGCCCGGCTTACCAGCGGCGTAAGGTATGCTGGCCGCAAACACCAAGACACACAGGCCAATCGAAGCCAGCCTGAAACGGTGGTCCTGAAATACCCGAACTGCGCCGGCCGCGCAAAGGATCAGCAGATAAGGCACGAAAAGCAGAAAGGCCCTGGGGGCCAGGATGGAAACTTTGTAGGACGCTGCAAACAGGATCAGCGGAGAGACAACCGCAACAAGCCACAAAAGCAATGTCCGTTCCTGAGGATAGTGCAGTGTGTTTGAGGGCAGCCTGGGCACAACCGCACCCCATATGGCGCCCAGAACAGGAATGAGCAGCGCCAGAAAGGGTAAAACAGACATCGCCATCAGCGCTTCGCTCCTGCGATGGGCGATTGAGCCGAGCCAGAACATGAAGCAGGCCGAACAACCCGCAGCCAGCCCCAAAACCCATATCGGGATCTTACGCTCTGGAACCACCACCGGCGCTTCGCGTTTGGGGGCTTTCAGGCTGGTCGCCAAAAGCAGCAGGGCAAAACCCAGAACAAACCAGGTCCAAACCGGCCCGATGTGCAGCGGCGGGACTGCAAAATCATCTTTTGCAAACAGAAATCCAAAAGAGAAATACTCGATCAGAAAGTCAGGAGAAGGATCAGGAGCCGCTCCTTTACGCGCACGATAAACCGCATGGGTCAGTGCCGGGGCAGACAGGATAAAGGCAAGCGCCTGCACTTGAAATAGCCGAGGGGCCTGCCGCAAACCGATCCGGCGCCAAAACCGCAGGCCATCCACGTTTGTCCGGGGCAAGACCAGAGCCGCCCAGAACACATGGATCATGATAAGGGGCCAGAACAGCTCAACCGTCAGAACCCCCGCCATAACCGAAAGGACATAAGCGATCTCAAGGCCCGGGCGCGGTTCGCGCGTTCTGACAAGACACAGTAAAAACCAGGTCGCCAGCAATGACAGGAAGGCCCCAGCGACATACATGCGGGCCATCTGGCTCCAGAACACATGAAACCCATGAAGCGACAACAGCAGCGCGGCCAGGCATCCCACAGTCGATCCAAAGATATTGCGGGCGATCAGGAAAATCAGTGGAATCGAGCCTAAAGCGAACAAAACTCCTGGGGATCGCACGGCAAAATGGGACGTGCCGAACGCTTTGGTCCAGCCCAGCATGGACACATACCAGCCCATGGGATGCGGTTCATCGTGGAAATGCCACCAGATGGTTTCAGCCAGGTTATGGCGCGGCGGCGGTTCGGATATCCCGGAAACCAGATCGATGCCAGGGACATAGATTTCCGGATGGGACATACTGCGCAGATCAATTCCCCAGAGCCGCAATATCAGCGTCAGCAAAACCGCAACCGTCAAGGCAAGCAGGACGGCACCTGTGCGATACTCGCGTCTGTTGGGAAAAACAGAACCTTTTTCGGATGTCGTCATGAGATTCTTGTCTCTTACTGCGCGTTATAACCGCCGGAGGAACACAATCGTCCCGGTAGAAATGTCGAGGTCTCGTCACGAGATAAATCAGCTTTTAGTTCACCACGATGCGACCAAAACAGTCAATTCGGGCTAAGTCTGTTTCACAGCTCTCTCGACCGAGATGTATTTGCACCGGATTGAAACATAATTGCACATAGCTGGAAATTGTTTCGTTAAACTGCGATCATCAGCAGAATAAGTTCCTGATGATCCAAAAATTGATATGAGTGATAAGAAATGAAATCTCTGTCGTATTCTCGGCACAGGTAGAGCCGGTTTTGCAAAATTCCGCAGGGCGCTTAGGACATAAACGTTAATGGTATTGAGTACATAGTTGGATGGGTAGGCTTTCTTTTGACACTTTGGCGGGAGTGACAGGTGTTATTTTAGGGCTGCTTTTGCCAGTCGGTCTGTTGACCTGGGTGTTGCGCGGTGCCGATGCGGCGGCCGATCCGGCCTTTACCCAGGGGGTTTGGCTGTTCAAGGCCGGTCTCATCATCATAGGGGCATATCTTCTTTTACTGCGGCTTCTGCCGATTGGCCGTCCGCTATCTCCACAGCGCCCCGAGGTTTCCCCCGCCAGTACGGCCCAGACATTGATCTTTGGCCTTCTGCTGATTTGCGCCGCGGCTTTACGGTTTTACCGACTTGATACCGGCATCTGGTATGATGAAATTCTGACATCTGTAAATTACATGCCCCTCACAATCGGGCAGATCGTCAGCACCTATCACGATGCCAACAACCATGTCCTGTTTTCGGTGCTGGCGCGCCTGTCTTTGTCGGTCTTCGGTGACAGTGTCTGGGCCTTGAGATTGCCCGCAGTCGGTTTTGGCATTGCTGGCATTGCCGCTATTTACTTTTTTGCCCGCCGCGTCGGCCCGACTCGTGAGGCTCTGTTTGCGGCGGCACTACTGGCGTTTTCCTATCACCACATCTGGTTCAGCCAAAATGCACGTGGTTACACCGCATTGCTGTTCTTTGCCCTGCTCTCCAGCACCTGGTTTCTGGACGCCATGCGCCAGGGGAGCCCCCGCAAATGGGGATTGTATTGCCTTGCCGTCGTCCTGGGGGCGTATGCGCACCCTACCATGGGGCTGATGGTGCTTGCGCATTTTGCCATCTGGGGCGCAGCCTGGTTCCGGCAAAATGAAGACGACAAGCGCTACCGCTGGAACGGATTGTTTTGTGGTTTCATCCCGGTAGGTCTGTTCACGTTTCAGGTCTATGCGCTGGTCCTGCCCAGTATGGTTGGCGGCGCGCTGCTGAATTCCGGACTGAAGGGAAAGGAGAATGAGTGGACCAACCCCTTGTGGGCGCTGGCGGAATTGTTCAGCAGCCTGCAGATCGGGCTGGCCAGTGCCGGCGTCGTTATGGCTGCAGGTCTTGTCTTTGCGATCGGCGTTATCAGCTTTGTCCGAACGCGACCAGCCGTTGTGGCGTTGTTTCTGATCCCGGTTGGGGTCGGGTTCATGGTGATGACCAGCATCGGGTATACTCTGTTTCCACGGTTTTTCTTTTTCAACTTTGGATTTGCAATCCTCATTGTGATCCGCGGGGCCTTTGTGACTGGCCAGCTGGCGGCGCACGTAGCGCGATTGCCCGCACCGGCCACGAAATGGCTGCCGACGCTGTTGTGCTCGGGTATCTTGGCCGTATCTCTCCTGTCCCTCCGGCACGTGTACCTGCCAAAGCAGGATTTCGATGGCGCCATCAATCTGATTGAACGCAGCCGTCAGCCCGAAGACACGGTGCTTGCCGTCGGGATCGCAGGATTTCCGTTCAATGAGTACTATGGCAAGGGATGGAATGTCATCGAAACAACCGATGACCTGAACCGTCTCGCCTCGCGTTTCGGCAGAACCTGGCTTGTCTATACGATGCCTGTACACGCCCGAACCACATATCCGGGGATACTGGAAAGGATCAAAAAAGAATATTCTACGGCTGCACGGTTCCGGGGCTCGCTGGGAGGTGGGGACATTGTGGTCCACGTTGAAGAGCCCTCCAAAGCACCTGGCACAGAGAATGGCACAAATACTGTGAAGGATAACGATTGACATGTGCGGAATATGCGGAATCCTGCGGGTCGACCCGACGGCCTATCAACCCGAAGAAGGGCTGATCACAGAAATGGCGACAACATTGGCCCATCGCGGGCCCAATGATGATGGCACCTGGCTGGATGAAGATGTTGCGCTGGGTTTCCGGCGCCTCTCGGTGATCGACCTGTCTTATGCCGGCCACCAGCCAATGACCAACGAAGACGGCACTGTGGTGATCGTCTTCAATGGCGAAATCTACAATTTTCAGGAGTTGAAAGAGAAACACTGCCTTGAAGAGCGCGGTCATGTCTTCAAATCGCGCACGGATACCGAGGTCCTGATTCACCTTTACGAGGAGATTGGCCTCGACATGATCCCGGAACTCAACGGGATGTTTGCAATTGCGATCTGGGATACCCGCAGCAGGTCATTGCATCTGGCACGCGACCGCTATGGGATCAAACCATTCTTCTACCAGAAAGATAATGACTATTTTCGGTTTGGCTCCGAGATCAAGGCGATCATTGCCGATAGCCGGGTTGTGCGGAAACCATCGATGCAGGCCCTGCATGATTTTCTGACCTTCAACTACATCCCTGGAACCCAGACAGCCTTTGACGGTATTTCCGAAATACCGCCGGGGCATCACATGACTGTCACCCGTGACGGCACAATCTCGATACGGCGGTACTGGGATCTGAGCTTCCATGTCGATCCCGGTATGACCGAAGCACAGGCGATTCAAAAGTCTTATGAACTCATGGACAAGGCTTTGCAGCGCCGTCTGGTCGCGGATGTGCCGATTGGCGTGTTCCTGTCGGGAGGGCTGGATTCCAGTACCCTGGTCGCACTCATGCACAAACATGTGGATGAGCCGATCCACACCTATTCCGTCGGCTTCGAAGATCAAAGCTTCAATGAGCTGCCCTATGCCCGAATTGTGGCCGAAAAGTTCAACACCAAGCATCGTGAAGTAACCGTCACCGCCGATATGGTGCGGGACATGCTACCAAAATATCTGAGCTTCACCGATGAGCCATATGGCGACGGGTCTGCAATACCGACGTATTTCATCAGCGAACTGGCCAAGGATGAGGTGGTTGTCGTTCTATCGGGCGAAGGCGGTGACGAGGTCTTCGCCGGCTATGACACCCATGCGGCTTACAACATGTATAAACAGGCCCGAAAGATACCCGGGTTCATTCGGAATGGCGTGATGAAACCGCTGGTGAACTGTTTGCCCGTGTCAGACAAGAAACTCAGCTTCGAATTCAAGGCCAAGCGGTTTCTGGGCGGGCTGGACCTGCCCCCTGAAGAAGCCCATCTTTGGTGGCGGATTGTCCTGGGCGAAGCTGAAAAACTGGACCTTTACGCAGATGGTGTGGCCGAAACCGAGACCTTGCAGCCTTCAGTGCGACATTTTCAGGCGGCCTACGAACATTGCGGCGCGGAAGAGACCCTGTCACGTCTGATGTATATCGATTCAACCATCTTCCTGCCCGACGATCTGATGATCAAGAATGACCGGATGACCATGGCGCATTCTCTTGAGGCCCGGGTGCCCTTTACCGACCCGGAGCTGACCGGGTTCATGGCCACAGTCCCCTCACATCTGAAAATGAAGAACCGGCGCAAGAAACATCTCATGCGGCGGGCAATGGAAAACGATCTGCCCGACAGCATTCTCAACAAAAAGAAGGTCGGGCTTGAAATGCCCTATTCCCGCTGGCTCAAGACCGAGCTGAAGGATCTGATGATGCGCTATCTCGGGCCCGAGAATATTCAGCGTACAGGCCTGTTTCGGGTTCAGGCGGTGCAGACACTGATCAACGACCATCTGAGCGGGAAACGGGACAATGGCCGCCCGCTCTGGGGTCTTTTGAACTACATGATGTGGTACGAGCTTTACATCGATGCCTAATCCGGTTTGCGAAACACCCAGAGTGTCGAAATCACATAGCTGGTAACAAAAGATGCCCCGATCGCAATCAGAAGGATGACCCAGAACGGCAAGGTTGTCACATATCCCAGAGCCGCCACCACAGCGAGGCGGGCCAGCAAAGATGACAGAACCGCCATCAGGTATTTGCCATATCCCTGGAGCGAGATTGTGCCTTTGTCGGTGTGCTCATAGCTGAAGATATTATGCCCGCAGTAATTGACAAATGAGCCCAGCACAAAGCCGCATATCGAGGCAAAAACATAAGGGGCCGCAAAAGTCAGAACGAGCAAAAGCGCCAACAGGTAATCCGCAATCGTACCCAGAACGCTGATACTGAGAAACCTGAGGAGCAGGCGCTTATCTTTGAGCTCTGAAATCATGGCTTTAAAGCTTCAAAATGGTCATTGGCTGGAGATAACGGGGCAAAATGGTTTCCGTTTAAATAACTATCAAGAACAAAGTTAATCCGATGGAAATCTGAGAACGATGTATTGCTCAAATCTCCCTCGTTTAGCTCTTAGGACGTATGACAGGATAAGGTGGTTGTGTTACAAAATAAAATCTTAACTCACTATCTGGCTTTAAACAGGGCCTGGGCGGGGCCTTTGTGCTTGCAAACGAAACACTCATCCCTTCAGAGCCGGTATGTGTCATAAACCCAAGCGACCCATGCTTTGAAAGCGTTCCAGGTCGGCCAGACAACCATACACGCTTCTTATACTACAGACTGAGGCGACAATCCGACCCCGACCTGTATCGTCCTGTTTGCAAACCGGATATTCCGCGCCACATCGTCACGGGGATGCAAGCACCCAGGGCACGCAGGCAGTTTGGAGCCTTTGTACCTGAGAGCTAAAGTGCTAACCTTCTTGATGATTGCGGGACTGTTGCCCCGCTGTACAGTACTTATGTGAGTTGAAGATTGAGGTGATAATCACAATGCGTATTTTAGTTCTTTTATCCGCGTTCCTTATCATCCCGACGACCGCACTGGCATATATCGGACCAGGGGCTGGGTTGGGCGCAATCGGCACGCTGATCGCACTGGTCGGAGCCGTGCTGCTCGCGATTATCGGGTTCGTGTGGTACCCGGTCAAACGCATGATACGAAGGCGGAAACCTGTCAGCGGGACATCCGACAACGACCCGAAGTCGAACACGTGATCATAGCTGTCGGATTGACCGCCGTAGCTGCCTTTGTGCTGGCTCTGGTCGCGTTACGCCTCATACCGACAGCAATATCAGCAATCAATATTGCATCTGGTGCTGTTGCAGCCATGCGCGACCCCAGTCTGGACGAAGAAGCACGTGAAACTGCCGTACAACGTGCATCGCTGCGCCTATTCGGTTGTTTCGGACAGATACTCTGGCGGTTTCTGACTATCCTCGCCATCAGCACAGCCCCAATCCTGACAGCGAATGCCCTAGGGCTTGCCGATACTGAAGCCGTCACCACCTGGCTTCTGCGGTGGGATGTGATCATCATCCTGTCTGTCTCTTTGATAGCACTTTGGTATTTGAAGGGACGGGTGTGGACTTTGAAGTAAGATACAGCCGGTCTGAACGGATATTTCACCGGTTAGCCTTTGCGGGCCCATCGGTCCAAATGGTCGCAGCCGATATAGAAGACAGCACGCTGGCTCGAAAATTCGCAAGCGCCAATGATCGCAACCCCGTGCTTATTACATCGCTGGCCCGTGCCGGAACAACACTGGCACTAGAGATTCTGTCCCAACATCCGGATCTGGCCTCTCATACCTATCGTGACATGCCGTTCGTTCTGGCACCGATTTTCTGGGACCGATTCTTTGGGCGCTTCCGTCAAGAGGGTGAAACCCGCGAACGAGCTCATGGCGATGGGGTGCAAATTGGGTTCGACAGTCCCGAAAGCTTTGAAGAGGTGTTCTGGAAAGCGCATTGGCCCGATCACTATCGACACACAAAGCGGATTCCATTGTGGCAACCACATCATCACGATACAGAGGCGACCGAATTTTTTCGCAAGCACATGCAAAAGATCGTGTCCCTCCGGCACCCCGAAAACAGTACTGTGGCGCGCTATGTCTCGAAGAACAACGCCAACATCGCACGTATCGATCTTTTGATAGAGATGCTGCCCGACGCTCATATTCTGGTTATTCTGCGTCACCCACTGGACCACGCGGCTTCGCTTTTGCGTCAACATAGAAATTTTGCCATGCAACAGGCCGCAGATCCGTTTGTCACACGGTATATGGCAGATATCGGCCATTTCGAGTTTGGGGAACTGCACCGCCCATTCGGATTTCCCGGGCTGTCAGAACGCGCAACACCAGACGCGCATGATTATTGGCTGGCCTATTGGATCGCCGCATTCCAACATGTCGAAGAACGGTACGAACATGTTCAGATATTACCCTATGAGGCGCTTTGTTCCGATCCCGGGCCGGTCCTGCAACAACTGTGCCTAGCGCTGGATCTGGATCCTGATGGATTATCCGGAGCGACCGATCTGATCCACCCACTGACACGTAAAACCGACCCCGGACAGTTTTCACCGGGACTGGTCGCGGAGGCCGAGGCGATCTATGCCGCGCTTGCCACGCGCTCCGGCTACCCGCAGGCGTCTGGCAATCAGGAACAGACCCAGACGGACCGGTCGACATAATCCAAAGGATAGCGCCGGGCCTCTTCTACAACCGCAGCCGAGCGGGTTCCGGCCACAAACACCATGGACCAGACAAGCTCTCCGTCCGGAGTGATCTCGAAAACACGGCCAGACATGCTTTCGGCCACAAGGATATTCCCGTTGGGCAAAATCTGGTGTGTGCCCATTATGAAGCTGAAAAACAGCTGATCCTCTGTTTTCGGATAAATCGTCTCGGTCAGACCGGTGGCAGGATCAAAGCGAAGAATACGTGCCCCGGCGAAATCGCGCCCAGGCACCATGGCGCCACCGCCATTATCAAAAACCGTGATAGTCCCGTCCGGCGCGATGTCCGGATCATGCTGCTGTACCCATGGTCCGTGCTGCATCCAGACGATCTTGCCACTGGCTTTGTTAAGCACAGCCAGCGCGTTGAGATTGCGCATGGACAGCAGTAAGTCGCCGGCTTCCGAACCAGGAATGCGCGTACTCAATGCAGGAGTGACAACTTCGATATCATTGAGATGTACGGGATCTAGACCTTCCGGATTGAGCCCGTAGATGATGTCAAACTCCTGTTTCCCAGCCAGCCAGTCGATTGTCGGCTCAAGGATCGGGATATCTTCGACAACGCGCCCCTCCGGATCAATCCGCAGGGCTGAATCGGCATAATAATTGTCGGAATTCAGGATCGCCTCGACTGAGGCGCCCGGAAGCATGTATTCTGGAGCCACCGTTGAAGGATCGCGCTTATTTGGAATCCAGTAGCTCCCATCCGGGTTTTCCGTGATCGAGTGGTGGGTCATCTGATCAACGGTCCAGACAACATCACCACAAGGGCCAAGACGTACGGTGCCACGTTCTGCGAAATTGATGAGGACAGACCCGTCTTCCTGTAGAGCAATTCCTTGCGTGTGATATCCCCCTGACCCTTGGGGGATTGCGCTGGCAGGCACGATATGGGTCGGATCAGGCCAGATAGCGTGAAAATCCAGCGGCCACTCACGCAGAAGCGTACCATCTGCATCGTAGACCCGTGCCTGCATGCCTTCGTCGAACATGCCCTGAATAACCGTAAGCCCAGCCCAACTGCGTTCAGGGTCATACTTTACCAAACCAACGCCTTCATACCGGCGCGGCATCCACCGGGGGTCGCGATACCACGGGCCGCGGATCAACTCCTCTGCCGTATCCTTGGCCTCGCGGATCAAGGCCGTCGGTGGCAGGTTCAGAACCGCGGCCGAAACGCCCGCAAGAAAAACGAGTATCGCACCACTTGCCAGAAAAATGACAAGCCCCAATACATTCCTACTCTTCACCACAAGATACTCCCGCTAATTAACTTTATAGAATATTTCCTTCAAAGGGCGTGCATCCTTCACATCATATGCGATCATCCACGCAGTTTCGAACGCTGATAACTTGTGCTCGATCCGCAAGGCCGAGAACGGCAGGTCAGCCGTCTCGACAAATCGATGGCAAAGGCCGTTCATCTCGGTAGCTTTGGCTTGCCAGTGAAACTGATTGGATCTGACCCAGCGCCCTGCTTCATCCAGTTGAGTTGCAACAATCTGACCAGTACCAAGATCGATATCAGCGCAAGTCCGGCCGATCAGAACGGCCGTCCTGTCGGAATAACAAAGTGCGCCAGTCACATCACCGCCTAATGGGAAACAGGTAGATTGCGCCGGCAAGGGCGTCAAATCTTCAAAACAGACAAAGAGTGTACCCTCAGCCATAAAAACAGCCTCTTCTGCGGGGAACCCCATACACGCCTGCGGCGGTGTCAGAACCGACCCGGCATAGTCGGTCGCACCATAACGAACCTGAAAAATAGAGTTCATATCCACCCCGCGGTGAAACACACTTGGTGTTTGAAAACTGCCAAACTTTAGAGGCGGAGATAAAGGCTCACCGGCTGAACGGATCGGCGTGGTCATAACATCGAACCCATCCAGCAACCGGGCTCGCTCGACAATCGCTTCCGCCAATTCAATGTCCCGTTCCGCCGTTTGGTTAAACAAGGACCAGATATGTGACGAGGCAACCGCCTGACTTACGCCAAACACAAGGATCAACATCATCGCCCCAACCAGCGCCGGGCGGGACACAGGCGTCACTTCCATCCCCTGCACGATAACCGTGGCCGAAGCCAACACAACCCCGGCAAGGATAAACCCAACAAACCCGATGCTGCGCCCGATCAGATAGGGTTCCGGATAAAGAAACCAGATCAGAACCGGCAAGATGAAAAGCGCGCCCAATCCCCCGACGAGCACGCGTAATCCGCCCATCCACCCTCCTCCGGCAAGCCTGCGCGCAGCAAAGACAGCTACCGCCGCCGCGACAAAAACCAAGATGCAGGCTGTGGCTGAAATCAACAAGAACAGGCGGCGATAAAAGGACGGCACCCCCAGAAGCCCACCGCTATGTATGAGCTTCTCAATCCGGTAGAAAGCCGACAGCTTATCGGCAAATACCGCAGCATCTATGCCACCCGAGAAACGAAAATTTGCATCGAGATTCAGAGCGTAAATCGTAATGTCACGCTGCAGCTGATACAGGACCAGAGCTGCACCTGAGACGATCAGGACGCTCAACAGACAGAACAGGCATTGCCTGTGGTTGAACCGATCAACCCGGATCAGAACCAGAGCCGGAATAAGAAACCCCAGCAAAACATAACTTTGATAAAAGCCAATGGATATGGCCATCAATTCTGCGGCGACGGCCATTCGCAGGATCAGCCCAGAACGCGACCGCATGCCCGTGGGCTCAATCAGTACCATGGCCCCGACTGATGCAAGAAGACCAAGACAAAACCACGGTGCCAGCGTCTGATAGTGCAAAAGCTCCGTCAGATAGACATGCGAAGACCCGGCCAGAAAAACCGCCAGGATGGCAGCGACGACGATGACTGGCCCTGTCAGCGCAATAGCCCCACGGGCAATCAGAACGGAAACCCCGAACAAAGCCGCAAAAACGATGAAGATAAGGATGGCAATCGGCGCGCCCTGTTCAAAAAAAACCTCGTGCGCCCAATGCGTCGCCCAGCGGCCATGAACTTCCGCGAATACACGCTCAAGACCCGCTGCGAACCGCCATTCATCCGGATTGAAACCAGATCGAGCGATGCCGGACCCGGCAGTAGGCAGAAAAAAAAGGGCAGCAATGATCGCTGATGCAAACAGAAGCCGTGCCGGTATCCTGACATCGGTCATGAGGAAATCCAATTAGGCAGCACACAAACCAATGTCACCCGACAACACCTTTCTTCGACGTCCATCTTTGCTATTAATAAACTTCCTGTCTTTTGTCATCCGAGGCTCTGGAGACGAGCATTAAAGGAAATCATCGTTTCTAAAATGCACACGATTGCTCTGACATTTTCATTTTACCTGGTATTTGAAGTCAATAACATTAATCGGCGCGCGAATTTGAAAGAGTTATTGTAACAATGATCAAAGTGCAAAATTCGGATGCGGAAATACGGATGGAACAGGCCATCGTCAGCTTGTCAATCGTGGTGCCCTGCTTCAATGAAGAAGCGGTCCTACCGGAGCTCATTCACCGGATCAGCGCCGTAGCCGAAACATGTGTGGGATCATCTTGGGAACTCATCCTGGTCGATGACGGGTCCACCGATCGCACACAGAACATGATTACAGAACTTGCGGAAACCAAGCTCAATATCCGTGCAATTATCTTGTCTCGAAACCACGGGCATCAGAAAGCGCTTTCAGCCGGACTGACGTATGTACGCGGTACAAATATTTTGGTGTTGGACGCGGACCTACAAGATCCCCCCGAACTTTTGCCTGAGATGTTGGAGCTGATACAGAACGGGGCTGATGTCGTTTACGGGCAACGTCGACAACGAGCGGGAGAAACGGTGGCCAAACGAACAACCGCAGCTGCGTTTTATCGCCTGCTGGATCGACTGACCGATGTTGATATTCCCGTCGATACCGGAGATTTCCGCCTAATGTCCCGAACAGTGGTCGACTACCTGAACGCTATGCCGGAAGAAGACCGCTTTATTCGCGGAATGGTCAGTTGGTTAGGGTTTCGGCAAGTACCATTGCTGTATGACCGGGCTGAACGCTTTGCCGGGGAAACCAAGTACCCATTCAAAAAAATGCTGCGCCTGGCCGTCGATGCTATCACCGGATTTTCCATTGTTCCGCTACGGCTAGCAACATGGTTGGCCCTTCTGACCACCATACTGGGATTGGTATTAATCGTCTGGGTCCTATTTAAATGGTTTACCGGGGATGTCGTCTCGGGCTGGTCCTCGGTGATGGTCGTGGTGCTGATGGTAAGCTCAGTTCAACTTCTGACAATTGGTATTCTTGGCGAATATATTGGCAGGCTCTACCTGCAAAGCAAACGGCGCCCCCGCTTTGTGGTAAAGCGCGTCATTTCCGGTTCGGACGAACGCTCGTGAAGCCCGTTGATCTGAGAAGTGTTATGTCCTTCGGGATTGTCGGTATCCTCGCCACGATAACCCACGCTCTTGTTGCCATTGCATTGATTGACGCCTGGAGCCTGCATCCGTTCTCAGCCAATGCATTTGGCTTTGTAACAGGGTTTATGGTGTCTTATTTCGGCCATCACCGCTTCAGCTTTCAATCCGAGGCCGGCCACAGGCAGGCCATGCCACGGTTTCTGGCGATTGCCGGCTTTGGTCTGTTTCTCAACCAGGTGATCGTCTACCTCATGGTCAACTTGGGGGGGGTGAACTATTTTCTGGCTCTTTGCGTGATTATCTTAACGGTTCCGGCAATCACGTATCTGACATCCCGTCGATGGGCTTTCGCCAAGCCATCTTCATGAAGATGGTTTTGGATACCCCGCTTGGGTATTGCCAAGTTGTTGGCGTCAGCTTGTTAAGGATTGGTGAGTGTTAGATCATGCCGCCATTTCGGCGGTGTATTCAGTCCAGAGGCTGAACGCATCAGAGCGGGCGTGGCGGTATGAAGTTGCGTTCAGTTGATAGCGGCGAGGACGGAAGAGCAAGTTGATCTGGTCATGTGCGGCCAAAAACCTCTGAGCCTGCCGGTGGGATTTGAATTTGCCGAAGATCTTCTCTCGTTTACGCGTCGGCCGGTGCGACACTTCGATCGCGTTGTTCAAGCCCTTGTGGGCGCGATGGTCAGCGTCCGGAGACAGTGTTTTGACCGGCTTGAAATAGCTGCGCAATTTGTCAGTTATGACCACCCTCGGCTCGCCAAACTGTGAAATCAATCTTTGGAAAAAGCGCTTTGCTGCTTTGGCATTGCGGCGTGTTTGCACGAGAATATCGAGGACGTCTCCATCCGCGTCGATCGCGCGCCACAGCCAATGCTTCTTGCCACGGATCGTGATCACGACTTCATCCATGTGCCACTTATCGTTCGGCCGAGGTCGATCCCGGCGGATGCAATTTGCAAAGTGTTGACCAAAGCGATTGACCCACAACCGGATCGCTTCTCGGCTAACAATCACGCCCCGCGCGGCCAACAGGTCTTCAACATCAGCCGTGCTCAGCGCTAACCGGTGGTACGCCCAGGCAGCGTACGCAATTATCTCGCGAGGATAACGGAAGCCCTTCAGGCGCGGCATATCAATCGGAATGTTCATAGGGCTGACATACCTTTATCAAACCCAGTCAACAACTTGGCAATACCCAACTGACAGCAGAAGGCACGCTCGATTGGGGTGGTGGGGTGTAAGTTTGCAGCCTCTGTCACCGAAGTATCGCAACTGGCTTTTACGGGTCGGCGGATCCTTAGTTGCCCTGTTCTTGCTTTTCTGGCTGCTTTCCGATGAACAGGTCCTGACCGCCTTCCGATCTGTCTATCTGTCAACTTTCTTCATTGTGGTTGGCCTGTTCATCATGGCACTATGTCGGTGCGGCGCTGAAATGGCGGTATCTGCTGGATGGCGGGTTGCCTGTATCGACAGCCATTCGGGCGCATTTTGCCGGGCTGGCCGCCAACCTGTGCCTGCCCGGTGCAATTGGAGGCGACGCGGTCCGGGCCGCTGTGGCATACCGCTCGATCGGAGACGCCCCCAGAATCGTAAGTGTGGCCGCTGTTGACCATTTCCGCCATTGGCATCGTATATGCGTCGGGCCGGTCGGGGGAGCGGCAATTGCTTTTGCTGACAGGCTTATCGCTGGCGCTGGTTTTCATCTGCCTCGTCATGTTGTCAAAGCTGGTGGATCTGGTCTGGCGGATCTTCCCTAGCCTTCTCGGGCGATCTGTCGCAGAAAAACTCGCTGGGCATTTCTCATCCATTTCGCGGCAGCCCAAACGGCTTTTGGTGGTCTTCCTGTCATCTGTCACCATTCAAACCGCGCTGGTGCTCATGTCCTGGTGGCTGGGCAAGGCGGCAGGCATTGGTACCGATGTCGGGCCCTGGCTGTTCGCACGGCCGCTGGCCAAGATCATCGCCGTTCTGCCAGTCACACTGAACGGGCTGGGTATGCGCGAGGGGGTACTGGCATCAATGCTTTTCCCGTTCGGGGCTGACGCGGCGGCGATCGTCGCTGCCGGTCTGGTCTGGCAGGCCGTCATGTTTACGGTCGGCGGGATCGGCGCGGTCTTTCTCTTCATCACCAACCGGATCGACCCGGCGGCGCAGGAAAGCTGGGCCGCAACAAAAGATCAGCAGCCCGGGTGACAGGCCATTTAAAGACGCCACATCCCGCATTTGAAGATGAAGCGGTTTGACTTGCTCCCAAAAGCGCCCCTCGGTTTAAAGTAGGGTTTGCTCACCCCTTCAAAGGAGCAAGCCAAATGCGATCACCGCAGGTCGAATTCGTTGCGATACCTTTGAACAATCTCAGAGTTCGCAAACGAAGCCTGAGTGCAACTCCAGACCCCCGGTCCGCGCTCAACACCTATTCCGCACTCAGCCGGAGTCACCTACTTTTTCTACATTTCACGCAGCCATTGGTCACTGTAAAGCGGGCCTAAGTCGCTCAGCAACCGTGTCTGCCCTGAGAGTAGATCAATCACGGGGGTATCCAGAATAAGGTCGGCACGCTTGGTTCCGCGGACAAATGACATACCTGAAGTTTCATCACGGGAGTCTCGGTGCCGGGATGGCCATGCGCGACATGTATCAAGCGCAGTTTTGATATGTAGGGCGAGGTTATCACGGATAAAAAATGCATTCACGCCCGCCGAATTGGTTCCGACAAATTGATATCCTTTGGCAGCTGCCAGCTTTTTGAATGCACCTAAAGATGCACCATAATACTGGCCTGAAAAATGCCCTGAGAAACGTTCAAAACTTGGATCGTAAGGGATTGTCAGATCATGCAGATCACCAAAGATCGCATTGTATTCGACAATGAGTATCGCCGGAGATACGGATTTTATTGCATCCAGAACCCAGTAGTCGTTGCCGTCTATATCTACACTGAGAATGCCGATTTCGCCTGTCAGACCATGGTCAACCAGAAGAGCGTCAATGTTCTCGGCTGTAACAAAGGCTTCAACCGGCGTTATGTCGTTCAGAACGTGGATTGGATCGGCACGAACATGCGCAATATTCGCAGCTGACCCGTCCATCACAAGGCCACGCCATCCCCGGTGACGCACCAGGAAACGTGTGTTTGCTTCAGCATAGTCTTCAACACCAAACTCTACAAAGACACGTGGAATGTTTGGGAGGTGCGAAATAAGCCACTCAATAATTCCATCTTCACCAAACTGAGAATAGATGCGGAATTCCGCGTTCGCGAGACAACCAAGCCGATCCATCGCCTGGACCTGACGCGCAGCAACCTGCCCAGTGGCCAGAAGCAAACGATCCTGGCGCCCGGCAAGGTCGGCGTGCTGTGCGGCAGTCATTAGCGTCGACGTCGGGACAGGCGCAGGTGGGATCTCGGAAGGGCATATGAGACGAGACAGGGCTTGACGTAGTTTCACAAACGGCATCCGTAATTGCAGAAGAGCAGCAGCATTAAGACGCTGTGCGGATTGGTATAAGCAAAAGGTCAGTATGCGGAGATCCGGCTTTGGATTCACCCTGCCTCAAAGCGTCATACATCTGATCAAGCTCATCAAGAGACCGATAGCTCAAACTCTCTGGACTGGAGGTTCCAAGATCGATGATCTGCACGTCGTCGCGTGACGCGAGAGCTTCCCGCAGCATCTTATAGCCTCCTGAACGCTCAAGGCCGTAGGGCCAAAACTCCAGTACAACCGGGCAGCGCATTTTGGTCAGACTCTCTGCGTAGCTCAGCACATGACCTTCATGCCCCTGCGTATCGACCCAAATCAAATCTGGTCCGCCTTCAGGCAACAGGCCGTCCTGTACCAAGCTATCAAAGGTGCGCACCGGCACCTCCTGAAGAGCCCAGTTTTCTTCGTCATGCAGGTTTGCGGCTATATCGTCAGAGACGCGCAAACGGTGATCCCCGAAATTTGACGGGGAAAGTTCCATCTGCATCGTACCGTTCTGGTTCGACACAGCCATCTGGTGGCAGGTTATTTTGTGCTCTACGTCATTCAGGACTGTGTTCGCGCGCAAAATACGAAAGTTCTGCGGATCTGGTTCGAAGGCAATAATTCGGTCAAAGCCGCGTCGCGCTGCGTGGATCGAGTGGGATCCGATATTTGCGCCGATATCCACGAAACAGGACGTCGCAACATCATGTCCGTTTCGCCCGAGGATTTGCATCACATCGTCAATGGCTTGTTCCTGAAAATGGGCAGTCTGACGAATAGCGGCACCAATCACGGCATCATTGCGATGGGTTACCCAGTATCCTCCCTCCACGCCGCGTGACATGACAAGATCCGAGTTCTGCACCAAAGGCTCTGAATATGCACTTGGTGTTGCCGTAACCTGCCGTTTCCCCACATGGCGCAGCAGAAGATTAGCGCGAGTCTGGGCAAAGATCTCATAAGTGTCACGCACAATGTCAGGCACATCAAGCGCATCCAGAGATTTGACCTGAAAGTCTTGCGACGCCTCGATGATGATGTAATCCGGCCGATAGTTTGAATTTGCCACGAGATCGGTCAGAACTTTGACGTCCTCACCTTCGATATCGAGCGACAGGAGGCCAAATTCCTGACCGATGCCATGCTCTTTCAACAGTTCAGGAAGACAGCGCACATTGACCTGAACCGCACCCCTTGTTTCGCCCCAAGAGGCTGCGGCGGCGGGATCAAGTGAGGACACATCATCGTTTACGCCAATGGTAAACTCCGCGCTGCCATTATAATCGGACACAGCCGTGCCCACGATTATACAGTTCAGGCCATTAAATTCGGCCTGAATATTGGATAACAGCACCGGGTTGGCTTCAACCAACAGTCCGCGCCAGCCAAAATGTGCCATCAGGTCATATGAGTTGGAGCGGTCTCGACCACGGGCTCCAACATCCACCACCACCGGATCGGCAACACTATGACACGCCCACTCTTTCAGAAGCAGAGCTATTTCACCGAACTGGTCATGCGCGTTGATGAATGGGGCCGACGTTGAAAGAGCACGTTGCGCATATTCGTCCGAGGCAACAAAACGCTCGATCATCGCAGAGGCGTCTGCTTCTCCCGAAAGGAGAGATCTTACATGGCTGTCGATTTCTTCGGATGTCGGCGTTCGCCCAAGCAGCTGTTCATAGAGACTGGTTACGAAAGCAGGCGGGCTGTAGCTGAGAGACTTATTTGCATTGCGTCGAAACATATTTTCAGAAGCTTTCAATTCTAGGCAATTCCACGGGCAGCTTGAGCCAGGCGGCCTCGCACCAGTTTGTAGGTTTTATCATAGTCGAAGGTTTGCGCGCGCGCTCTAGCGGCCTCTACGACTTCTTCTAACGCACCGCTTTTAGCATCGGCCACGAAACGGCGGAAGGCGACATCTAGTGATGTGCTGCTATAAGGGTCGAAGTAATAACCGGTATCACCCAGCACCTCGGGCAAGGATGTCGACACGGTAGACAGGACCGGAAGATCAAAGCCCATGGCTTCAAGGGCAGGCAGGCCGAACCCTTCAAAAAGAGAAGGGTAAAGTAACGCAGAAGCCCCGACCAGAAGCGCGTTCTTCTGTGCCTCGCTGACGTAGTCCATATAAACAATCCGCCCGGATTGAACAGCATCCTCAAGACCCCAGTGCTTGATCTGGGATTGAAGATCTGGCCCCCATCCCTGTCGACCGGCGAATACGACACGGTACGTATCCAACACATCGGAATGCGTAGAGAGCCATTCCAGTACCAGTCCAATATTCTTGCGCGGTTCGATCGTCCCAAGCATCAATAAAAACGGTTCCACCTCGGCTTCACCCAGCAGACTACGGGCAGCCCTGTATGCTATTTCGTCTGTACTGTGCCCCAACAGACAAACCGTAATATCGTCACGCGGTACATCGAAAACCCAATTCAAGTCACGAGCAGTTGCCTCGGAAATGCAGAACATGTGATCACAGATGCTTACCTGCTGGGAAATCCCCTTCGAATGGTATTCCACCGTATGCGAAGTATGACATTCCGGCGTCAGAAGAGGCGAGAAATCGTAAAACATCATCGCCTCCCAATCGAATAGCTTCTCAAGTGGTCGCGCATTCAGAAAAAGCCCGACGGTGCCATCAAAACGTCCCTGACCGCGCAGGATATCCTTGATTTTTTTTGCTTTGGGCAATCTGGGAACGGCCGCCTGAAGCGACTTGCCGCTGCGTTCCGCTATGCATTGATCCACAAGCGCCCGCGGGATCACGTGATCCACAGCGAGGATATGTACCTCTGCATCAGGGTCGGCGACAGCGCGGCGAACAATTTCATAGGTAACGTTTGAAATACCCGTATATTGAACTTCCCAGAGTGGGCTGGCGTCGATCACCCAGGGAACGCGGTGGCCGGTCATGCCAGAACCTCCTTTGCTAGCCTATGGAAGTCCGCTTCGAAACGGGCCTGCCCGAACCTAGAATCGATCGCATGTCGACCTTTCCGCGCAAGTTCCTGGCGTGCATTGCCATCCAAGGATAAAGCCTCACCGATAGCTGAAGAAATGGCTTCCGGTGTCGCGGGAAAATGAGTGAAACGCGCATGTTCAGAGAACGCATTGATTGAACTATCTGCCGTTTCAGGCGCGCATTCGATCCAGATCGCATCGTCTGGGCCAAGATAACTGGCCATGGCGGTATTCCTGGTGGTTATAACGGGGATGTCCTGCAACGCTGTTTCAACCAATGGCAGGTTAAGCCCTTCTGCAGATGGCGCTCCCACGTGGAAATCAGAATGCGCGCGAAGGGCAGCCATGGATTGGTCGTCCAGATGTCCGGCACAAAATAGCACGGCATCGCTTGTTTCGCGGAAAGAATATACCTTATTCAGGATCTCGTTGATGTTACAAATTGTCGTCGCCTTGCCATCAATTACGAGTTTGACCACCAGCAAAAAGTCATGCCCTGCAGCACGCGCCTGCAATACACCTTCCAGCAGTTTGTCGATGCGCTTACGCTTGTCGAAGGGGTTGAGCACTGCAAGCAGTACAGGTTCGGAACGCCCCTGTATCGCATCCCCAAAGGTGGTGACCTTCGATGGGTCGCTTGTATCTTTGCCGGCAAGGAACACGGCGGGCATAGCCATAACTTCCGCATCATCTCCAGGTTCCGTCGGTTTTATCGGAGGTGGTAAGGTTATCGCCTGAGACAGACCCGCGGCATGAAGGTTATCGCGCGTGAAATCAGTCCAGCACAGAATGCGGTCCGCCCGCTTCAGAACTGCAAGTTGATCATAAAAAGGTGAAATATCCGGTGTTCCACGAAAGAACTCGGGGAATTCCCAGCCGCAAACAAACAGATTTGGAAGATTGTAAAAGGGCCGTAAATGCTCAACTGGTTTGACGGCAATATGCAGGTCTTGCGGTGTGATGTTCATGATTTCTCGCGCAATCGGGGCCTGATAAATCTCTGGGCGCGCAATATTCTTCGAAGAATACCCAGCCTGTACCAGCCCTTCTTCATAGAGACCAGCAATGAGTTTCCATGAATAGTGCGCCTGCCCCAGGGTCAGTACATGAGCCTGAAAAGGCAGACGCTCTTCGTCCAACAAAGAGCTCAGAAATACCGTAGCGGATTGTCCTTCAGGAGTGTTTGGCAGCAAGTTCAGGTGCCTCTCTTGGTCGAATCGTCAGCTTTGGCGACAAGTTCTTCGATTGTCATGACATGCGCAGGTAAATCAGTCGAGCGCGGTCTGTGAGGATCAAAAACAAGAATATTTTCCTCAGGTTCAGGCACTGTGCCCAGATGCTGGTTCGCAGGCCAAGGCAACATCAGATAATCCGGGCTGCTCATCCACTGTCGGAACAGACGCCGAGGGGTTCCATCACCATCAACGATCCATTTTCGGAACATTCCACGCGGTTTACCATTTGTGTGGAACAGTAACCTCCGCAAAGCACGCTTTGGACGGCCACTCACGGGCCGGAACAGCAGACGTTCCAGAATACTACGCTTGGATTGATTTAGGAGTTCCTTCAGTACCTTTTGCTGTTCCTGGGCTTTGCGGCGCAGGGCCGGCAATTCCGCGGCCAAAGGTGCGACCTGCTTCAACTCTTTTCTCAGTGCAGTGATGGCCTTATCCTGGTTGGCCAGCACCTGATGAATATCAGACATGCGCGCTGAAAGGGCCGCATCAAACCGGTGTAAGCCATGGTGAAGGTCCATCCCAAGCTGGAGTGCAAAAGCCTTATCCAAATCGCCGATCTTTGGACCATCGACCTGTGCCACCACTGCATAGTCCAGCGAAACATCTGTCAAAAGACTGATCAGATGGGCAGCCGTTTCGTCTTTTGGCTCACTGCCCTGAAGCCGAAGAACCACATTACGAGAGAATCCGGCGTGCTCAGTGAGAAAACTGGTCAAGATTGGGGGCAGCGGCCGTACATGAGTGGGATCGAGATGGAAGTTTACCAGGCCAACAAGCGGGTTTTCCGGATTGGGCGTTTCCAGAATTAAAAGCCCCCCCGGACGTAAGACACGGCGTGCTTCTTCTACCAGCTCGCGCACTTCATCAAACGGCAAATGTTCAATCAGATGAAAAGCTGAAACGAGCGCAAGCGTGTTATCTGGAAGCGCCCGTATTGCTGTCAACGCCTCCATGCTTTCAACGGCCAACCCCTTGTCGCGGGCAACATCCAGCATGGCCTTGTCGATATCAACGCCACGCGCACTAAGGCCGGCTTCCTCCAGGATTTCAAGCCATTCACCTCGACCACACCCCAGGTCAAGCGCCTGTGCGCCCCCCTCCTGACAGGCAAGCGGAGTCAAAAACGGTTGATACACCCGCAAACGGCTCAAAATATGAGAAGGATCGCCACGAAACTGCGCTTCCAGATCGCGATAGAAGGTGTCCGTCATACTTCCATACTTTCGTCGTTCACTTAGCTTTGTCGAAGATGATTGGCCCTGCTTCAACAGCCCAATCCAATTGTTAGTGCATGATCAGCCGGAGTTCATCCCGGTTCTCATCCAGATTTCGTTCCACTATATTGGCTCTTCCCGCTCAGGACTAAGGCGGTGCAGCTCTGAACAGAGGTTGAGCACTCACACGCCATGGAACGGGCCGGGAACCGATGAGCCCCACAGTATAGCGAAGGCTACAACCTAGGCGCATCCGCTCATAGCTCAAACCGAAAATGGTGCCAGGGTGGTTGGTTCAGGTTACTCATTCAGCATCCATCTCAGCGTCTCTTCCAAGCTGTGACGAACGCCCACCGGGATCAGACTTTCCAGATGCGATGGATCGCCCATCAGAATTTTTATTTCCTGAGCACGCGCAAAGGAAGGGTTGGATACCACTTCGATCTCATGGCCGGTGATGGTTCGGCACATGTTCAGGATCTCTCCTAGCGCCGTTGCCTTGCCCGAGCAGATATTCACGGTCTCACCCCGAGGCGCGTTTTCAAGCAATAACCTGTATATCCGCGCCACGTCGCGCACATCCGAAAAGTCCCGGGCAACATCCAGATTACCCAGTTCCAACTGCGGCAGCTTTTGACTAAAATGAGAAACGATCTTGGGCACAAGGAATTTAGGATCCTGCCCGTGGCCCGTATAATTGAATGGCCGCGCGATCACGATAGGCAGGCAGTCATCAAACAGCCGGGCCATGTGCTCCATGGCAAGCTTTGAAACCGCATAATCATTAACCGGCGCCGGGCGGGCAGTTTCCGGGATGGATGACTCTGTGGCGTTGCCATAAATATTTGCGCTACTGGCCAGAACAACGGCCTTGCTTCCGTGCCCGGTGTTGGCAAGTACTTCAAGCAAGCAACGCGTTCCCATCAGATTGACCTGATAAAAGCTCTCTGCTGTCCCATGCGCCACAAAGGCGACCCCCGCCAAATGCAGCACCGCGTCCGGCGCGACATTTGTGATAACCTGCTCGAGGCTGCGAGCGTCGGTCAAATCCGCTTCTAGGTAATTGGGATCGGGTTCAGGAGCCGGGTGTGTCCCGGTCCCCCAAACATCCCATCCCGCCCTTTCAAGCTCTTTTGCGGCGTAGTGTCCGGTAAACCCGTAACGCCCGGTTATCAGAACTCGCGGAGCGGACATTAGAAGGACACGCCTTTCTCGTTGCGCGCAAGATCTGCTTCGACCATCATTTGGCAAAGATCTTCCAGAGACGTTGTCGCTTCCCAACCAAGCTCCTGCTTTGCCTTGCTTGCGTCACCAATCAGCAAATCAACTTCGGCAGGCCGATAGAATTTGGGGCTGATCCGTACAAGAACACGATTACTTTCGGTGTCCACGGCCACTTCCTTCTCTCCTTCACCTTCGAAACGCAACTGGATCCCCGCACTCTTGAATGCCATGGAGACAAAATCCCGTACGGTCTCGGTGCGACCGGTTGCCAGCACAAACGTGTCAGGTTCATCGGCTTGCAGCATACGCCACATGCCGTCCACGTAATCCCGGGCAAAACCCCAGTCGCGTTTCGCGTCGAGGTTGCCCAGCTCAAGGCAGTCAAGCTGGCCCAATTTGATTTTGGCAACTGCATCAGTGATCTTCCGGGTCACAAACTCCAGCCCCCGCAAAGGGCTCTCGTGGTTGAAGAGAATGCCCGAGCTGCCAAACATATCGTAGCTTTCGCGATAGTTTATGGTCATCCAATGAGCATAAAGCTTGGCGACACCATAAGGGCTGCGCGGCCAGAACGGGGTCGTCTCGCGCTGTGGCACTTCCTGAACCTTGCCGAACATTTCGGACGTGGATGCCTGATAGAACCGGATATTGGGGTTCACGATTCTGATGGCTTCGAGCAGATGCAACGCACCAATGCCGGTAATCTGCGCGGTCGTGTGCGGCTGTTCGAACGAGACGCCCACAAAACTTTGAGCAGCCAGGTTATAGATTTCCTCCGGCTCTACCCGCTGAATAAGCCGGATCATCGTCCCCATGTCGGTCAGATCGAGTTCTGACAGAACCAAATTGGGGTGATTGCGAATTCCCAAATCTTCAATGCGCCAAAAATTCGTGGAAACAACCCGGCGGAAGGTGCCAACGACCTTGTATCCTTTGTCCAGCAACAGCTGTGCGAGATAGGCACCATCCTGCCCAGTAATACCTGTGACGATCGCAGTTTTTGTCACTTCTAATCCCTTTCTGTTTTGTCGATTACCCGTCGGGTGAGACACCTCGACACGAGCAATACTCTTTTTTCTCAACTGCGCCATATGTACATGGCGTTTGTGGTATGATTTCGCTCACTCTTGCTGCTGAACAAGCTGTCTGCAAAGTCCTGGATTGGCGGTTGAATGTTCTGTTCCGAGCATTGAATGCTGAACACAAGCGTTTGATCACAGGTTGTAGTGCCGAAACTCCTGAAATTCTCAAGTACGTATTGAATTATTTGGGTGCGTACATAGCCTGTCCCATATCCTGAGCCACATCGGTCCAACTGCGCAAATGCGCGGTTTGTATTTTGTCTTCCAAGGTTGCACGGCGAGAAGGATCGTTGAGCCTTAAAACAGCTTCTGCAATGCTTTCGATACTCATTGCATCACAGTATTCAACCAGATCCATTCCAACTTCGACAAGCGAACTGTTCTGGGCGACAACCCCCGTCTTTTTATAAGCTAACGCCTCGCCCACAGGCAGACCCCAGCCCTCGTAAATACTGGGCATCAATATGAACTGGCAATTCTTGTAAAGGGCGCGAAGCTCTTCATCTGTCGGGCTCTCAACGATGTTTACATAACCATATACATTGCCAGTCCCCTTCATCAGAAGGTCAAACTCCGCCGTCAACCACCCCCTGCGACCAGCGAATACCAGCTTTGGTATATCAAGATGGCCCTGATCCACCAGATATTTCCATGCCATCGCCGTGCGCCATACATTCTTGCGTGGTTCGATTGTGCCAACACATAGGGCGTAGGGTTCCCCGGTAACTTTCCGCAGTTCGGCACTCAGTTGGCTGGTGTCCTTGAGGTGCGGATATGCGTCAAACGAAATCCGGGACGACACGGGCCCCTGCGTCTGGGTTTCCTCTTCTGCTGCCTCGGTTTTGGACAGCCCAGCCTGCGCCAAAGGAACAGTCGTTGCTGTATGCTGGATATTATGTGCCTGGAAAAAATGCAAAAGATCGCATCGGGTGGCTTCGGAGATCGTCATGTAGCGGCTCGTATATTCCTGAGAGGTCAAAAGCCAGTCATAGAATATGTAAGGCATGGTCCCAGCCGTAAGCTCCGGGGTCACGATTGGAACCAGGTCATAGACAAGCGTATGCACTTCCATCCCATGCGTCCTGGCCATGCGGAATCCTTGACTCTGGTGCGCCTGCCAGCTGCTGTCCAGAAGAACAAGATGGTCCCCCTCTGTGGCCAATTCGAATAAAGGCAGCTCTGTGCGGCGGGACCCTGAGATGCTTTTGGGTGTTTTCTTCCATCGGGCTGTACGCCACGATTTTGATGACATATCCTTTTTTCGAAAGGGAGCTTCCCTCCGAAGCAAGCTCAGCACATCCAGCTTGGTACGGTGAAAGAAATACTTGGCAGGACTATTTCTGTATCTATCCAGCACTGGAAGATTCGAGTGTGCCGCCTTCCAAGGATGGAAGAGTTGTCTCAGTTTCACCGGTGAGGCGAGTGTATCCTGCCCTATCTCGCTCAGACGCACGCAGCGTTGAACCCCGGACCGCGGATCACACCAACTTAGGTAAATTAGCTTAGGATCACTGAGTTGGGCAAACTCAGTGATCAATTCTACTATAACGCGTTGAATGCCAGAGTAGCGGTCAATTTTTTTGATATAAGTGATCAACCCAGAGATATCGAAAAAAACTCTGTTGCCATCTGTGTTAAACATAGGGGTATTCATAGTTACTCTCCACGCATTCAGCCAGATGAAATGGCTTCATCTTGATGGATAGCCTCGCAGCTTTTCCAAGGTGTATTGGGTTTAACAACTTTGCGCGCCCGCGACTAACACCTCACGAACAAGCGCAATCTGGCCCGAACTCCGGATTTCATGGTGTCGATGTGGCTGCCCTGACCGACCGCATATGGAGGTGAGCAACAGCATTGGCGATTTCAGTATCCCAGTTTTTGCAATACCTCTCGCAAATCCGCAGCAACATCTGTCCAGGTGCGAAGTTGCGGCTTGCGCGCGGCAATGCGTGCACGCAGCTGCCCGGTGAAATCCGGATCCGACAGCAACCTTGTGATGTGATCTGCAAGCTGATCAGCTCGATCCGGATCGAAATAGATACCAAGGTCTCCGCATACCTCTTTCAGAGCCACCGCAGTAGAGCAGAGCGCTGGTGTGCCTAACCACAAAGCTTCGCCCGCAGGCAGCCCCCAGCCCTCCATTCGGCTGGGCAAGATAAGCGCCAGCGCATTCTTGTAGAGATTTACCAAATCCGTCTGGTTGGGGTTTTCGCGAAAGACCACATGCTCGCGGATTGTGCTGCATTCGTCCGACTGCAGATAGGCGGTGGTCTTGTGGCGCAACGCCCCCGCCAGAACCAGCGTGGGAACGTCTTTCCCATCCCGCTTCAGAAGGCGCATCGCCTCGAAGACCACATCCAGATTCTTACGGCCCAGCATTGACCCAACGGTAAGAATATACGGCTGTTCAGGCGCGTCCTGCTCAGCCTGCTCGGTTCCCTCTGGACATTCATGCACAAGAGGTACGGCAAAGACTTCTGGCGCTTCGGGTAGAATACCTTTTTTGGAAAAATCCAAAATCTCTTGCCGTGTGAATTCGGAATTGGCCAACAACGCCTTGGCCCGAGATACCAGCAGCTGGTTGTCCCCGATGAAATTGCGCGGGAAGCTTGCAAGCTGGTGTTCGAAATCGTGCATAGGGATCATGTCATGCAACAATGGTATGATATCGCAAGACACTCCCTTACGATCCAGAGCGCATAGGATTTCAACTATCAGCTTGGGCCGCCCGCAACTCACCAGGGTTTTGCCGGCCATGTTAATGGGCGTCATGCCAGGCGCTATTGCGTCCCAGGCTTTGCGATTCCTGCGCTGGACGAACGGACGAACGACAGCAAGCACCAAATCCCGCAACAGGGATTTGGTGTGATGGTAACTACGCACACGCAGTTGCCGGATTCCGACCGGAACGTTCAGATCCACCCCACCGTCTGCCCGCAGACTCGGGTATATCTCCAGCAGTTCGTCATGACCTTGTGAGAAAACGGCGAACCTGACAGAGGTATCTTGTTTCTTCAGTTCCGCGCCGATCTCGGCAACAACCTTGGCAATCCCATAGTAGCGCAACTTGCCGGTCGAAGCCAAAAGAACCTCTGTAAGGTCATAGACAACCTGCCGCTTTTCAGCTGCATTGAGTTCTTTCACCATTCCCGGTTCCGTTCAGTCATCTGGTCAGTTAAAGCTGTCTCCCCGGATCATTCTAAGTCCGGGAATAGACATCCTCATAACGGATGATGTCATCCTCGCCCAGATAGCTTCCGGTTTGCACTTCGATCAGCACCATGGGCACTTTTCCGGGGTTTTCCATGCGGTGCACGGCACCAAGCGGGATGTATACAGACTGATTTTCGGTAACCAGTTTAACGTCCTCGTCAACCGTGACCCTCGCAGTCCCTTCAACCACGATCCAATGTTCGGAGCGGTGGTGATGGCTTTGCAGGGACAGGGCCGCGCCGGGATGGACATGGATGCGTTTGACCTGAAAGCGCCCGCCAACGACCAGGCTTTCAAACCAGCCCCACGGGCGGAAATCCTTGGGAAATATGGTGGCCTGGCTGGCGCCCTTGGCCTTGAGCGCCTCGACCGCCTTCTTCACGTCCTGCGCGCGGGATTTATCCGCCACCAGAACCGCATCAGGCATTGCCACAGTGATGACGTCCTTCAGGCCGATGCCCACCACTTCCAGATTACCCGCCTCTGAACGCAAAAGCGTGTCATTGCACTCAATTGCCGTAACGGTGCCTGTCGTCACAACTCCATTTTCATCCGGACCTGCCTCACGCCAGACCGAGTCCCAATCCCCCAAGTCAGACCAGCCGGCGGAAAACGGCACGACGCTCAGGTTGTCAGCTTTTTCCATCACGGCATAGTCGATCGAGATATCCTCGGCCTGCCTCCAGGCCTCAGGGTCCAGGCGCAGGAAACCCAGATCGGCCTTGGCCGCGTCGCAAGCTGCCTTTACCGGGGTCATCAGCGCTGGCGCGTAGGTTTCAAAGGCGGCGATGATATCGCTGGCCCGGAACAGGAAGATACCGCCATTCCACAGATGTTTGCCATCGGCCACCATCGCCGTGGCAGTATCCACATCGGGTTTCTCGACAAAGCTGTCGAGCTTGACGGGTGTGATGCCTTCAGGCGCCGCCGCCAGCTTGAGATACCCATAGCCGGTCTCAGGCCGGTCCGGTGTAATTCCAAAGGTCACCAATTGCCCGGCCTGTGCCGCTGACACGCCCGCAACCACAGCGGCGCGGAACGCGTCTGCATCTGGCACAACATGATCGGACGGTGCGACCAGCAGCAAGGCCTCAGGATCGGACGCAGCCACATGCAAGGCTGCAGCCAGAACCGCGGGCGCGGTATTGCGCCCTTCGGGCTCAATCAGAATCGCACCTGGATCAATGCCCGCTGCCTGCAGCTGTTCGGTCACGATAAACCGGAAATCAGACCCGGTCACCACCACGGGCGCAGCATAACTCTCGCCGGACAGACGCCTGGCCGAAGCCTGAAACAGGGTCTCTTCCCCGGCAATGGCGGCAAACTGCTTTGGATAGGATTTCCGAGACAGCGGCCAAAGACGAGTGCCGGAACCGCCGCAGAGAAGAACAGGAGTGATGGACACGATCAAACAACCTTTGCCAGTAAATAGAGGCTCTCTACTCTCAACTTAACAGCAGTTTTTCAAGGTGGTTCTTTTATCGTGGGATCAGTTTTCTGCAATAAACCGATAAACGCAGGTTCCGTTGTGGGATCTGTTGCAAACTTTTGACCCTTGACCTTCATGGCGTTAGCGCCTGTGTGGCGAACGGCATTATACAGTTGAAGGTTGGCCTATGATTTCTTTCAAAGGTGCGCAATATCCGAAGGATGTGATCCTATTCGCGGTCTTCTTCCACGTTCGATATGGTGTTTCATATCGTGACCTGGAAGAAATCATGGGTGAGCGCGGTGTTTCGGTGGATCACACTACGCTGAACCGCTGGGTGACAAGATACTCTAGCACGATTGCTGAGGCCGCGCGTCGCCGCAGATAATCTTGCGACCGTTCTTGGAGAATGGACGAGACCTACATCAAGGTGAAAGGCGCGTGGGTTTATCTCTATCGAGCTGTGGACAAGCACGGTAAAACGATTGATTTCAAGCTTTCGCAGCGCTGAAACAAACCCGCCACCAAATTCTTTGCCCGAATGCTGGAGGTCAACGGCCCTCTGAAAAAGAATGTCATCGACAAAAGCGGGGCGAACACGGCCGGCATCAAGGCCATAAACAAGATGCCGAAAGGCTTTGGTTGCCCAGTCCCAATTGAAATAGTCAGGCGGAAATACTTGAACAGCATTGTGAAACAGGATCACCGTTTTATCAAAAGACGCACGCGGCCAATGCTGGGGTTCAAGACCTTCGCTTCAGCGGCGGCAACGCTCGACGGAATTGAAGTGGCGCACATGATCCGCAAAGGTCAAATCACACTCGGACTCAGTCCGTTGCGCCAGTTCGCGGAACTTGCCTCTTAAACCTGCTGCTACAGCGCGTTCTCTTCTTCCAACTGAAACTTCGCAACAGAACCGACATCATCATGTTCTGGAGTAATAAGAGACCAGAAATCCATTTACGCGCAAAACTTGATATTTTTGCTCGTTACTTTCAGCATATCTTCAAATTACGACCATACGCGATAAGTATCGCTTATCAGGTTTGATTGATTTTACCCAGAAACTGACTCATAATGGCGCGCATGAAGCCACCAGCCGCATATCTCCCAGCCACCTCCACTGCCCTGTCGCAAGCAGACCAGGACGCTCTGACAGATCTTTATGTCCGCGGCACACCGGAAAACACGCTGCGCGCCTATGAACGGGATCTGCTTTATATCACCGCATGGAAGTCTGCACGGTTTGAGACCGCGCTGAACTGGCCGGAATCCGAATCCACCGCCCTTGCCTTCATTCTCGATCACGCCCGCGATCTCAGCGACGCACCAGAGGCGGACATCGCGCGTCAAACGGCAGAAGCGCTCATCCTGCAAAGCCTGCGAAAATCCCTCGCCTGCCCAGCCCCTTCGACGCTGGATCGCCGTATCGCCTCCTGGCTGGCCTTCCACCGGATGAAGAATCTCGCCAGCCCGTTTGGCACACCGCAAGTCAAACAGGCGCGGTCCAAAGCCCGCCGAGCGGCGGCCCGCCCGCCTGCCCCAAAATCGCAGCACCCGATTACCCGCGATGTGCTCGAGCAGTTGCTGACCACCTGTCGGGGGTCCCGGCGGGATTGCCGCGACCGCGCCATCCTGATGCTGGGCTGGGCCAGTGGCGGACGGCGCCGGTCCGAGATCACCGGGTTGATGCGTGAGGATGTCAGTCTCAAGGAGTTCGACAAGAGCGGTGTTATCTGGATTTCTCTGCTGGAGACCAAGACCACAGCCAAGGGCGAAACGCCGCGCTTGATCCTAAAGGGCCGCGCCGCGCAGGCGCTGGTGCATTGGATCGAGGTCGGACAGATTAAGAACGGGCCACTCTTCCGTCCCGTCTCAAAAGCCGACCGGGTGCTGAAACGCGGCCTGTCTCCCGATGCAATCTATCAGATCGTGAAACATCGCCTCAGGCTGGCCGGATTGCCCGAAGATTTTGCCTCACCGCACGGGTTGCGGTCAGGCTTTCTGACCCAGGCCGCACTGGACGGTGCGCCAATCCAGGCCGCCATGCGGCTGTCCCTGCACCGTTCAATGGCGCAGGCGCAGAAATACTATGACGACGTGGACATCGCGGAAAACCCGGCAACGGATCTGCTGGGGTGATGGGAGAATTTGTTTCGCGCGCGAAACATCAGGTGTCGCGCGCGTGCAGCCAGGCTTTCAGCTCCGCAAGAAATGTCTCGGACATTCCCTCGCCGGACAGGGTGATCTGTGCACCGTTTCGACTCTGTTTCAACTGAATGCCGCCGAATGTCTCTTTCAGGGGTGTCTTAACGGCAGGTGGGTTTCCCCCATTCGACCCCAGGCCGTTCAATGCACGGGTCAGAGCTGAAATCTCGGCTTCTCCGCTTTGAGGCGCGGCCTTCCGCAGAGCGTTGGTGATTAAAGAAGCGGCTTTTGCCTCCTCTTTCACAAGCTTCGCAATTGACAGCCCCAACCGCTCGGGGATGGCCGAAGGGAACCGCAGATGATCATCCAGTGCGTGATAAATCGTGATGAACGAGCCGATCTTGGATCTCTTGGCCCGGCTGGCCGACGCGAAAAGTCCGCGCAGGGCAGTGGCTTCATCCGGGTAAACCCCCTGCTCTGCCGCGCGTGCCACGATCCGGGCGCGCTCGTAATAGCTCAGCCCAACGCGGATTTCATTTTCCTCGACCATAGCCACATAAGCGTCCGAGGCGCTCTGCGGCTGCCTGAGGAACGCGCGTACGGTTTCAAAGCGGGCCTCACCCGTCTCCTGCGCCAGCGCCCGCAGCGCGGTCATGCGTCGCCAGCCCGAGATCAACCCGTACCGCCCGCCGTCCAGCTCCACGACCTCGATTGGGGTTTGCTGCCCGCGTGCCTTCAGGCTTTCCTTCAGCGCCTCCATGTCCGCGTCATCTGCCGCCATGCGGTCGCGCACCAGGTAAGTTTCTTCGATGACGTCCAACGGCAGATCCTGCACCAGACGCCCTTCGGCCCGGGCAGCACGCAGTTCTCCGGACAGTTCTTCAAGCGCAACCTGAGCCGCAGTCGCCCCGGCCACCTGCGCAACCGGCGGCGCGGCGCGGGGCGTATCTGCGGGAAACATGGGGTTCAGCCCAGGGGCAGGTCGACCGTCTTCCAGATAATCCGTCCGGGCAGGGGTCAATCGTTTGCGTTTTGCCATTGGTTTCTCCTTTTCCTGCGCGGATCAGACTCTGTTTCGGGGCACTGTAGACGTGTTTCGCGCGCGAAACATCGCGCTCAGAGCGACAATTCCGGTGTTCCCGCCTCTTCGGCCTGCCGGGCCCGTTCATCGCCCCGCCAGACGCCGATCAGCAGCTTTTTGAACGAGGCATAAGTGGCATCGAAGGTTTCCCGCCCGCGCACATAGGTCTCGCGGTTGAAATCGCGGTAATCCGCCTCGTAGATACCGTTGACCTGCTCCCCCGCCTGACCGATCAGCGCTGTGTAGCCCTGCCAGTGCGGCGACAGAGTCCGGCCCAGATAGGCCTGCATCAGCCCGGCCAGCTCTGCCTGCTGACTGCTGTCATAGCGCGTGATGACCGTACGCACCGCATCCCACTGAAAGGCCATCTCGGGCCGTCCCAGGGCACGGGCAGCCATGTTCTCGCCATCCTCGATGGATTGGAAGGTGGAATGCAACATGTCAAAGAACCGCCCCGTGGAATCAAACTCCAGGAACGACGCACCCATGGGCACCAGAAGGATATCCGAGGCGGCCAGCCCATTGATCGTCAGATAGCCAAGGGCAGGGGGAGTATCAATGAAAATGATATCGTGATCGTTCAGCACCCCGTCCTCGTCCAGCGTATCGGTCAGTGCATCCCACAGCTTCCAGCTTCGGCCCTGCATCCGCCAGACGGGAATCTGGAATTCCGCCCAGTAGAGGTTCAGCTGAGCGCCAATCAGATCGATATTCGGCCAGTGGGTGGTTTGGATCAGATCGCTGCTGCGGGTCTTCAGCGCCTCGGACAGGGTGTCGTCGATCGGATGTGGGGCCTCACCCCGGTCAATACGCCCCTGATTGTCTCGGCGCAGATGGGTGGCGTAATGACGGGCAAGCAGCGGGAACACCGTCTGCCATTCATCGCTCACCTTGCCGCCGAAGATCGATGTCATCGAGCCCTGGCTGTCCAGATCGATGACCAGCACCTTGTAACCATCCAGAGCCGCTGACATGGCCAGATGCGCGCAAGTCGAGGTTTTACCAACACCGCCCTTGAAATTGGCCACGGACACGATCTTGGCGGGCAGACCCTCGGGTCGGTAGGGACGGTATTCTTTTGCCTTGGATCCTTCCGAGGCGAAATGCGCCCGCAGCCGCAGAACTTCATCCAGCGTGAACCACTTGGCGCCGCCCTCGGTTTCGGACTGCCCTTGGGGCAAATCCGGATTACTTTTCAGGACCCGGCGAAAATGGGCAGGCGCGATAGGGATCAGATACTTGGTGATTTCCCAGGTTGAAAACAGGCGCAGCTTTTTCTGACCGTTTTCTTCCAGCCCCCGGTTCGCCAGGTCGCTACGACCCCGTGCACAGGCATCCGCGATCTGCGAGAATTCATGTGTTCCGGTTGGATCTCCCAGTTCAGCATGAGCCAGATCCGGATCGATATTGAAATACGGGGGAAGCCCCTCGGACGTTGCTGTTCGCATTGAAATACTGCCCATGTGCTATGTTTTCGCCAATATACCACAAAAGGAAGCATGTGAAAGCATTATGGGCATAAAACCGGATTTTCTAAGCAAAATTAAGGGGTAGAAAGCTTTCGAGACGCTGCTTTTGAGGGTATGGCAAAAAATTGTTCAGTTAGAATCCTGTTATCTTATTAGTTACGGCTGAATTCGAACTCTTTTAAGTATAAGATAAAAAAGAGGTTTTTTTATTTCTTGCAGATCATACTGAATCTGATCCCACGATAGGGTGACTCTGATCCCACGTTGTAGTGACTCTGATCCCACGTTCCGGCGGCTTTACGCCTCCTGTGGATAACTCTACGGTGAGCGTCAATAAAACCACGAACAAAGATTCGGGCAGGACATATGGGCAGGGCAGTATGAGCGGGTCGGGGGCGTTGTTGCCTGACCGGCACCCAACGGGCGATTTTTTTGTATGCGATATCTTCGATGCGCTGCCCAAGACAGATATGGGCTCGATGGAGCATCCCATGTTTTCGCTCTCGACCAGGCCGGATCGTCGGATCCTCAATTACGAACATAACGGGGTCGAGATCACGGTGACGCCTTCGGTGCGGGGGCTGGCGACGATCCATGATAAGGACATCCTGATCTTTTGCATCAGCCAGCTGATGGCGGCGATCAATGCGGGCCGGACGGTCAGCCGGGTGCTGCATCTGACAGCGCATGATCTGATGGTGGCCACCAATCGCGAAACCAGTGGTGATGGCTACAAACGTCTGCGCGAAGCGTTCGAGCGGCTGGCCGGCACAAGGATAACCACCAACATTGTTACGGGTGAAAGGGAAACCACCACCGGGTTCGGTCTGATAGAAAGCTGGGAAATCGTGCGGCACACCCGGGCGGGCCGGATGGTCAGCGTCAGTGTGAAACTGTCGGACTGGCTGTTTCGCGCGGTGCTAGCGAAATCGGTGCTGACCCTCAGCCGCGATTACTTCCGCCTGCGCAAACCGCTGGAGCGGCGGATCTATGAGTTGGCACGCAAACATTGCGGGCGTCAGCCCGAGTGGCGGATCTCGGTCGAGGTGCTGCTGAAGAAGTCCGGCTCGGCCTCACCCCGGCGGGTGTTCCGCAAGATGATCCGTGACATGATCGCAGCTGATCACTTGCCCGATTATGAGATGAGCGAAGAGCCGGGCGACCTGATCCGGTTCTCGCGCCGGGAGCAGGTGATCGAGGGGCCGGACAAGCCGATCCTGCCGCCACAAGCGCTGGAGGAGGCCAGGGCAATGGCGCCGGGCCACGATGTCTATGCGCTGGAAGCGGATTGGCTGGCTTATTGGGCCGCGTCAGGCCGCCCACAGATCAGAAATCCGCAGCGGGCGTTTCTGGGTTATGTGGCCAAGAGGGTCGCCGGACGGGGCTAGGGCATCCTGCTGCGCATTTGCTGATTTGATGGAAGATGTTCCGGTACATTGTAAAGGATCAGCCCGAATAGGCGTGATCCTGTTTCTGTGCCTGTGGTTTGAACGACCGTATGGCGAAGATCACGATGACGGCGGCAAGGATGAATACCCAACCCGCCAGCATGTAGACACCTATGACCATCAGGATGGACATGCCGGAGTACAAAGCAAATCCACTGGCTCCCAAGCCAACAAGGACAGCTATTCCGAGAATTCCCATCATGTTATCCGGTCCTCCGGCATTGGTCTTGGCCGCGTCAGTTTCCAAAGTGGCTGTGGTTATGCCACCGGGGTGAGCGCCCCGGTATGATTCCGCGCTGGAATCATGGCAAAACTGTGAACCACCTTGGGTTAAAATTTGGTTATTTTTACCTGACGGGGCTTTGCCCCACTACTCGTTCGACACTGCCTGTTTTCAGGCATTGGAATGTTCAGTGTACTATTTCGTAAAATTTTTATGACTGCAATCTCTGCACCCGCAAACCCTCAAAACATGCAAAGCTCCGCCGATTGGCGCAGTTCCGTGGGGGCCTAAGACACCTAAACGGGGGGTTCAGAAGAAATAGCGTCGAAAACCATCTGCCTGCCGACCCGCCTTTCGGCGATCGGGTGGGTTGCTCACATCTTGACCAGTCGTCTGTTCGTCACCCTGATCCCCTGCTTTTCAAAGACGTTGCGTGTGTCGAAGACCAGCGTGGCCTCGCGTGCAACCAGACCATAATCCGGGGCGCTGTGATCGGTGATGACGGCCACCGCTGCATAGCGTTTCAGATTTTCTGCCGTCAGCGGCTGGGATGTCCGGCCCGCAAGCTGCGGGTATTCGCCACCTTCGGGCAGGCGGGGGAAATACGGGTCGTGATACTCGACCTCGGCCCCAAGCTTTTCCAGCTCGTCCAGCAGCACCAGCGCCGGGCTGCGGCGGGTATCTTCGACATCACGCTTATAGGCGATACCCATCAGCAGGATGCGCTGTCCGGTCAGGGGTTGCCCGGTTTCCGCCTGCGCAGACCCGTTGCGCGTGGCCAGTTCCGCCGCCATCCGTGCCGCCAGCATCGAAGGGACCGCGTCATTGCTGGAGCGGGCCAGATTGATCAGCGGCGTATCAGATCCTGCATCCGCGGCGCGCCAGGCCAGATAGGCCGGAGACACCGGGATGCAGGCCCCACCAATTCCAGGACCGGGATAGAAGGGCATGAAGCCAAACGGCTTGGTCGCCGCAGCCTCGATCACTTCCCAGACATCCACGTCCATTGCTTCAAGCGCGGTCTTCAACTCGTTGACCAGCGCAATATTGACGGTACGAAAGCTGTTTTCGACCAGTTTCACCGCTTCGGCCGTGGCGGCCGAGCTGACCGGCACGGCGCTGGTGACGATGGCGCGGTAGAAATCCTCGACCAGTTGCCGCGACAGCGGATCGTCGGCGCCAACCACTTTGGGAATGCTGTGCGTGTCGAATTTGTCATTGCCGGGGTCTTCGCGCTCGGGCGAGAAGGCCAGGAAGAAATCGGAACCTGACCGCAGACCGCCCGCTTCGAGGGTCGGTTGAACCAGCGTGGTCGTGGCTCCGGGCCAGACGCTGCTTTCCAGCACCACCATCTGACCGGGGCGCAGATGCTGCGCGATGGTCTGCGCGGCGGCAGCGACAAAGCGCATGTCCGGATCTTGTGCGTCGGTCAGCGGGGTGGGCACACAGATCAGGATGATATCGGCCTCGGCCAGTGCTGCTGCGTCCTGCGTTGCGCGGAAGCGCCCACTATCCACCGCCTGTGCGATCCGGTCGGATGCCAGATAGGATATGACCTGATCGCCCTGATTGATCCGCGCCACCCGGTCCGGGTTGAGATCAACGCCGGTGGTATCAAACCCTTCATCATAGGCGGTCAGCGCCAGCGGCAGCCCGACATAGCCCAGCCCAACCACGGCAACCCGCGCATCGCGCGCCGCGATAAGCTGCTTGAGGGACTGATGGTGCGAGGTTTCGTAGTTCATAATCTATCCTGATCGTACAAAGTCACACTGAATTAAAATTAGCTTAGCAGATTGGAAACCTTCTCTCTTCATCGGATAGGACAGATCGGGAACGAAGCCAACTAATTTGTCGTTCCCGGCAAAGACCCGGAATGGGTGTTTCCAAAAACAAGGCAGTCCTGAATTAGCGCGCCGATTGTTTTCGCATGCTCTCGATCCATTCATCGAAGAAAACACGAGGCACATACCCGATCTGATCCTGTGCATGTTGGATTGAAACCTCTGGCTGACCGGCAAAAAGCCTGCGCCCGGCCAGGTCAGGCATCACGGGTCGGGGTGGTGTCAGCCGGGCTTGAACGGACCGTATCCGCTCTGCGGCGGCCTCGACCCGGCGGCGCCCGACAAGGTGGCGCAGGCGCGCGCTGATCTGACCAGCCAGAGAAGGGCCTGCGGGCGTGCTGCTGTCGGGCGGCGGGGGCGGGGTCGGGTTCGCCGCCGGATCGCATCGGACCTCTCCGCATCCGGCAAGCCGGGCATAGCCTTCGAAAAATGTCTTCCATCCCAACTTGTCCGGCCCGCTGATCAGGTATCGCTCGACCCCGGTCTGGGGCGATGAGGCCGCGCGCAGGGCCGCCTGTACCACGTCATCGACATGGACGGCCGGGCACTGTCCGGGCGGGTCGGGCAGGATGATGCCGCCCCGGCGCATCATGGCCAGTGGCCCGTTGGTCCAAAGCGCACTGCCAGGTCCGTAGACGATGGTCGGCTGCAAGATGGCGGCGTCGCATTTCCACTGTAACAGTTTCTGCTCCATCGCAATTTTGGCGCCGCGATAGCTTTGCACATCTTCCGGCGTGATCGGGTTGCGTTCGGTGATCGGCCCGTTGGGCCAGCTGTCATAGACCACGGCGGAACTCAGATGCACGATACGGTTGCAAGACCTGTCTTCGGCGGCTTTGGCAAGCGCGTCGAAGGCTGCAAGGTTGTCCGCGCCGGAGGCCCGGAAATCATAAGCCAGATGAAACAGAGCCGCCGCACCGTCCAGCGCCTGCGTCAGGGTCGGGCCGGGATGCAGGGGGCAAACCAGTGTTTTTGCCCCGGCCTGTTCCAACGCGGCAGCCCCGTGGCGCGTGCGCAGCAAGGCGGTCACGTCACATCCCGACTTCAGCAGCGCAGCGATCAGACGCTGGCCGATAAAGCCGGTTGCGCCGGTCACGATCACGCGCTGGCCTGCAAGGCCGTCGCCGGGGCGGGTGTCCATGTGTTTTTCGGTCATCTTCGCAAGTTCAACATTCTTAATGCGTTGTGCAACAATTCAGCCCTTTTTCCAAAACTGTGCAGGCCCGGCCTGTCAGTGCACCATAGTGGTATCTACCATTTGGTGGCCACAGATCCCTATGCTAAGCCTGTGGCATTAGAGTGGATTCTGTTGGTACGAGGGTTTTTCATGCAAGTATTGATCACAGGCGGGGCCGGTTTTATCGGGTCGCATCTGGCCGAGCGTCTGATTGGCAATGGGCATGAGGTGACGGTGCTGGATGACCTGTCCACCGGATCGCTGCAAAACCTGTCTTCTGTTCAGGATCATTCCGCCTTTCATTTTGTCGAAGGCAGCGTCTTGGATTCCGGGCTGGTCGAA